>SUWT01000023.1 GCA_015061335.1 Lentimicrobiaceae bacterium | reverse complement strand
AGGTAATACCGACTATGCATATTTTAACTGGACGACCTACGGAGGCATCAGCGCAGAACACTTCCAGGCTTCTACAATGAAAGTATATTCTAACAGCGATAATGATATTTACGTTTATTGTACAGAACACTTATACTCATACATCTTCAAAATGGGCAATGTTTATTACAAGGGCAATCCGGAGATCGAATCTCATATCTCACCTCTCGCAAGAGGTTTATTGCTGCCATTGGATTTTTAACATTATTTTTATAAGACTAGCTATTATTAAATTTTATTATATAATTTTATTTCACGTACATTTTTATTATTATCTTTGGGGCTTAAAATAAAAATGTACAAAATAGTTTATTTTACTTAATTCAATTTTAAAATGAGAAAGAGACTTTTCACTATCATTCCTATAGTAGCAATGCTATTATTAGGACTAACATCTGCCATTAAGGCACAAGATGTACGCTCATTCAATTTTAATCATCAAAATGATGGTTTTCAAATCATTGAGCAAAAAAGTAACAGCATCAACATTAATTTCAACATCAGTAAGCTAGACTTATCATCTCTAGATTACAAAGGAGAAGAAATGCATGAAGTTGGCATAAAAGGCATTGTTATTCCTAACGACAAAGGCATGCCTAATGTTCCATCATTGAGCACAATGATTGCTATTCCAGTAGGTGCAGAGGCTAACGTCAACGTAATTAGTTTTGAAAAAGAGCTTATAGAGAATGTTAACATTGCTCCTTCTCGCGGCATTGAACCTCAGGACGCAGAACCTCAGTTGGATTACATAAAAAATGAAAAAGTATATTCAAAGAATGAATTTTATCCTAAAGAATTCGTTTCCATTGGAGAACAAACTTCTATTCGTGGAGTCGATATCGTAGTTTTAAATGTTAATCCTGTACAGTTCAATCCTGTAACAAAAGAAGTTATAATATATCACAATATTGAATTAGCTATCGATTACAAAGGCGGCAACGGACAATTCGGCAAGGACGCTTATCGTTCACCGTATTTTGATCCTATCTTAGCTCAAAATATTATCAATTACAACAGCCTTCCTAAAATTGACTATGAGGCACGTTTCCAACAATGGATCAAGGATGATTCTGACGGATACGAATATCTTATCATCACACCTAATAACGATGCTTGGGCTCCATACGCAAAACAACTTGCCGACTTAAGAACAAAACAAGGTATTTTGACTAAGGTATTCCGTCTTGATGAAATGGGCGTAACAAGTACAACTGAACTTAAAGCTTGGTTCCATGACGCATACAACAATTGGACTATAAAACCTGTTGCTGTTTGTTTATTAGCCGACCATAATAATGATATGACAATGGGTATTCCTGCAGAAGTTATCCCTCATTCATATTCAGGATCTTGTATCACTGACAACCAGTATGCAGACCCTGATGGAAATCTTCTTCCTGATATGACATTCTCTCGTCTAATTGCACAAAATGAAACAGAACTACCAATCTTCGTTGGCAAACAAATTGAATATGAAGTAGAAAATCCAAACATGGATTCCGACAGTTACAAGTATCCTGTCACTGCTTTAGGTTGGCAAACAGAACGCTGGTTCCAATTATGTTCTGAAGTAGCAGGAGGTTACTTCCGCAGCATAGGAAAAGAACCTGTTCGTATCAATCAGATTTATGATGGTAATCCTGATGCAGAAAACATCTGGTCAAGCGCTGATAACACATCTTTGGTGGTTGATTATTTTGGACCTAACGGTCTTGGATATATTACTGCTACACCTGGTGAAATGGGTGATTGGAATAATGGCTCTCCTCAACAAATCGTCGATGCTATCAATAGCGGTACTTTCTTAGTACAACACCGCGACCACGGTCTCGAAACAGGATGGGGCGAACCTGCATTCAGAAACAACCACGTCGATCAACTCACCAATACAGGTAAGTTAGCATTTATAATGTCAATCAACTGTTTGACAGGAAAATACAACCTCGGCAGCGACTGCTTCGCAGAAAGATTCATGCGCCACACATATAACGGACAAAACGCAGGTGCAGTAGCTATGCTATGCCCAACAGAAGTATCCTTCTCTTTCGTCAACGACGCTTATGTATGGGGTGTTTATGACCAATTCGACCCTGACTTCATGCCCGACTACGGTCCTTTTGCAGATTACGAAGGTAACTGGTTCCCTGCATTCGGTAATGTCGCTGGCAAATACTTCTTGTATCAATGTTCTTGGCCTTACAACTATTACGATAAAGATATCACATATCAGATGTTTACCGCTCACTGTGATGCCTTCTTACGCATATACAGCGAAGTACCTCAAGAAATGATTGTTACTCATCAGGATGTACAAATTGCCGGACTTACAACATTTAATATTACAGCCCCAGAAAATACCACAATAGCCCTTACTAAAGAAGTTGATAACGGTGAAATAGAAATCATTGCAGTATGCGAAGCTACAGGTAACGCTCAAAGCATAGAAATACCTGCTCAAGTACCTCCAACAATCATTAATGTTGTTGTTACAGGACAAAATTATCTGCGTTATGAAAGAGAAGTAGAAGTTATAGCTGCCGATGGACCTTACTTGATCCTCGATGAATACGTATTGAGTAATGATGATACTCAACTCGACTTCAACGAAACAGCATCATTCGACTTATCATTCAAAAATGTTGGCCAAGATCCTTCTAGCAACGCTACTGTAACATTAGTATCTGAATCTGAATATATTACCGTTACAAGCCCAACTATTACATTCGATGGCTTAGATGCTGATGAAACCGTAAACATCGAAGACGCTTTCGAAATATATGTATCTGACAGCGTTCCTAATAATACTAACAACCATCTCTTTGTTAATATTGAAAGCGATGGCGAAACTTATCAAAGTCATATCAACATCAAAGCTTATGCACCTAAATTCAAAATCGACAATCTCACAATAACAGAGATTGAAGGTAATAACAACGGATTCCTCGATCCTGCTGAACAAGCAACACTTACATTCACAATAGAAAACATAGGTAATAGTAAAGCTAACGAAATATTCACTTCTTTAGAAATTCACAACTCATTTATGCAATTATTAAGCGATGACGCATCAATAGAATCTCTTGAAGCTGGTGAATCAGCAACTGTAAGCTACGACATCTATGTTAGCCCTGGAACTCCTATAGGATTCTTGTCAGAATACACATTGAATTGCGAATCAGGTTATTACAATGCTGCAAAAACTTTCTACTCTAAAGTAGGTCTCATCATCGAAAGCTTCGAAACTGGCGATTTATCACAATTTGACTGGAATAATACATCTAGTTTTCCTTGGCAAATCTATAACGAAGATGCCCATGATGGTAACTATTGCATCAAATCAAGTTCTATAGGAAATAATCAATCATCAGAAATATCACTTCAATACGAAGTTGGAAACAACGACTCTATCTCTTTCTTCGTAAAAGTATCTTCCGAAAACGGTTGGGACAAACTGTTTTTCTATATTGATAACCAACAGATGGGCAATTGGTCAGGTAGTGTCAACTGGTCTCAACAAAAATATGCCGTTAGCGAAGGCGTACATACCTTCAAATGGGCCTACACTAAAGATTCATCTCAAAGTAATGGTAGCGACTGCGCATGGATAGATTATATCACTCTCCCTGCCGATAAGAGAATGGCTATCAGCGCCGGACTCGACTTCAACGCTTGTGCCGATGTTGAATTTGAACTCGATGGATATGCAAATAATCACAGTTCAATAGAATGGTCATCAGATGGCGACGGTAGCTTTAGCAGTACTTCTATCGTAAATCCTGTCTATACTCCTGGTACACAAGATGCCGCTAACGGCTCAGTAACACTTACACTCACTGGTACCGATGAAAATGGTGAAACTATATCTGACGATATTCTGGTTACATTTATGGGCGATCCAAGCATACAAATGGCTGAAAATGACGTAGTATGCTTTAATGAAAGCTACCATACAAATGCTGATGTTACAGACTATTTATCTGTATCATGGAGCTCTAACGGTGACGGAACTTTCAACAAACCTAATAAAGTCAATAACATCTATACTCCTGGTGCTCAAGATATTCAAAACGGCGAAGTCGTTCTTACTTTGAATGTATTCGGTTGTAGCGACATAGAACAAAGCATCACTTTATCAATCTTAGGCGAAACAACAATTGAAGCTGAAGATGAAATATCAGCCTGTGGCAACGCTCCTGCAGCATTATCGGCAGTAGTAGAAAATGCAGAAACAATATTATGGACTACTGATGGTGATGGAACTTTCGCTGACGCAACAGCAGCCGAAACATCATATACTCCTGGCAGCCAAGATATCGCTAACGGAGAAGCTACATTGACAATCACGGCAGACGGCTGTTCTTTAGCGACAAAAGATATTAAACTCGTAATAAGAGAAGCTCTGACATTGATCAATATCCAAACAGAAAACTCCGCATGCCCTAACAGCATAGCTGAAATTCCTGTTGAATTCAGCGGATTAGCTCCTTTTATCGTAAAACTAGAAGGCGATGATAACGAATATCAAGTCCTTGAAGATAATATCCTTTACCTCGAGGTTTCTAATGAATCCGCATCATATACATTGACAGAGGTCAGCGACGCAAATGGTTGTTACACATCTCTTAATAACACATTCAATGTTAATGTTATCAATGTAGCTATCCCAGAAAAACCAATAGGCAGCACTATAATCGCTAAAGACGAAACACCTTCTAATGTTTATTATACAAACGCTAACGAAACATTTACATCATACGAATGGTTATTAGAGCCGGCAGAAGCAGGTACAATAAACGGTAACGGTAATGAAATCGAAATCGTCTGGAATCAAGATTTTAATGGCGACCTCAGCCTTAAAGTAAGAGGCGTCACTGCAGAATGTGCCGGCGAATACTCAGAAACACTTAATATCTTCTCCAGTATGATCAGCGTTAACGAATACAAAGCTAATGAGTTAACTGTTTATCCTAACCCTGCCGACGAATCAATCAACGTTAAAATCAATAACATTAATGATAACAAAGCTAAAATAATCATCTATAACGTCTTAGGTGAAGTTGTATATACCCAAGAAATTAGCTCATCAGACAACTCTCTCAATACACAAATCAACCTTGATTATTTGTCAAATGGCTCATACCTAATGACTATCTCAACAAACGATTATATATGGAAAAAACATATTGTAATCAAGTAATTTCATAAAATTACATATTTAGTAATAATCTGGATGGCAAAAAATCTTGCCATCCTTTTTTTTAAAAAAAATCTTGCTCAATACCACAATGACATATTATTAATGTATCTTTGTGACAATTATGAAATACGATAAACATATTCTTCTCATCAGCTCACTGATAATGCTATGTCTTATTAGCATGAATGCCAACGCACAAAAATTCATCCTACAAAACACTAACGTTCAAGGTTTTACAATAAACTCCAGAAACACAAACTACATTAACATAAAACATAATATCTCCGATTTTGAGATTAAAGATAACGAGATTATTTTCGAGGGGATCCAGCTCCAATCAGAAGCAGGAACTCCTAACTTGCCAAATAACTCTTGTTTTATTCTGATACCAAACAATTCAAGACCTACCGTTGAAATAATCTCAAGTAAAGAGAAAATCATAGAGAATGTTGAAATTAGACCCGCAGAAAAAATAACCGCCGATAATGATAAAAATATAATAAGCAACAATTATGCAGAAGTGTATAATGAAGATGCTTTCTATCCTCATAAGATCTGCCAAATATCTGATAATTACAACATCAGGGCTTTTAACTTTATACTGCTTAATGTCGCTCCCTTTCAATATAATCCTGTAAGAAAATCTCTAAAGATCACTTATGATATTGAATTAAAGATTTCATACAATGATAATGCCAACTATTTATATGACAATCGATTAAGAAGCAAGGAATGGGATAATCTATTGAAAGACATTGTTTTAAATCCTGAAACAATCAGCGACTTCAATTATGACTATTATCTGAAAGAAATCATTGAAAATGATAAAGAAGGTTGCGAGTACCTCATTATAACTCCTGATAATCAAGATATTAAAAAATGGGCTGACAGCTTGGCAATCTTTCGCAACGAACAGGGCATTCTCACTAAGGTCATAAACATAAATAAAATAGAAGAAAACAAACCTCTTGTTATAAAAGATTACTTTCATAATATTTATCAGAATTGGGATTTAGTACCATCGTCAATTCTATTATTTGGTGATTATAGCATGGATAATACCAAAGGCATTTCATCATTTTTTCTCAACGATCATCCTGAGACAAATCTCAAATATCTTACTGACAATAAACTAGTAGATTTCAACAACGATAACCTACCAGAGATCAATATTGCACGTCTTCCTGTCGCCAATGAAGAAGAAGCCGAGCTGATGACAAGAAAAATCTTTAGATATGAGAGGGAACCTTCCGACAATCAAGATTATTATTCAAAACCCATCACTGCAATGGGATTTCAGGAGTCAAGATGGTTTCAATTATGTTCTGAGGTCATAGCTGGCTTTTTTGCACAAAAAGGCAGGACTCCGGAACGTATTAATGCGATTTACGAAGGCATTCCCGACTCCGTTTGGTCAACGGCAGCAAACACTGAGAAGATCATTGATTATTTTGGTCCTGAAGGTTTAGATTACATTCCTTCCGACCTAAAGCATCTTAATAATTGGTGTTCAGACTCTTATAAATTAACAGAAGCCATCAATAATGGAAGTTTCATGGTTCAACACAGAGATCACGGAAGATATCAAAACTGGGGAGAGCCTTTTCTTTCTAACGTTGAGATCAACACTTTAGAAAACGAAGACCTCTGTTTTATTATGTCGGCGAACTGCCAAACCGGACATTTCAATTATGGTTGGGGAAGTGGTAACGACTGCTTTGCCGAGCGTTTCTTGCGAGTTAAAAACGGCGCCATTGCCGTTGTGGCCGCTTCTGAGACCTCTTATTCCTTCGTGAACGACACTTATGTGTGGGGGTATTACGACTATCTCTGGAACGAGTTCATGCCTTCTTTCGGAGACAACAACACTATTTTCAAATACCCTTCTTTTGCTAATGTCTATGGAAAATATTTCCTCAAACAGTCATCTTGGCCATATCTCAATGATTATAAAGATATTACATATAAATTATTCCATTACTTCGGCGATGCGTACCTGCAACTTAACACTCAGATGCCAGAACATATCGAAATCAGTCATCCTAAAAGTATAAATAGTGCATGCAGTCATATCATGATAAAAAAAGACAATGACACCAGACTTGCACTTTCTGTCGATGGAAAAATAATCGCGACTTCATTAGGATCAGACAGTATAATAAGTTTCAAGCCACAGATAGCAGGTAAAAAGATAAAAGTGGTTGCCACAAAACAAGATCATTACAGATATGAAGGATATATCGATGTTGTCAGTTATTTAAACAATGATGAACTTAAGGTATATCCTAATCCTACCCGCAGTAAAATATTCATTGAAAGCAGAAACATTAAAACCGTGGTAATGTATAATACTTTGGGTCAGATTCTATATCAATACGACAACAATAGTATCTTACCTTCTGAAAAAATTATCATAGACTGCGAAGACATAAAAGAAAGACTCCTCCATCTTCATATTATCTATGACGATGGAAGAGTCAAAACTATAAAAACCATGAAACTTTAGATTATCTTTGAGGAGTCTTCTCTAATTTTGTATCAGAATCGCCCCATTTATCGAGGTTGAATGTAAGACTAAAGCGAAGTGTGTTTTCAAGAGGGTTAGTTCCTGATGTAGCCGTGTTGTTTACCGGCACTAAATATGAAACATCAAGACCGAAAACATTGTAACGCAAACCTGCACCCAATGTCAGATAACGACGATTTCCTTTCATCTTTGCTTCATGGAAGAAACCAGCACGCACCGTAAATGTTTCATTGTACCAATATTCTGTACCTAAACCAATGGTGAACTCTTTTATCTCTTCACTGAAACCTCCTGGAGCATCGTAGAATGACTGTATCATACCCTGTACAAGACCTACATCATTACTCATACCTTCTGCGATAAGAGGTTCTCCATTCTCATCTATAACAATAGAACCATCGTCACTTCTTTCATAGATAGGTGGTGTTGGAACCAAGAGCTTATTTACATCAAATGTAAATGTAAATGAGTTAAAATCATCAATATCAAGCTTTAATGATGGACCAAGGCGAAGATTGGTAGGAATAAAGTCTTTCTTCATACTTGCATCATTATAAGTCATCTTTGAACCTATATTGGTGACTGCGACACCCCATGAGAAGACAGCATCGAGATTGTTAAACCAATAAACTTCTCTTGTATAATAAACAGAAACGTCGGCAGCCACAGAAATAGCCGGTTTTGAATAATCAACAACACCTTGGGTCAGGTTAGAATAGATAAAACGACCGGCAACAGCACCGGAGATATAATCACCTAATTTCCTCGAATATGTGAAGTCAACAGCCCATTCATTAGGAGAATATGTAGCCTGATTCGTACCGTCTTCTGTAAAGATAATATCACCTAAACTAAAATAACGCAATGTTCCTGCTATCGTTGATTTAGGACTGACTCGCTTTGAAATACCCAGATATGCGATATTCATATCAGGAACCAAATTTCTGAGCCATGGACTATATGCAAGACCAACAGAAAAATCCTCTTCTATAAAAGCGTATTTTGCAGGGTTCCAATGCATCGAATAAACATCCGGAGATGTAGAAACACCGCAATCACCCAATGCAGACGATCTTGCATCAGGAGCTATAATCATAAACGGGACAGCCGTAGAAATAACATTATACTCTAAATCTTGTCCTAAAACCTGATCTCCTGGATTAGATTGCGCATTAAGACGCAAACCAGTGAGAACCAACACAATCATCAAGATTGTAAATCTAATTTTCTTCATACTTCTTATTAATATTAACTTTCTAACGTTTGATAAATACAAATATTTTATTCTATTTCAATTTTTTTTTACAATTTTATCATTCTTTGAGTCGTATAAAACTCATCACCCTCCGAATCTTTCAGATATATCTTAAAAATATATACTCCAGAATTAATCTCATTGCCTGAGAAATCAGATGCATCCCAACGAATATAATCAGTCTTATCATCCAAACCTGAATACTCCAATGTATTGATCTTCTTACCAAGCATATCATAAATATCAACTCTAAGATCGAAGAACACCCTATCCTTAGTGTAATCGAAATATATATTTGTTTCTTCCTTGAACGGATTTGGTTTATTCAGCACATCTTTCAAAACGACTTGTGTTTCTGGCTTTTCAACACTGACAACGACACTATTTTGCGATGAGTTATCATGCGTATCCCAAGCTCTCACCGTAAAAATATGATCAGCAGCCTCAAGCGACTCAATAACAAAACTCAGACTTCCTCTGGCATAATCATTCAGCTGAGGATCATATAAATCATTTAATATAATCGTATTTTCCTTATTCTCATATTCATGTATTAACAAAATATCTCTTCCTATATAATTATCATAATGCATGATACCCTGCTCATCATAAAAATGGACATCCAATATTCCGCTATCATCATTTGTAAAGGTCCAAAGCATTTCTATTGCAGGTCCTTCATCATCAACATGTACATTCTCATCAACACCTTCTATAACGAAATTATCATAACGAGAAGATGCGACAGAATAATCAACAGTATCAACAGCGTACATAGAAAGTCGAGCGTTATTGTCTTGATGTGTCAAAGATTTAGGTATGACGACAGAAAACTCAAAAGTGCCATCTTTCACCTCAGCTTTACCTTCATACACGACATTTTTGAAGAATGAGAAATTATACACGCTTCCATTATTATCATTATCTAAGGTAGAGAAATCAGATTCGCTGTCAAACATCTTAGGATATATTATGCCATTAAATGTCACATCTCTTTGATTATCGTTCATTATCTCACCTCTCACAACAAAATGCGACATCGCTGACAAAACATGTATAGAATCATTATCTGATGGTATTATCTCATTGATTTTTATATCTTTCTCAGGATATGCCAGGCGTAATGCAGGATCACCAAACATCACATAACAAAGATAATTTGGTGAGTTACTATTACTTGTAGCTTTTACCATCCTGATCATCTCCCCGAACGTTATATCTCTAATCTTTCCGTCCTTAAACATAGCTTTATATAGGTATAGTCCTACTGAGTAATTAGGACTTATCTGTGTAGGGCGAGTTGTCGTTATCATGCCGATGGCTCCACCATTAGGGTTGAGAAAAAGTTGTTCACCGGCGGAGACATACATAGGGTCATCGAATTTACTAAATTCACATGTACCTGTATGAACGAAAGGCATATTATCAATATTTTTCAGACTTTTGATATGCTCTTCTCTAAAAAGGCCTTCGTTTGTCAAGCCTTTTACGCCTCCATGACCTGTATATGTAATGAAGAGACGCCCCTCCTCAATCTTATTGATGAGATCTTGTGTCGCTTCAGGATATAAATAACCATCAGCGACTTTTGTCCTGACGTATGAATCGGTATAAATCTTATCGACAGAGGCTGTTAACATGGATGTATCGATAATCTTTTCAAAACGATCGCAGTTTTTAGGATACTCAGGTATATCATCATCAGCCACAAAGAGAAACTTATCTCTCCATTCTATATCATGTGTTCTATACTGAGACTCAATATATTTATGTATTTTATTCACAACATCTGAAGCCTCTTGTTTTGATGAGACAGGAATACGACCAACACCTAAGTCAACAGTTCCCTTACATTCTTCCCCTTCTGCAGGATCCATCAAAGCGAAATAATCATCTGAGACATAACTATTGATCTCGCTATATGTCACAATAGATTCGTATGGAGGCACAAAATTATTATCAGCACCCATAACATTTTTATAATCGCTAGTACCTCTTCCAAATAACAGAACATATTTCAATGAGTTATCTCTACTATAAACCATTCTGATAAAATTTCTGATAGCTGTAACATCAGGAGCTCCTGTTGAAAACTCATTATAAATTTCATCAACTTCCACCACAACACTTAATAATCCATCATAATCCTCATGAAGCTTTTTAAGTCTCTCCGCTTCCTCCTTAAATAAAGGATGGGTGATAATCAACATCTCCGCCGAGCTGATAGAGTGAAGGTTCTGATTTTCTATCTGTCTGATAAATTCTACATCCTTATGATCAGATTCATCAAACAAAATATAATATGTTCTGACATCAGGAACAACATGATATTTAATCATCCCATCTTCAATAAGATAATTACATCTAACGGGATTTAGCGGATCTGTAATATCAAAGAGGTGCAGATTTTCATTTGCGTTGCCAATGAGCATATCATGGCTATCAGTATCAGGAAACGATTTAAAGATATTGAAATGCAGAGGTTTATTCTCGTATTTCAATTCTCGCCAGACATTTACGTCTATAAAATTGACACCTATTAATGATGTTGAATTTGTTGAAATCGCTGCTACATCTATATTGACAGTATCGTTATCACTAAAGAAGATAGAGTTTTTATCTATCTCATGACCAAAGTAATAAGAACCTGATTTACTTATTCTTAAACTATCGAATAATATTTCATCATTAGCTTTTATTCTGGCATAAAACACTTCTGACGATGAAGATCCTACCATATTGAGTCGGACATGAGACTCCCTATTTGGCAAAATATTATCGAAAACAAAAGTAAATCTATGTTCCGGAGATGTAGCCAGAGATATTGTCTCGCCATACCACAATTTTCCCTGACGATAACGATTATTTAGATCCAGCTCGTGAGTTTGGTAATCTTGAAAAACATCAATATACTTATCAGTATGATTTTCAATATAATAAGACTCAGAAATCCTTTTTCCATCATTTTTGTTATCTAACGTAAGAAAATAGAATGAGGTGTCAGAATAGTAATTAGTATTATGGACGAAACGTCCTTTATCGGTATATTCCCATTTTATAGGACTTTGAGCATAAAATAATATGGCATCATTTTCATCAAAGGAGTCATCATTTTCTCCAGTGACGATGATACTCATCTCCGACAAATCGTCATAAGCGGGAGCGGAGTTAGACTCAGGGAGAACACCGTTTTCATTACCGAACAGGCTGATCTTCTTTGGTTTGACATTATCAATGTCAACACCCAGATTTATCAAGTCATTATATGAAATTTTATACACTCCATCATCTTTCACTCCTATCTTAAACCATGTTCCATCCTTCAAAACAGATTCATAGGAATAATTTTGCGCATAAGTCACAGAAGTTACTACGACAAGCAACAAAAGGAATAGTGTTCTGAGAGTGTATATATATTTCACAAAATTCATTTAACTATTTGATTATCAATTTAGAGTATTCTGTAGCCTTTTCATTTACAGAATTAGTGACCGTAACATTATACAAGTAAATTCCAGCAGGCAAAGATACACCATTATCTGATTTTCCGTCCCATTTTATTGGAGAAATTCTCATCGAGGTACCATAACTAGTCTCATTTATAGTCTTAACCAACTGACCTACAATATTATAAATATTGATTCTAACATTAATCTCATTATCATTCTGATTATGTTCAAACACGAAGTTAGTATAAGTATCCATAGGATTCGGATAATTATGAAGATTCTCCAATTGAATAACTTTACCTTTTACAACATTAAAACGTATTGTTGATGAGACAGAGTTATTATATATGTCCCATGCTTTAAATTCCAGTTCATGTTCACCTTCATTTAGATTATACAATCTGTATGTCAAGACACCATATTCATCTTTATTCAGAGGGCTATCATAATATTGATTAAGGATATATGTTTTATTTGTTGCTCCTGATAACTTAGCGGTCAGATCATGACCTATGCCAGATCCTGAAGTATTAATCCCATTTTCATCTTTGATGTAAGCTATTAGGATTGGATTTTCGTTTGTTATAGAGCCATCAATAAATTTGTCATCATCAATAAACAGCATCAGTTCCGGTGACTCATAATCAGGATCAGCATCGGGATTCATTCCACCTACGACGAAGTTCGAGAAGGATCCTTGAGCTTCAGTCTCCTGACTATATGCGTATAGACTAATAAGACCGTTACCATAACTGTAGTTAATATCTTTTGGAAGAGTGAAGTCAGCACTGAAATATCCATTATAGACAGGCACTTTACCACTATATATCAAGCTATTACGCAGTTTGAAATCGAATTGTTCCGTATCATCGCCATATGTTGTATATGTATTCTCCTTATCATAAACATTGATATATGCGGTACCGTTAAAATCGGTCATGACATTACCATTAATATCTTTCACCACACCCTCTATTGTAACATCATCTAAGGCTCTGATGGTGTCAATCTCATTAGCCGGATGATTGTTTATTGAATTAATCTCCATAAAATTCTCCGGGTAGTTAAATTTCAGAGCAGGATCACCGAAGAAGACGTATCTTTTCTGGTTAATGATACCATCCTGTTTAGAGTACAAGTACAAATCACCCATTGAAAGGAATTCGCCATCTTCATTATCAAAGAAATGTTCATAGAATTTTCTCATCATTAGATTATTATCTCCGGAGTTGGTGACTCTTCCTGCGGTAAGCATTGCTATTGCTCCACCGTTATGATTCAGATATACTAATTCACCTGCTGAGGTCCTAGTATGATCATCATAACGTGAAAATTCACATGAAGCTGTTATCATAAAATGAAGTCTGGGAGAGTTGCGCCATGACAAGATATCTTCGTTGGTCAACATTCTTTCCGCTGACCAGCCCACTTCGCCTCCATGTCCTATATAATTGACTATCAAGGAGCCCCTTTCAACTCTATTATTTATAGCCTCATTACATTCAGGTGCACGCTGACCTCCAGATGTCGTGATTTGCGGATATGCGTCAAGATATATTTTATCAAAATCACAACTAAAGTCGTCACCAGCCAATTCCTGTATGTCATCAACAAGATTCTCCGCACATGTAGAATAATATGATTGATCATCGTCGGTGATGAAAGTTATATGTTTTCTCCATGGTCCCATATTATCCTCATTCATAGAAAGATATGTCTCTATCTTGTCAATCATTGCATCTGCGTCCTCTTGTGTTGATACAGGGATTCTGCCCAAAGCTATATCGATAATAGAGCCTCCATTCTCCATATTACCTTCGTGATCATCAAGGCAAACATAATAATCATCTGTAGCCAGACAATCGGATACAGAGCAGGATGCCACCGATTCGTATGTAGGCACGAAGCAGACTTTTCCACTTTTATTCTTAAAATCGTATGAAGCGTCACCAAAGAGGAGCACATACTTCAAACGTTGACCAGATTTATTATACAACATTCTGATATAATCGCGTATTGCTGTAATATCTGTCGCTCCACAGGAAAACTCGTTATATATGACAGAAGGTGTAACTATCTCGATCTCAAGATTATCGATATATGAATGTATTTCTTTCAACCTTTCTGCCTGAGACATGAAATCAGGATGTGTTATGATAAGATAATCAAAATCATATTTTGAGTGCAGATTCTGATTACTTATCTTTGTCGCAGAGCCCACCTTTTTGAATGAACTTCCATCGAAGGCTATAAATTCATTATTTTCGGCTCCTTTAGTTACGAAACTAGCCTTATTGGAATTCAGATGCAACTTTATCTTCTCAGGCTCCACCGGATTAGCGACATCCCATACTTGAAGCGAACCGGACGCATTTCTGATCTCATATCTGTAATTCGTACCCGAGTCATTACAGTTAGGATTTCTGAACGACATGGCAGCATTAGTGAATATCAATTCTCTCCACACGTTGACAGCAATATAATTAAGCCAGCCTATCGACGATGATTCTGATTTGGTATATGATAGATTTATGACGACATTATCACCGATGGGGTTAAACTTCAGATTACCGGTATTTTTTGTCAGCGCATAAGTATATTGCATGTCGAACTTCTTAAAATTCAGCTGTGACAATTTCTCGCCATCCGCTTTTATTATAAAAGCCGCATTAGATTGATTACGTGATGCCACATCGACGATAACATTTGATTCTTTATTTTTAATGGCGTTTGGGAAATTAAAAGAATAATCTCTTGAAGACACAACATCAAAAGGATCCGAATACCATGTAGCTCCCATATTATTAAGGTTAACATCATCATTGTCGATAATTCTATAATCCAGGAATTCCGTCACTTTCATTGATGCCTCATCCTCGATTTCATCCGCATATGAGATACGTTTCCCTTCACCGTAATCGGTAGTCAGGAAAGCGAAAGAATAATCGGAATAAGGGTTGAAATTATGTTTATATAAGTCTGACATCTCTGTCCATGTCACAGGACCTCTTGCGTAGAAGAGCACATAATCGTTTTCATCGAAGGAGCCGTCATTCTCGCCATGCACATAAATAGGCAGTTCAACAAGATCGTCATAACGGAATTCTCTGTTGACGACAGGCAGGACACCGCCTCCATTATGATATATCCTGATATCTTTAGGATTTATTGAAGACACAGGCACTCCCATCTCCGCTAATTCAGTATAACTTATCTTGTATATACCCGTAGAAGAAATTGACATTTTATACCAATTTCCGTACGAAAGAATTGAATTATTTGCATAGTCGGCATTAGCCTTGCCTGAATAGGATGACATCAGCACAAAAGCCAGAAAGAAACATAATCTTAATACACAATAGTTTAGATATTTACTCTTCATAAAATATATTCTGTTTATTATTAATTAAAAAGCTAACGAAGATAAGCATTTTTTATTGTTAATAAGTCGGTTTAAAAAAAAATATATTTTTGGTCAATAATTCAAAAAAAGTCCGTAAAATTGCAGTTTGATTTAATTGGGGAACAAAAAATATTTTTTTGTACAATATTTTCATTGTTTTTCAGTTTTAGTTATTTAGTTTAAAACATTAAAATGATGCTTAAAAGATTCGTTATTAAGTCGTTACTTGCAGTTTTATGTGTAAGTTTATTAGTATCCTGTTTCAGAGGTAAAGATGTTTCGAGAACAACGGGATGGAATTACAATGATCCGGAAAACGGAGGTTTTTACGTAACAGATTCTCCTGAGCCTGTCACCGGACCTGGACTCATTGCCATTGAAGGAGGTACATTTACTATGGGAGCGACTATTGAGGATGTATATCAAGAATGGAATAATGTTCCCAGACAAGTTACAGTTTCATCATTCTATATGGATCAGACAGAGGTCAGCAACTTAGATTATATGGAATACATCTACTGGTTAAACAGAGTTTATGGTTCAGATTATCCGGAGATGGTCAAGAAGGCTGTCCCAGACACTTCTGTATGGCGCAGTTCTTTGTCTTATAATGAACCTATGGTTGAAATTTATTTCCGTCACCCTGCCTATAGAGATTATCCTGTTGTAGGTGTAACATGGTTACAAGCCAGCGATTATGCCTTATGGCGTTCAGATAGAGTTAACGAGAAATTATTGGTTGATGCAGGTGTCATTTCATACGACCCTTATCAAAATAAAGACTCTAACTTCAGTACTGACGCATATTTAGCTGGTCAATACACTGGTATTATCAACAATGGTTTTGAGGATTTAGATCCTAATGGTGATGGCATACGCAATGTCAGATTAGAAGATGGCATTCTTCTTCCAAAATACAGACTCCCAACGGAAGCAGAATGGGAATATGCCGCTTTAGGTCTCATCGGCAACACCTCTGATGAACGTATCGTTGAGCGTAGGGTATATCCTTGGAACACCGATGGTTTGCGTACAAATGACAAAAACTACTATGGCAGTTTCATCGCCAACTTCAAGAGAGGCAGCGGTGACTATATGGGTGTCGCCGGCGACTTAAACGATGGCGCCGCATTCCCTGCTCCGGTAGCATCATATTGGCCAAACGACTATGGTCTGTACAATATGGCAGGTAACGTGGCCGAATGGGTTCTCGACGTATATCGTCCTCTTTCATACGAAGACTTCCACGACCACAACCCTTACCGTGGTAATATCATTACTCAAAAAAGTGTTGACACCCTTGGCATGACAGAAGAACAATTGGCAGCATACGAAGACGCAAAAAAATATTACAGCCTAAATGCTAACGATGGTGACTATATGTCAACAATACAAACAGATTGGACAAACCAAGAAGAAAGCGATGACGCATATACATTACAGATGTACGCTTACGGTGAAACAACATTAATATCCGACAAATCTCGCGTATATAAAGGAGGCTCTTGGGCTGACGGAGCTTATTATTTAAGTCCTTCTGTCCGTAGATTCTTGAATGAAGATGAATGCAACGCCACTATTGGTTTCAGATGCGCAATGAATAAAATCGGCAGTTCTTTAGTTAGGTAAATAATTATAACACACGATAAAGCCGTCATAACACGACGGCTTTTTTTTTAAAATCATGAAAATGATAGAAAAAATATATCAGCATTTCTCACAGACTTGTCTCATTTCCACAGATAGCCGCAAGATTGAAAAAGGATGTGTGTTTGTCGCACTAAAAGGTGAAAAATTTGATGGAAACGACTTCGCATATCAGGTCGCTCGTGACAATATTGCAGCCTGCGTCATCGCCGACAGAAAAGATCTCCCTCAACATGAAAGATTATTCATCGTCAACGATAGTCTGGAAGCATTGCAACAACTGGCTACTCTTCACAGAGAGAAACATAACATTCCTCTCATCGGCATCACCGGCACAAATGGAAAGACGACAACAAAAGAATTAGTAGCTGCAGTATTGTCACAGAAATACAATACTGTCTTCACACAAGGTAATTTCAACAATCATCTTGGAGTACCCTTGACATTGTTACAAATAAACGACAGCACCGAATTGGCAGTCGTAGAGATGGGTGCGAACCATCCTTACGAGATCGATTTTCTATGCAAAATAGCAAAACCAGATTATGGCATCATCACAAATATTGGAAAAGCCCATCTGCAAGGCTTCGGCAGCTTTGATGGCGTTATAAAAACTAAAAAGGAAATCTACGATTATTTAAAAGAACATAAAGGCAAGATCTTCCTGAATATCGATAATGAATTACTAAGAAACCTGGCGGCTGATGCCGATTCTTACACATACGGCAAAAACCCTAACGCCGACATTAAAGCTGAAATAGTCTCTGCAAATCCTTATCTTACAATAAAATGGGACGATTCTACTATTAAAACACGATTAGTTGGTGACTACAATTTTGAAAATGTACTCGCCGCCATATCTGTAGGCTCTTTCTTCAACATAGATAAACAAATAATTATCAAAGCAATAGAAAATTATACCCCAAAAAACAACCGTTCCCAATTTATTAAAACTGATAAGAACGAAATAGTGATGGATGCTTATAACGCCAATCCTGTCAGCATGAAACATGCCATAAACAATTTCAGAAACATCAGTACCGACAATTCCTTATTGATCTTAGGCGACATGGGAGAACTTGGCGAGGATAGCGAGAAGGAGCATCAGGAAATTATTCATCTCATCAATGACTTAAATTTCAAGGATGTAATTCTTATTGGCGAGACTTTTAGTAAGATATGTAAAGAATTGAATTTCAACACATTCAATAATGTCGAAAGTCTTATTGATCATTTGAGATATAACAATCTTTCAGGGAGAAAGATATTGGTTAAGGGTTCGCATTTCATTCATTTGGAGCGACTAATTGATTATTTGTAATATATGAAAGATTTCAAAGTAATAGGTTTGATGTCGGGAAGCTCATTAGACGGTCTTGACATTGCATATATAAATTTCAGTCACGACAACAAGAAATGGTTTTTTCAGATTATTGAAGCCGGTACAGTTCCATATACCGATTATTGGAGAAAACAACTATCTGAGGCTTATAACAAAGACGTTCACGAGCTAGAGAAGCTCAGCAAGGAGTATGGGAGATACCTAGGCAATATCACGAAAAAATTCATTTACAAATATGAGTTGTCGCCAAGACTTATCGCCTCTCATGGTCACACAATTTTTCATCGTCCGGAAGAAAGATTCACTTTACAGATCGGTGACGGGCAGGAGATCGCCGATGCAACAGCTGTCATGACCATCTGTGATTTTCGCAGCGAGGATGTTAGGAAAGGAGGTCAAGGTGCGCCTTTGGTACCTATTGGCGACAAGTATCTTTTTGCTGATTATCCCATCTGTTTAAACATAGGAGGCATTGCCAATGTCTCATATAATATTGACGACAAACGCATCGCATACGATATTTGCATTGCAAATCAGATGTTGAATTATCTTGCCGGAAAATTAGGATACGATTACGATAAAAACGGCAGTTTTGCACAAAAAGGGCTCGTAAATCAAGAGTTGCTGAACCTCCTGAACTCAAATGATTTCTACAGCCAAAAAGCTCCTAAATCTCTAGGAAGAGAGTTCTTCGAAAATATTCAGAGAAAAATCATCGACAGCTACCCCATCCCTATCAATGACATTTTGGCAACAGCGACAGAACATATCGCCCAACAGATTGTTGCCGCTACAGACACATTAGACCGTAGCAAGATGCTCGTCACAGGCGGCGGCGCAAAAAACATCTTCCTCATAGAAAAAATAAAGAAAATGAGCAAACATGACATCATCATCCCCGACACCATGATCATCGATTACAAGGAAGCCCTCATCTTCGCATTCCTGGGCGTATTGAAAATGGAAGGGAAAACAAACATATTATCATCTGTAACAGGCGCCTCCTCCGACAGCTCAAGCGGCAAAATATGTATGCCCAATGACAATATTTTTACAAATAAATAGTTAAATAAAGAAATAACAAATAATCATGAAAATTTTAAGCATTCTTCTTAACGCAACAGAAACAATCGTCAACTCTCAGGAAGCTGAGGAAATCAGATTATCATTATGGGAATTAGCCAAAGAAGGTGGCTGGATTATGATAGTGCTTGCCATTTTCTCTATCATAGCAGTTTATATCTTCAGCGAAAGAATCATCAGTATCAACCAGGCATCAAAAAAAGACGACAACTTCATGAATCTAATACGTAACTATATGATTGAAGGTAAGTTAGATGATGCCAAACAATTATGTAAACAAACAAACACTCCTATTTCAAGAATGATTGAAAAAGGCATCTCACGTATCGGAAAACCGTTAAACGACATACAAACCGCCATAGAAAATGTCGGTAATCTTGAAGTCAGCAAACTAGAGAAAGGCGTAGCATTATTGGGCATGATTTCCGGCGCATCACCAATGTTAGGATTCCTCGGCACAGTAACAGGTATGATCAGAGCCTTCTACGACATGTCAATGGCTGGCAATAACATTGATATTGAATTGCTCTCTGCAGGTATCTACGAAGCTATGGTAACGACAGTAGGCGGCTTGTTCGTGGGAATTCTCGCATACATATTCTACAATATCGTAGTGGCTAAAATCGACAAAGTAGTTAATCTGCTCGAAAGTAAAAGCATTGAGTTCATGGATGTCTTGAATGAACCAGCTTAATGACAATGAATAATGAATAATGAATAATGAATAATGAATAATTAACAATTAATAATTGATAATTAATTAACAATTGATAATTGACGAAAATAAAACTTTTGTCTGTTGTCCAAAAACAAAATCAATGGCAATAAAATCAAGAAATAAAAGAAAGATTGACTTCAATTCATCTTCAATGTCGGATCTGGTGTTTCTTTTGTTAATATTTTTCATGTTAACATCGACATTGGTTGCTCCAAACGCAATAAAATTATTACTTCCGTCAAGTAATAGTAAAACCATCTCCAAGCAAACCATCACAGTATATGTTAACGACAAGAATCAATATTTTCTGGAAGAGACTCCTGTAAAAGAGACTGACTTACAGAGAGAAATTCAAGATGCTTTAGCAAACACTGTCGAAGGCACCGTCGTTATTCGTTCTGATAAAAGTGTTGCGGTTCAATATATTGTGAACATCATCGATGCAGTAAACGAAATTAATAAAGATACTGATAACAAGCATAAGGTTTTGTTAGCGACATCCAATAAGAAATGACGAACAACAATAAAAATAGAATCTTTGGAATTGCGGTAAGCATTGTATTCCATCTCATAGCAATGATTTTGCTTCTGACATTATGTTTCAGGACGCCTCTCCCCTTGCCTGGAGAAGCTGGTGTTGAGGTTAATTTGGGAATGTATGCCGCCGCAATGAACCAACAGGCTTCAACTACGACAAACATACAGGAGGAGAAGATCGTAAAACAGGAAGAAGTCGTTGAAGAAAAAGAAGACATCATAAGTGCAGATGAGGAAGCACCTTCTATAGAAGAGAAAAAAGAAGAAATCGAGGAAAAGACAGAGGAGCCTGATGATATTGAGGAGGTCGTTGAGGAGGTCGTTGAAGAAAAACCCGTTGTTAATCAAAGAGCTATCTTTCAAGTAAGAAAAAACGACAACAGCATGACTTCTGAAGGCGACAAAGAAGGAGAAGGAGAACAAGGTAAACCTGACGGATTAAAAGATATTGACCGATATGATGGACAAGGCGGCAGCGGTGGCGGTCCCTCATACGACTTGGGAGGCAGAGGAGCCAAGAGCATTCCTTCTCCAAGCAGAAACTTCAAAGAAGAAGGCAAGGTCGTTATTGACATCTGGGTCGATAAGAACGGCATAGTGAAAAGAGCTGAATTCGGAAAAGGAACTACTGTCACCGACAGCAGCATGAAAGAGTCAGCACGACAAGCCGCATTAAACTCAGTGTTCGTGGAAGATAAAGACGCCGCTGACCTACAAAGAGGCACAATAACTTATACTTTTATCATAAGACAATAAAAATCAATATATTATGAACTACAACGACACCTTAAACTGGATGTTTAATAAATTACCAATGTATCAACGTATTGGTGCTGCAGCATATAAAGCAGATCTTAACAACACCATCGACATCCTTAATTATCTGAATAATCCATACAAGAATTTTAAGACCATACATATTGCCGGCACCAACGGCAAAGGCAGCGTGTCGCATACAATAGCATCTATATTTCAGGAAGCAGGTTACAAAACCGGTCTCTACACCTCTCCTCACCTACGCGATTTCAGAGAACGCATTCGTATCAACGGCGAAATGATCCCTGAAAATGATGTGGTTTCTTTTATCAATACCCATAAGAAAAAGCTGGAAGAGTTGGAATTGTCATTCTTTGAGATGACTGTCGCTATGGCTTTCGATTATTTCAATAGAGAAAATGTCGATATTGCCATTATTGAAGTCGGCATGGGCGGACGTCTCGACTCTACCAACGTCATTAATCCGGAGTTAAGTGTCATAACCAATATCTCATTAGACCATGTCAAATTCCTTGGCGACAACGAAGAGAAAATAGCAGCTGAGAAAGCCGGTATCATCAAAAGAAATACCGCCGTCGTGATAGGCGAAACTCAAAATGAATGCAAGAACGTCTTCATAGAAAAAGCTAATGAAAACAACAGTCCCATTTATTTCGCTGATCAAATAATGGATTGTAAAAAGGAAAATTTATATTCTATTGATTATCAGCAATTTGATATATACAAGAATAATATCTTGTACCTTAAGGACATTAAATTCCCATTATTAGGCGAATATCAGAAGAAAAATCTAGCTACCATCTTATGCTCTATCGACATCTTAAGAAACACATTTAATATCAGTGAGGAAAACATTATCAATGGTTTATATAAAGTAGTGAAAAATACCGGTTTAATGGGAAGATGGCAAGTCTTGTCAAAACATCCTCTCGTCATTGCCGACACTGGTCACAATATCGCAGGAATCAATGAAATAAAGAAACAATTAGCCAATACCAGATACGACAAACTACATTTCGTTCTAAGTGTTGTCAACGACAAGGACATTGACGGTATTCTTCAATTATTACCTGAAGACGCAGAGTATTATTTCTGTAAAGCGAACATTCCTCGTGGCTTAGACGTTGATATTTTAACAGAAAAAGCAATTGCCGCCGGTTTAAAAGGCAACAGATATAAGTCGGTCGCTGATGCTTTTGATGCAGCCCGCAACAATGCTAAAAATGATGATCTGGTATTCGTTGGCGGAAGTAATTTCACCGTCGCAGAAATAGTTTAGAATATAGTACCTTTATCACATTATTTTCTGTACATTTGCAAAGAAAATTTATAATGTGGCGAGAAAGATTAGAAATATAATTGTTTTTTGTCTCATACTTGTTTTCTTCACTTCCTGTTCTTTAAATAAGTACATCCCAAACGACAAAGTACTATTGAAGAAAAACAAGGTGCAGATAAGTGCGAAAGATGTTGAGTTTACGTCTTCCGACGTATCTTCATATATAACACAGAAACCGGTATCGTCATTTTTCGGCACTATGCCTTTGTTGTGGGTTTATTATCTTACCGATGACAAAGAAGGCAGCTTTGGCAAGTGGATCAATAAAACCATCGGCAACGAGCCTGTCTATTATAGCGAAGATGCCAAGGACAACTCCGTCAAGGAGATAAGAAACTATCTCGACGACATAGGTTATTTCAACAGCGGAATATCCGTAAGAGTCAAAAAGAAAGACAAAATCGGCAAGGTCTTATACGAGATACATCCCTCCAGACCTTATGTCATTGAGAATGTCAAATATGACATAAAGGACAGTACTATAGCCAGATATGTCAAAGAAATAGAACCCACATTACCTATTAGAGTCGGAACAATATATAATGCATTTAAATTCGACGATGAAAGAGATATTATCACTGAATATCTCAAAAACAAGGGTTATTATTATTTCACGAAAGACTACATCTTCATGGATGTAGATACAAATTTCGCGAATTACAAGGCTGATGTCAGCATCAGAATCAACGATATCACCGATAAGATCACACAAGAAAGCGATGCTCATAAACAATACCTCATCAATAATATATACATATATCCAACCGGAAATAATCTAAACGCCAGCAATATTGACACTGTTGAATATATATACAGACTAAACAAACGACAGAAAGAGGAGAAAATAAGCTTTATTTACAGCAATGATCCAAAAATACGTTTCGGTACTTTTGAAAACATCATCCAGTTTCACAAAGGTGATTTATATAGTCTTAGCAGTGTAAGCAACACATACAAAGCCTTAAACAATCTCAAGATATACAACTACAACAAAATAGACTTCAAACCTGTTGAAAATAAAAATGATAGCATAAATCTATTAGATTGTAACATCGTTTTGAACAGATCTAAGCTTAATTTTTACAGCATTCAGTTTGAAGGCACTAACTCCAATGGCGATTTTGGTATTTTAGGCAGTCTTACATACCGTAATAAGAATATCTTCAGAGGATCTGAGATATTCAATATCAGTGTCAGAGCAGGAGCTCAGATGCAGTCGGTCTTCGACACAGAAGGCAATACCAGTCTTTTCAACACTAAGGAATTCGGTATAGAAGGCAGCATTTTCTTCCCAAAATTCTTAAGTCCCATACCACTTACGTCATTCGCCAAAGAATATCAGCCAAGAACCACATTGACAATGGGTTACAACACACAGATACGATATATCTACACCCGTCACATAACATTATTGACATACGGTTATAACTGGATGAAAAATAACAAGGTACAGCATATTTTCACTCCTATAACCCTCAACAGCGTCAAGGTTGATCCTACCGATGACTTTGAAAAGATCTTGGAGAGTGAGACAAATCAAAGGATAAAAGACCAATATACCAGTCACCTCATCTTCGGCTTGGATTATACTTATATATTTAACAATCAGAACATTAGATTTTTAAAAGACTTCTTTTACTTCAAAGCCAACATCCAATCAAGCGGTAATTTAATCTCATTATTCAACAACACCTCTTTGATAAAGACTGTCGATAATTATCATGAGATTTTTGGCATCAGGTATGCACAATATCTCCGTTTTGCTTTTGACTTCAGGTATTTCAAATATGTGAAAGGTGAGAATCAGATAGCCACACGTTTCATGTTAGGTGTCGGTGTTCCTTTTGGAAATTCCAATGACATGCCTTTTGAAAAGAGTTTCTATGCGGGAGGCAGCAATGGCATGAGAGGATGGCAGTTCAGAGATTTAGGACCGGGAACATTCAATAACCCTGACAATCTGAACATTGAACGCATAGGAGACATACAGTTAGAGTTCAATCTCGAGTATCGTTTCCCTATATATAGCATCTTTAAAGGAGCCATCTTTACCGATATAGGTAATATCTGGACAATGAGAGACAATGAGAGTTTTGCCGGAGGCAAATTTAATTTCAACACATTCTACAAGCAACTTGCCGCTGATGCAGGTTTAGGAATACGATTAGACATTTCGTTTTTACTCATTCGTGTCGATGCCGCCCTGCCTATCGTCAATCCGGAATATCCTGAAGGAGAACGATGGAGAATAGGAAAGTTACAATTCAACGACTTCATCCTCAACTTCGGTATAGGTTATCCATTTTAACGTATCTTATTATGGATAGAAGCGATTTATACAGATTATTATCGAATAATTTTGGCTTTACTCCCACCAAAGATCAATCGACGGTATTATATCATTTATCGGCTTTTCTTCTGACACAGAAAGAGAGACCTGTATATCTTCTAAAAGGATATGCAGGAACAGGAAAGACAAGTCTTGTTTCTACTTTGGTGAAAACCATTCCTCAGATAGGAATGAATTATCAGTTACTAGCCCCTACGGGAAGAGCTGCCAAGATAATGAGCAAATATACTGCCGCCACAGCACTGACATTACATCGCAAGCTATATCGTTTTCAAGTCGTCGCCGACGGAGAACTACGCATGACAAAAGCCAGAAACGAATCAAAGAACACAGTATATATCGTCGATGAATGTTCCATGGTCTCAGGGAATATCCTAGACGACCTGATAGAATACGTCTTCAGCGGCAGCTGCTGCAAACTGCTGCTGATAGGAGATTCGGCACAGCTGCCGCCAGTAGGCTTAGAAATAAGCCCCGCCATGGACTTCGACATACTTCGTAATAGCTTCAGTCTAACTATCGCCACCTACGAGATGAAAGAAGTGATGCGACAAGCCTTGAACTCAGGAATATTACATAATGCCACAAATCTACGTAATATAATGTCGGCTGACAGCTGCCAGCCAGCAGCCATCAGCTATAAGCTTCCTCTATTGGACATCAATAACTTCAGTGATATAGAGAAGATCGACCCCATGACTTTCGAAGAATTGTTATGGCAAAGCTTTGGCGACAAGAGAAGCTGCAACGAAGCTGTCATCGTATGCCGTTCCAACAAAAGAGCCAATATGTTCAATCAGGCAATAAGAAGCAGAGTGCTGCAGGACGAAGGCGAACTCTCTGCCGGCGAGAAACTCATGGTGGTGAAAAATAATTATTTCTGGAACGATCAGCTGTCAGAAATCAGCGGTGAGCCATCATCAGATCCTAGAAATTCTCAGATTCTTAAAAACCGTTTCATTGCTAACGGCGATATGGTTGAGGTGCTACGTATCAACAAGATGGAAGAGATGTATGGCTTCCATTTCGCTGATGTGGATATACAGATGCTGGATTATGAGGAGATGCCGACACTCTCCGTCAAGATACTGATGGAAACCTTACATAGCGACTCCCCTGCCCTTACAGAAGAAGAATCAAAGAAATTATACAAAGCCGTTGAAGAAGACTATCTTGATATACCACGAGCATCTGACAGAAGAAAACTAATGAAAAACAATCCGTATTTCAATGCGTTGCAGGTGAAATACGGATATGCCTTGAGCTGTCATAAAACCCAGGGAGGACAATGGAGCAATGTTTTCGTTGAAGCTCCATATCTAGCTGAAGAGAAAAATCCAGAACTAAGCGACATGCGATGGCTTTACACCGCATTGACACGAGCCAGCAAAAAAATCTATCTGGTAAACTTTAAGAACGAATGGTTCGTATAAAAAAAAACGCCCGAAGGCGTTTTTTTTAAAATCAGTCATTCTTTCTCTTTCGCATCGCGTAGGCTGCACCTAAACCGGCGAGAATCAACAAACCACTGCCAACTGGAGCAGATTGATTATCCATTGATTCAAATAAAGGTAAACCAGGAGTTACTGTTTCTGTACGATAACTTGGGGTAATACCTCCTGATGAGAAGAAACCGTCAGATGATCCTGAATAGCACTGATATTCTTGTGCTTTAACATTCAAACCTAATGCTGTTATTATTGATATTGCTATTATGAATTTTTTCATTTTTAATTTTCCTTATTTTGGGCTTTGAGCCTTGAGCCTTGAGTCTTGAGCTTTGCTCTAAACTCACAGCTCATAGCTCATTGCTAGATTAGTCAATTATAATTTTTTGTACTTTAACACCACTTTCATCTATCACTTGAATCATATAGGCTCCACTTCTGAATGATGTGGTTGAGATATTTGCTGAGCCGAATACATTGTATTCTGCTACAGGACGACCTAATACGTCAACTATTCTGATGACACCTTCACCTTGGATGTCGTTGATCATCATTTCTTCGTCGTTGAAGATAATGAAGTTCTCTGCTCCAAAGCTATGATCAAAGCTGTTGACTAATCTGATTACAAAGCGTTCTGCATTATCGCCAGATTTTGCCATGAATGTATAATCTTCAAGGAGGAGGTTTGTGCTGTAACCCGTCATCTTGTCGATGAGGTACATCTGAGCAAACTCACAGTCTTGAGCCTCAACGCTGATTGTGTATTCTCCCATTGTCTTTGCTTCGAATGACACAGGGATTTCTGTGACTTCATTGCTCATTGTTGCAACAGCATAGTTCTCACCGTTTACAGGAACATAAACCATAGGAATTTCAGCATTGCGGTGAGCGATCTTGTTAAGACCTATACCTTTGTTGAATGAAACGTAAGCTACATCATTATATCTTGAGTTAGCAACATTTATCATAAGCTGACCGTTGTTGACTTCTCTTGATTTTGAACTTACATTCTTTACTATAGTGAGAGCACCTTCTTCAGTAGTCTTGATAAGAGCACCTTGACCAGCAGCAATCTTATCTAAAGATGATTTTGCACTCCAAGCACCATCGTTAGAAAGCACATAGAAACCATCAGCTAAAGTTTTACCAGTAAGATGACTCATTGTAATATCATGAGCGAATGGGTTACCGATAAGGTGGAAACCTTTCAGATCCTCAACTTGAGATTGTAGAGTAAGTGTGTATGTTACAGGCTTAACATTAAATTCACCTGAGAACTCAAAATCAGTTGTAGCTGCATTAGCATAGATATAACCACGACCTAAGTCTAAAGTTAAGAAGTTATTATCTGATACTTTTACATTCTCCCATAATGCGGCACTCTCATTGTAACGGTAGAGAGCGTAATCTGTTGTTGTTTGTAAAGCTGATACTTCATGATCTGCAAATGGTACTGCGATGGTGTACCAGTCGTCTTCAGGATTGTCATTAGCATTATTTTCAAATGTTCTCTTGATAGTACCTTGGATACCTTCTACATTGTGGTAAAGCTGACCTTCGCCTGATATGTCAATACGGCTAATATTATTTGTACCAACAGCTTCTAAATTAAGAGTTGCGCTTACTTCAACTATACCTCTAATTTTACCTGTTGTGTTGACTGTAACAACTGGAAGTTCTGTATATCCACCAGCGCTATAATCGTATGAATCGAATGCGAAATGATTTTCACCTACTACTTCATTAGCTAAGATGCTTGTAGAACCATTGATAAGGACGTTACCGCAGTTGACAGAAAGAACGTATGAATAGTTGTTACGATCTAAATGATCACCATCCAATGTCATATCTGTGATTGTGAGGTCAGCGTAGTTTTGAATAAGCATTGCGAAAGCTTCACCTGCTGCTTCTGCTACATTCAAAGTACCGTTCTTTAAAACGACTGTGTTGTCTTTCAAAATTTGGAAACCTTGAGTTTGTGTCCCGTTAGAACCTACGGCTGGTTCTACAAATGTGTATGTTTTACCGCAGAAGTCAATAGTTACATCTTTATTGATAACAATGCCTTCTCCCTCACAAGTTCTAGCTAATCTAATATATGAACCATCTTTCGTATTCTCATTTTCTATAGCAGCTTTTAATGTTGTATAAGAATAAAAATATGGAGCACCTTCGTATGCATAAACTGCAGCATTAAAATATTGAATTTCTTGATCAGGGTCAAAGACTATATCACTATCTTCTGCCCCCACACTAGCTATTGAAGAATCTCCTTCAATATATAATTCATAATTTTTAACATAAACATAAGAGTGAGGTCCGTACTCATTTATTGCTATAGCAGAATATGATTCATTTTCATTTTGGTCATTACATGTCAATTTAATACCGTCAATGTTCATTGTTGTGTAAGGAGCTGCGATGTTAATTGTATTGAGACCTGTTAAATCTGAGTTATTGATTTGGATTGTAGGTCCATTTTCTCCTGAAGAAGCTGAAGTAGCAAGATTTACAGCATAATTATTAGCTGTTACAACAACATTGTCTATTGTTAAGTTAACTGGTTTTTGAATAACGTTAATACCTCTTTCACCAGAAACATTGATGATAAGATTCTTAATTGTAGCATTACCTTCTACTTCAACATTAATAGCACGACCAGCTGTTGAAGTCAAAGTCTTGTTGTTTCCATTAAGGATAGCTGCTTTATTCAGTGTAACTATTACACTTCTAGTAATATCTTTAAGTAAAACGATTTCTGCACCTGGATTAGCAGCTGCGATAGCTGCTTCGAGGGTTTCGTAGCCTACGCCTGCTATCATAGCTTCACCTTGAATTGTAGGGTCAACAATAACATCCCATCTGCCTTGTTCATTTTCTTGTGAGATATAACCTGTTGCGCAGTAATTTGTAACGTCTTTTGAATAATTACCGCCTGTGAGTGTTGTTGTACCAGCACCCGAAATAACGTTAGCGCCTCCTTGATTTGTAAATGTACCATCAGTTACATCTGTATTTGAATTAGCATCGGTATAAATTACTGTTGAACCTGCGCTAGCATCTTCATTAACGAAAGTACCACCATTAATTGTTAACATACCATTGTCAGCTACATAGAGTACGTGACCAGATTGACCTGGAACACCTTCACGTGTGGCTTCTACATTGTTGATAGTAAGTTCAGCACCATTTTGAACGACAATAACACCATGTCTGCCAGATGAAAGTGTAGCACCTGATATTGTATTTACAGTGTTATCACCTTTGCATTGGATTGTATAAACATGATAGCCTTCATCTTGTTTTCCATCTGCTGAGAAAGTACCACCAGTAATTTCTAATGAGCCTTCTGTGTTGATTGCACCTGCGCCTTTCGCTAAACCTCTGAATGTACCACCTTTAATTATTGTAGCACTACCTTGATAACCCCAAATACAAGCACCATTACCAACCAATTCATCATTTGAGATGATAGTAACATCATTACCTTCTATTGTTAATGTACCATAGTTTTGGATACCTCTTGCTGTGATTGTACCTTCGCCTTTTATTGTTAAGTTAGCGTAGTTATCGAAAGCGTAGTTTGTTCTACCTGTATAGCCAATTCTTTCACTTGAAGTGATGTCGAAACCATTAAGATTTAAAGTAACATTACCTACTGTTTCAGCAATTTCAAAAGCGCCGTTTTCAGATTTTGCAGGAAGAATAATGTCAGTAAGAACAACAATTTCATCACCTGATTGAGCTTCGTTGAATGCATCTTCTAGGGTTGCGTATGTTGTTGTTTCAATTTTAGCAACAGCAACACCTGTAACTTGAATAAGACCGTCAACAGCTTCACTTACAACATAACCTTCACTTCTGAGTTGGTCAGCGTATGCTGCAGGAACTATCATTTCTTCTATTGCTACACTAAAGCTCTGATCTTCATGGATACCTAAAATTATACCATCTAATGTTGCGCCAACACCTACATTGATTTTAGTATTTTCTACAATACTTTCTACAATTTCATTTCCAATACCAAAAATGAATTGTACATTTGAACTATTTGATCCAGCATATGCGATAGAACTATTACCATCAATATTTAAAGTAATATTACTATCTTCAATCATAATAGTTGAGAAGTTGTTTGTTGCACCAGGTGCTGCATTATTAATACCTCTTAATGTAGAGTTGTTAATGTTAAATGTTGAACCTTTTGATCCTAAAGAACCATCAACACCTTTTATGTTAAGAGCAGCCCAACCCTCTACAGATGAATCTTCAATTGTCATAACAACAGGATTGAAAGTAGTGATTGCATAACTGTTATTAATACCGGCGTTAACATTAGTTTCTTTCATATTAACTATTACATTACCGTCTGTGCCGCTATTTCCACCTACAGTAAATGGTTGTGATTGATTACCTGTAGTATTGAGAGTTAAGTTTTCAAGTGTAAGGTTTATACCACCAGCTCTTGTTTCAATACAACGGCCTTGAGCAACATTATTTTCGATAGTACCATTCGTAATTGTAACTATTGCAGAAGCTTTTGTTATTCTGAACAATCTATTAGCTGTACCTGTAACAGTTTTGCTGTTAAGGTCTAAATTAAGATTACCATCAATAGTGATTATTTCATCTGAAGTAACGTTTTTGATAAGCTTTACACCTGCTGCATTTGATTCTATGGCTTTGTTAATAGCACGTTGAAGTGTTAAGCAGCTATAAACATTGTCAGTACCATTATAATAAACAATAGCAACTGATGATTCTGTTGTACCTCCTATGATTTCTGTACTTTCGCTGATGTTTATGACACCTGTCTCAGTATTATTTCTAACAGCAGCAGATGGGTTACCATTCTCATCTGTAGCAACAACAATGCTACCACCATTGATTGTAATTACAGTACCTTCAGCTGATGTTGTTGCATCATTGTTGAGGATAACTGCTACATAATTTTCACTATTTGCATTATCAACTGAAGTAATTTTTGTACCATCTATAGTAATTGTACAATTTTCGCCCCATACATTAAATGTATTTTTTCCATAAAATTCACATCCATCAACATCAATTGTTGCATTGTCGCATGAACCTGGCAAATTAACAGCGTATGTAGGATGTTTATCAGCTGATCCGACTGTCACATTTTCAAGTGTAAGTTTTCCAGTTGTGTTATAGTTAATACCTCTTTCTCTATAATTGCCTTCAAATTGAACTGAAAGGTTTTTAACTGTAAGGTTTGCACCATTAGTTTCTTTTCTTACATCAATAGCACGGTCTGAGCCTGTGTAAGTTAAAGTCTTGTTATTACCATTAAGTACAAGACTCTTTGTAACATCAATTTTAGATTCAATTGTTACATCATTGAGCAAGACAACTTCATCTTCATCATCATCTGCATTAGCAGCTGCGATAGCTTCTTCGAGAGTTTCATAATATGTTGTACCTATATATGCTTCGCCTTCTGCTATACCTGTAACTTTTACCTGATTGCCAACTACCTCTACAATATAGCCAGCTGCTCTGAGTTCATCAGCGTATTCTGCAGGGAAAACTATATTCGCGCCATCTTGCAATTGTTGAGCATCGTTAAATCCAAGAATATGACCTTCCATTGTTACACCATTTGCAACATTGATAACAAGATCATTAGAAAGTTGCTCTGTAATATTTTCACCACCAATACCAAAAGCACATTGTGAATTGCTATTAGTTTCATCAGCATAAACTATTGTTGAATTGCCAGTTACATTGACTTCGATGTCATTGTCTTGAATTGCTATTGTAGCAAATGCATTAGAAGGATGTTCAGATGCTTTATTCACACCTCTAAGTGTTGAGTTGTTAATTGTACAAACAGAACCTGCTGCACCTAATGAACTACTTGGCTGTTTGAAATAAACAGCTGACCAACCTGTTATGCTTGAATTGTCAATCGTCATTGTAACAGGATTGAAGATAATGACGGCATAACCAAGATCTCCACTTGTAATTGTAGAATTGTCAATATCGACAACAATGTTATCACCACTACCACCAATTGTCAATGGCTGTGTTGCACCTTTACATGTCGTTTCGAGAACCATGTTATCAAGAACAAGTTCTATGTTGCCTGTTCTTGTCTCAATACAACGGCCTTTATCTTCAATGTTTCTTATGGTACCATCTCTATAAGTGATAACTTCACGTTCGCCTGACTTACTGTTATTGTTCAAACGGAACATTCTGTCACCTGTACCTACTATCTCATTACCATTAAGATCAATAGTAACAGATGAATTAACATTAACAACTTGGTCGATTGTTACACTTGAGATGAGATCAACTTCTGCTCCATCAGCTGCATTTGCGATAGCATCTTGGACTGAACTATAAGAAGTGCTACCAATCATAGCAACTTGACCTCTAAGATTTCTGACATCATAAGTATATGCATCACCAACACGGATAAAATTAGCAGCTTGAGCTTGCTCAGGAGATTCACTAAGACCAAGTTCAAGAGTAACTTTCATGTTTGGATTTGCAGTAAGAATAGCTTCAGAAATACCTATACCGCATTTGAAATCAACAACTGATTCACAAATAGCAACATAAGTAAAATTGAATCCAGATGGTGTTAATATTGGATATGTTACGTTATTACCTAAGACCAATCCACCAACAGGAATTTTTATCCATCCGAATGGTCCATAATTACCTATAAGGTAACAATCATCGTCAGCTGTAATTGATTCACCACTTAAACCACTGAAAGTGATAAAGAAGTCTGTAGTGTAACCTGCATAGTGATTTTGAGCTGCTTGTTCTGGGGTATCTAAAGCAATAAACTCCATAGCAACTGGAACGTTGAGATCATCCGTTACTGGATTACTATTCCAATTAGGCATAACATAATGCTCATCAACTACAGTCATACCTAAACTGAGAACCTCAGCTTTAGGAAGTTCTTGGGCATAGAGATGCCCTGCTCCCATTATTGTAAATAATGAGAGAATCATCATCGTTAATAGAAATTTACTTTTCATTTAATTTTTTAATTAATTGATTTTTAATAACTTTATTTAACTTTTATTTAATTATTTAACTTTTCCACCTATAATATTTCGAACTGCAAAATTACTATTTTTTTATACACTTATACTACTGATGCAATAAATTTTTATTAAAATAATTTTAGTTCTTTGACATTTTGATTTTCGATTGTTGGTTGGTCTTTTGCGAGCAACTCTCGAATGGGTGTTTTAGCGAATACTGATACGCCTAAG
>SUWT01000022.1 GCA_015061335.1 Lentimicrobiaceae bacterium | reverse complement strand
GATGGCATCCAGCTGACTTCTTTACCTTCCAAGATACCACTATATGCAAGGATCTTACCCATTGACAAGACACCTTGTCCGCCGAAACCGGCAATAATAATTTCTTCTGTCATAGCTTTAAATTTTTTATTTTTCAACAAGCTTTCCATCGACTTTAATGTCACCGAGTGGATAGAATGGGAGCATATTTTCGACTAACCATTTGTTAGCTGCTACTGGTTCCATCTTCCAGTTGGAGTTACAGTTAGAAACGATTTCAACGAAGTTGACACCGCTCTTGCCATTGATTTGGTTTTCAAAAGCCTTCTTGATAGCAGCCTTGGCTTTACGTACGCAAGCAGGATTATAAACAGCTTGGCGTGTCACGTATTTTGTACCAGGAAGTTGAGCGATGAGTTCGGTGATTCTTAATGGATAACCATTGCATGGGATACCGTCGAAGCCTGCGCCTGCTGGTAAAGTAGCTTTACGTCCGTAAGGTGTTGTAGCTGTCTTCATGCCTTCCAATGTTGTTGGAGCCATTTGACCGCCGGTCATACCATAGATGCCGTTGTTAACGAAAATCATTGTTATGTTCTCACCGCGGTTGCAAGCGTGGATTGTTTCTGCTGTTCCGATAGCTGCCAAGTCGCCGTCACCTTGATATGTGAAGATGACTTTGTTAGGCCATACACGTTTGAGACCTGTTGCCAATGCTGGTGCACGACCGTGTGCTGCTTCTTGGAAGTCAACATCGAAGTAGTCGTAAGCCATAACTGAACAACCTACAGGAGCTACGCCGATAGTATCTTCGTCAACGCCGAGTTCTTCCAAAACCTCAGCGATGATACGGTGTGTTGTACCGTGACCGCAACCTGGACAATAGTGGAATGGTTTTTCGGTCAATAACTTAGATTTTTGATAGACTAAGTTTTCAGGTTTAATGATATCTTCTATTGTCATGTTTTTATTCTCCTATAATTTGTTTTTTCATTGCTTCGAGAACTTCTTCTGGTGTGTGGATGATACCACCTACACGACCGAAGTGTTCTGCTTTAACGCGACCGTTTACAGCCAATTTAACGTCTTCAATCATTTGACCGCAGCTCAACTCAACTGCCAAGAAACCTTTAGCACCTCTGTCGATGAGGTTTTGGATGGCTTTTGTTGGGAATGGGAACAATGTGATAGGACGTAACAAACCGACTTTCAGACCTTCAGCGCGAGCCAATTGTACTGATTTTTGTGCTATACGTGCACTTGAACCGTAAGCTACGAATACATATTCTGCATCTTCACAGTCGATTTCTTCGAAACGTACTTCGTTTTCTTCAACCATTCGGTATTTCTCTTGGAGGTGACGGTTGTGAGCTTCCATCTTCACTGAGTCTAAGTCTAAAGATGTGATGATACGATGTTGTGTACCTCTCTTACGACCTGTTGTTGCCCATGGATAGTTAGCTTTGATCTCTTCTTCTGTCATGCGTGGTCTTTGTTCTGGAAGAACGACTTTTTCCATCATTTGACCGATAGCACCGTCTGATAAGATACAACATGCCATGCGATATTTGAATGCTAATTCGAAGCCTAATGCAACGAAGTCTGCCATTTCTTGTACTGAAGCTGGTGCTAATACGATGTTTTTATAGTCACCATTACCGCCGCCTTTACATGCTTGGAAGTAGTCGGCTTGTGATGGTTGGATAGTACCTAAACCCGGGCCGCCACGAACTACGTCAGCATAAACGCAAGGTACTTCTGCGCCAGCGATGTAAGCGATACCTTCTTGTTTCAAACTTATACCTGGACTTGATGATGATGTCATAACGCGTTTTCCAGATGCGCCAGCAGCATAAACCATATTGATAGCTGCAACTTCACTTTCTGCTTGAAGAACGACCATGCCGGTACGTTCGTATGGGTCTTGTTCCATGAGATATTCAATCACTTCCGATTGTGGAGTGATAGGATAACCATAATAAGCATCACAGCCGTAGCGAATAGCTGCTTCGGCTAATGCTTCGTTACCCTTCATCAATTTTAATTCTCCCATTATGTGTTAATTTTAAATGTTAGACATTGATTTAATTTAGATTACAACTTGACTTTATAAACTGTGATAACACCATCTGGACATACCATGCCGCATGATGCACAACCGATACATTTGTCAGGTTCCGCCATGTAAGCGTAATTGTAACCTTTTCCATTTACTTCTTTAGCCAAGCTGATAACACCGACTGGACAGTTTGCAGCACAAACACCGCAACCTTTACAACGTTCTGTGTTAACTACGATGGCTCCTTTGAAACTTGCCATAATTGTTTAGTTTTAAGTTACTTATAAAATATTTTATTTGTTCTTTTAAAAATGACCTACAAAAGTAAGTGTTTTTTTTGAATTATAAAAGATTTTTTTGCAAAAATACTTATTTGATAGGATGATCTTCAGCAAATAGCCTTAATCTTTCAGCCAAGACTGGAATCTCTTCTCTCTGTATCAATGAGGTGCATGCACGAATTCCTTGTCTTGTACTTCCACATGTGTCTAATGAAATGGCTGAAATACCATAATATAACATCTCTTCCAAAAGCTCTGGACCAGTAAAACCAGGATAACAATAAGTGAAATAAAATCCGTCTGCAATAGGTTCCCCAAGATCCTCATCGTATGTGAAAACAAAACCATTTTCTATAAACGCATCCTTCATCATCTTTGCCTTGCGTCCGTATTCCAATACATCTTCGCGGTAGTTGTATGTGCCATCATTGACAGCCTTTAAAACTCCTGCTACTGCATATTGCGCAGAATGTGATGTTCCTGAACTCAATGGGTGTAAAGCTCCAAAAAGAATGCCTCTTAGGAATATCTCTTGTCCACAAAATGCCTTCAAATCAGGATATACCCTATCTGCTAATTTGTCGCTGATACCTAAAATGGCACAACGCTCACCTGCATAACTGAATGCTTTCGAACTTGAAATCATCAAAATGTAATTGTCAGTGTATTTTCCTACAGTCGGTTGATATGGCGCAACTCCCGGATGACTGTAGTCCTTACGGAAGTCCATTCCAAAATAGGCTAAGTCTTCAAGAACAATGACATCATATTTGTTTGCTAACTCACCAATGATACGAAGCTCCTCGTCAGTCAAACAAACCCATGTAGGATTGTTGGGGTTCGAGTATAATACGCTGTGAATCTTGCCTGTGGCAAAAATGCTCTCTAACTTATCACGTAATTTCTCTCCACGATATTCATAAATATCAAAGTTTTCCATAGGAATTCCTAAAACTTTGTTCTGAAATTTATGAACAGGAAAACCTGGATCTATGAATAATACTGTGTCTTTCTCTTTGTTGAGATGGCCGCAAATCATAAAAGTTGCAAATGCACCTTGCATGGAACCTACAGTAGGAATGCAATTCTTGGCATCTATTTCAAGGTCAAGGAAATTCTTTATGAAACGTGATGCTTCATTCTTAACAGCAGGAACTCCATCAATAGGTGGATATGTGGCCGCTACACCTGATTGTAATGCTTCAATCTGTGCTTCAATGCCGGCTTTCACTGCTGGAAGACCCGGATTGCCCATCTCCATGTGAATGAATTTTACACCACTAGCAGCTTCTAAATCTCTCGCAAGCTTGTTGATCTCACGAATACCTGCTTTCCCAATACATGGAAGGTTGCTGTCTTTGAACACTTTCTGTGCTACTTCAACTGAAACGATGTTATTCTTCATGATATTATGTTGACTTTTTTTGTTTGAAATTTCTAAAAAAAATTGAATGTCAAAATTATGAAATTATTTAATATAAAATACTCATATCATGTTTTTTTTTCATTCTGCCATGTTTTTAAATCATGCTTTTTTTAAAAATAAATTGCTTTTTTGCACTCGAGGTAAAAAACGTGATATTTTATGCTTCGAAAATGTGTGGTCATGATTGTTTTTATTGTCTATAATGGAGCTTTAAATGCTTTTTTGTATTTAAATAAATATTTTTATGTCTTTTATTGTGTTGAAAATCATTGAAGTATAAAATATTTTGAATTTTTTTTAAAAAAATCTTGCAGATTAAAAAAAAGTTTGTACCTTTGCACTCGCAAAACACAGGGTTCTTACCTTTATTGGAAGCTTAGCTCAGTTGGTTTAGAGCGCCTGCCTTACAAGCAGGAGGTCGCTGGTTCGACCCCAGCAGTTTCCACATACTAGAGACATCAAAACTGATGTCTCTTTTTTTTATGCTTGTTACCCAAATATTCTTATATTTGTACAAAATTTCGAATTGAAATATGAAACTTACAAATCTATCTAATATTAAGACTGTGTCATTCTTGTTGAATGCTACATTATTGTGTTCATGCACATCATCAAAAAATAATCAAGTTGTTAAACCAGAAACAAACGCTGATGGAAAATACAATATAATATTCCTTACAACAGATCAAGAAATATACATGGAATCGTATCCTAAAGGCAGTGACTACGAAGCAAGAGAACGTCTGAGAAAAATAGGTACTACTTTCGAAAAACATTACGCTTGCTCCAACGTCTCTACTTCATCACGTTCTGTAATATATACTGGCAGACATGTTACGGAAACTCGTATGATGGATAATACGAATCTCGCATGTCAACCTAACATGAGTAAGGATATTAAGACTGTCGGAGATATGATGCGTGAAGCTGGTCTTTATTCTGCATATAAAGGCAAATGGCATATCTCTGAAGGTGATGCCTCGCTTGAAGAATATGGTTTCTCCGACTGGACAGAAGGTGATATGTATGGCGCTCCATTGGAAGGGTACCGTCACGACGGAACAATAGCGGATAATGCTTGTGAATGGTTGAAAACCAAGGGAAAGGATTTGAATGAAGACGGACAGTCGTTCTTCTTGGCAGTGAACTTCATAAACCCTCATGATATCATGTATTATAATGAGGAGAAGTCGGGAGTGTTCGGTGTGGCTACCGTCGCACCTGACGACAGCGTGTATAAGAAAAAATATCCAATACAAGTGCCATCAACATGGAATGAACCTCTTGATAAAGATGGTCGCCCTGGTGTACATAAAGAATATCATGATTCTTGGGAAATAGCTACAGGCCCTAATCCATCTACTGTGGAAAAATGGAACTCTTACATGAATTATTATTACAATTGCATTCAAGATTGCGATAATCAGATGATGAAAGTTCTTGATTATCTTGAAAGTAATGACATGATGAAAAATACTATCATAGTCTATACTTCCGATCATGGAGAATTGTTGGGCAATCATGGATTGAGAGGAAAGGCCGGCAATATGTATGATAATAACTTCCATGTTCCTTTGGTAATTTATCATCCGGAATATTCAGGAGGCCGAGTTTGTAGTCATGTTACTTCGCATCTCGATTTAGCTCCGACATTTGTTGATATGGCATTGGATGATGAGAATATGATAAACGATGTTAAGGACGGTATCAAAGGCTTTAGTCTTATGCCGGCGGTAGAAAACCCCGATGTCGATGTACGTGACAATCAAGGTGTGTTGTTTGTGTATGATATGATTTCTATGATGGATAAAGATATGATTTCCATTCCTATCTCTGAATCAAAAGTCGATATTCGTGTTGACCTGGAGAAAAGAGGTTATCTGAGAGGTGTCATTACTGAAGATTATAAGTTCGCACGCTATTTCTCACCTCTTCATTTCAATACACCGACAGATATTGAGTCGTTGTATTCTAACAATGATGTAGAACTCTATAAATATGGTTCTGATGAGACAGAAAACCTTGCATGGCCAAAGGGTAATAATGCAGATTTGGTTATGATTTATAATGATAAGCTTAACTCAATTATCAAACGAGAAATAGGTGTTGATGATGGTAGAGAAACTGAATATTTTAACGGAGGAATAATGAAATATGCCAAATGATTATCGACATTATTCTGTTATGGTGAAACCAATAGGTTCTCTCTGTAATCTCAACTGCGACTATTGCTATTATATCGATAAGAAATTTGCTGATGTTAAAGGTGTCATGAGTGACGAACTGCTGGAGAATTATATTAGGCAGATCGTTGAGATTCATGGACAAAAGGCTGTGATAGAATTTGCATGGCACGGCGGCGAACCAACGATAGCCGGCATCCCTTTCTATAAGAAAGCCTTACAATATCAAAATAAATATGCTTCAGGAAGAAAGCTGCTTAACACATTGCAAACCAATGGAACTTTGCTTGATGACGAATGGTGCTCCTTCTTCAAAGATAATGGTTTCCGTATAGGAATAAGTATCGATGGACCTGAGAATCTTCATAACATCTATAGAAAAGATTCATCAGGGAATGGTACTTTTAATAGGGTGATGAATGGTCTGGAGTTACTCCAGAAACATAATGTTGAATATAATACTCTTACGACTGTCAACGCTTCTAACGCCCAATATGCTAGAGAAGTATATTCTTTTCTACGTTCCATCTCTGATTATATGCAGTTTTTGCCGGTTGTGGAATCTGTTGGGGCAGAAGGTAATATAGCCTTACCTCCGGGAATTGATTCTGTTGAAGTTAATTTTCCTATGGCATCATTTAATGTACAAGCGGAAGATTATGGCAGATTCTTATGCGATGTTTTTGATTATTGGTTAAATGTTGATGTCGGTAAGAAATTCGTTCAGATTTTCGAGGCAACAATTGGCAATTTGACTAATCGTCATGCGGGATTGTGTGTACATGAAGCTGTATGTGGACATTGTGCGGTAGTTGAAAGAGATGGCAATGTCTATAGATGTGATCGTTATGTCTTTGATGAATATAAAATAGGCAACATAAAAGATAATTCACTGGAATTGATGATGGAAAGTAACAGAGACTTCGGCCAATATAAACTTGAGAGTCTGCCTTCAAGATGTCTTCATTGTGACGTAGTGGAACTTTGTTTCGGCGGATGCCCTAAAGATAGGTTGCTTGATCAGATGACAATAAACGGAATAGAAAGACGTAACTATCTTTGCGCAGCTTATAGGATGTTTTTCAGACATTTTAAAAATAATTATAAAAAAATATTTATGACCTCTGTTTCCTAAGAAAATAATGTGTATTTTTGTAACGTATAAATCATCAAAATCAATATATGAAAACATTTATGAAATTTGTTGGAAGAACTCTCGCCTTGTTTTTTTTATGTCAAATCTTTGTAGCTGCATCTTGTAACAGAAATACGGATCCTGAAGATGATGAACAGCAACAACTTCCAATAGCTTTGTTGAATTATAGAGTCAATATAGCGGAATCCGTTTTGAATTTGACGGATATTAGTGTTGACTTTTATGATAATAAGGGAAATATTGAGACAGAACTTATTACTTTTGACAATACCCAAGAAGAAAATATGGAATTAAGATTGTTTGTTAAGGAATACAGGTTCGACGACTTTCCTGCCTCATTTAATTGTAAAGTGAGATGTACACCTAAGACAGATATTGATCCATATCAATATTGTAGTCAAGATGAAAACGGTGAATGGATTATCAATGACACATGGGGCGTTGGACTGGGACATATCTTTTATATTGACTCTGTATTGGTTAGCATAGAAGATGAACAATGGTATCCTACCGGAATGAAATTATATGACCTTGATTATTTGTATGAAAATATTGATGGAAAATTTTTGGAAATTAATATTGATGAAAATGGAGAGGTTATAAAATCAAGTATCGTTGGACATAAATTCGTTGATTTGGGTTTGCCAAGTGGTTTGAAGTGGGCTGCATATAATGTCGGAGCTGAGTCTCCTGAAGAATATGGCGATTATTTCGCATGGGGAGAAATTCAACCCAAGGATGCCTATACAGAGGAAAACTGTTCTTCTTTATATTTATATGCTGAAGATATTAGTGGTCACATGTATCTTGATGCTGCAAGAGCTAATTGGGGCTCCACATGGAGAATGCCGACAGAACAGGAAATTATTGAATTGGTACTGAATACTAATGGTATGAGTACAGAATTGAATGGAGTTCGCGGTACTATGGTAACAGGTCGTAACGGAAATTCTATCTTCTTTCCTTACGCTGGAAAGATGATAGACACTACATTATATGATGAAGGTGATTTTGGGTATTATTATTCATCTTTACTTACAAAACCGATAACTTCTGATTCTGGCCCATATTATTATTATGTAGATGATACCCAGGGAACAACTTCTAGTGTGTATAGATATCCTGGATTTACTATTCGTCCGGTATCAAATTAAGGATATAATTTAAAATAGTGATAATAAAAAACGGATAGAAAAAATTCTACCCGTTTTTTTTGTTTTTATATTGAGAGACGTGTCAATATGTTTTATTGCATGAAATATTGACGCGTCTCTACTTGTTGACTCGTTGTCTTATTCTTCTGTGATGTTTGGTAATTCCAATCCTAAGTTCTTTTTAGCATCTACTCTTTTCAAAATGATACCGATGACGAGAGCTGCTATACCTAAACATGCTAACATCACCAATGCCCATGTATAGTTGAGAGCTACTGGGTCTGTAACACCAGGATTTGTCTTGTCCAAAATCTTACCGATCAACAATGGGAATAACCATAAACCGATGTTTTGAATCCAGAAAATCAAAGCATATGCAGAACCGATAACCTTAGCGTCAACCAACTTTGGAACGCTTGGCCATAATGCTGCTGGCACCAATGAGAATGATGCGCCTAATACCAAGATTGTTACGTAAGCTACTATGATACCACCGACTGCTTGACCTTTGAACATAGGTAAAATGAAAGCGAATGTGAGGTGGCAGATGATGAGTAACAATGAACCTATCATCAACATTGAAGCTGCCTTACCTTTATGGTCAACATAATTGCCGAGTATAGGAGTGATAGCTACAGCTAACAATGGGAAAACGGCGAATACTGATGCTGCTGAGCCGCGCATATAACCCATGTAGCAATAAACTACCAAGCAAACGATAGCAGCTGCCATCAAGCCGTATTTCAAGCCTTTGTTCTTTGAGAAGTTACTTGCGAAAGAACAAGCGGCTACAGCTAACATGATGACATATTGTACGATAGTAACAGCTTCGCCAGCCCAGAATCCTGTTGGTTCTGTGAAAGTGAGGTTGCATTGCAACATGTTGACAGCATATTTTTGGAATGGGAAGATAGCTGAATAATAGAGTACGCAGAGGAGAGCTACCAACCAGAAACCCCAGCTTGACAAGATTTTGCCAATATCACTGATTTTGAATGGGTCGTCTTTCTCTTCTGCTTCGCCTGTCTGTGAGTCTAATTTCTTGTCCATGAAGAAATAAACGACGAACATGATAAGGGCGATACATAACAATACGACACCGAAAGCAACAGCGCGTGATACATCTACTTTGCCGCCCCAGTTAGCGAACATAGGTGAGAAGATCATACATGTAGCGACGCCGAGACGTGCCAATGCCATTTCTGAGCCCATTGCCAAAGCCATCTCACGACCTTTGAACCATTTTACGATACCGCGAGAAACGGTGATACCTGCCATTTCAACACCACATCCGAAGATCATGAAACCGATAGCTGCTACCTTTGCCGAAGCAGGCATGCCTCTATAGAATGGGGAGACGCCTAACTCATCGAAGATAGGAATGTAGTTGAGATTGTTGGTGAACCATGTCTCTAAACCGCTGCCTTTGAAACTGTCGGCTATAGCGTAATATTTGATGATAGCACCGACGAGCATGACAGCACCTGATAACACTGCTGTGAAACGAACGCCCATCTTGTCGAGGATGATACCTGCGAAGATGAGGAAGAATACGAATACGTTCAAGAATGTCTCAGCACCTTGCATAGTACCGAATGCTGAAGAATCCCAACCTCTTGTCGATTGCATGAGGTCTTTGATAGGGGAGAGGATGTCCATAAATACGTATGAACAGAACATGGCGAAAGCCAAAAGCAACAAGGCAATCCATCTCATCGCTGCCGAGTCGCGTAAAGTTTGAATTTTCTCTGTCATAAAAGATTATTGTTTAAAAATTAAATTCATTTTCAATTAGAAAGACGTGTCAATGTGTGTTATAGACACGTTACATTGACGCGTCTCTACAATTTTCAATTTTCAATTTTCAGCTTTCAATTTTCAATTTATTTGGCTGGAAGTTGAACCACTTCTTTCAAGTTGCCATTGAGAATCTGTTTTGCGAATTCTGCTACAGACTCAACGGTAATCTCTTTAACGATACTTTCATACTCTGTTAAAATGTCAATATTGTCTGTTACTTGTGTCATTATGGCATTTGTCCAGAATCTGTTTTCTTGAAGTTGTTCTGTTCTTTTCTTGAATTTGTTTTCCAATACTTTTGAAAGATCTTCTTGACGAGGTCCGTTTTCTGCTATGTCTTTGAGACCAGCCTTGGCAATATCCATCAATGTTGCATAAACTTCGTCGTTAGTATCGAAGGCGATGTAGAACATAAATCCTTCTTTTGGTCTGTTCATGGTTTGTCCCATGACACCGACGCCGTATGTGCCGCCTTGTTCCTCACGGATTGATTTTGTATAGACAATATCGAGAACATCAGAAAGAACATCCATGTAAATTTGATTTTTGAGGTTGTATTCCATTTTGCCATCATAAATCATATATACAGAAGTCATAGGATCTTGCATTTCTCTTCTGTAATGTGTTTTATAACTATTGTCAACAATGTTGAGACCTACATCTTTCCAGTTTTCTTTACGTTTGTTTTTCTTCAGTGAAGCAAGATATTGTTCAACTAATGGTTTGAATGTTTCTACATCGATATTGCCGACGAAAGTGAATGTGAAATTGTTAGGGTCAGCGAAACGGTCAGCGTACATCTTCATCGCTTTTGCGTAATCTACTTTGTCGTAGTCTTCAACTTTCATTCTCAGACGTAATGGATGGTTGTTGTACATTACTTTTGTCAAAGAGTCTGATAATGTGATCATTGGATTTAATTCCATGTTTTTTAGCATGGCTTGTGTACGTTGCATTTCTGATTGGAAAGCTTCTTGGTCGGCGCGAGGTGCTGTGAAGTATAAGTAAACGAGTTGTAACATTGTTTCGAGGTCTTTTGGAGAACAGTTGCCGCTCATGCCTTCTGAGTAAGTGTTGATGTAAGGGCTTACGCTGACTTTCTTACCTGCGAGTACTTTTGGAAGGTCGATGGCACTGAATTCGCCGACACCTCCTAATGTGATGATGTCACCTAAAACTTGTAATGTGTATGGGTCCTCTTGTGGAAGAGCTGTCAAACCACCTGGGCTGTAAGCACTCATTCTGATTTCATCTTCTTTGAAGTCTGTTTGTTTGTATATGACTTTCATGCCGTTGCTGAGTGTCCATTCTGTTGTTCCGAAAACCTCGTTGGTATTTTCTTTCTTAATTGTTCCTGGTTTAGGAAGCTCTGCTACTATAGGACCATCAAAAACTTCTTCTTCGTAAGGTTCAACTTCCATTGCGATAGCTTTGTTATACATGGCTAGTAATTCTTGTTCTGTCGGAAGTGTCTCGCCTTCTTTTTGAGGAGCAGATAACGTGATTACAAGATTGTCTTCTGTGATGAGTTGGCTTGCAAAAGCGTTGATTACTTCTAAAGGAATATTTGGTATAACTTGTTGATAAAGATTATATTCAGTTTCAATATCCATTAGAGGTTCGTTGCTTAGGAAATGGTCTAAACATGCATTCACATATTTCTCGTTTTCTGTGTTGTTTCTTTCGTTATAAGCACTTTCAATAGATTTCATGAAGTCGGCTTTTGCTCTTTCATATTCTGATGCTGTGAAACCATATTGTTGCATGCGTTTATTTTCTGCTACCAATGCGTTTATAGCTTCGTCAATACCTTCAATGTCTTTAGGAGCTGCAAAGCTTGTCCAGGCTTCTTTAGTAGGAGCCACATAGTAATCTCCGTAATAACTGTAGCCATAAACGAATGGAGGGTTAGGTTTTTGTGTCAATTCTTGTAATCTATTGATTTGCATTTGAGAAATCAATGAGAGCACATATTCACTCATCCAATAGTTGGCATCGTTTTTCAATGAATCTGGTGTTGCTTCATGCTTGTAATATAAGCTGAGACTATATGATGTGAGCTCAGCGTCTGAAGCTACAGCAACGATAGGTTCTGCGTTATCTTCAATCATAAATTGTGTTCTTTCAGCAGGATTGACAGGAGCAGGTATGTCGGCGAACATTTCCTTGATACGAGCTTCGATAGCATCGACATCGATGTCACCAACGATGATGAGACCTTGGAGGTCAGGGCGATACCATTTGTGATAGTAGTCGCGGAGGTCTTGGTATGAGAAGTTGGCGATGACTTCTTTGAGACCTATAGGAAGGCGTTCGCCGTAAGGGCTGCCAGGATACATTTTTGGAAGTAATGTCTCCATGACGCGTCTGTTTGCACCGCCTGTTGTACGTTCCTCTTCAAGGATAACGCCACGTTCATTGTCGATTTCTTCATCTTCTAAAGCAATGAAACTTGACCAGTCGTGAAGTATGAGAAGACATGTGTCAACCAAACCTGGAAGGTCTGTCTGTACGTTTGTCACCATATAAACAGTCTGGTCAATAGCTGTCCATGCGTTGAGGTTCTCACCGAATTTTACACCTCTGCTTTGGAGATAATTTCTCAATGTCATGCCAGGAAGATTGGTGGTTCCGTTGAAAGCCATGTGCTCTAAGAAGTGAGCTAGACCTCTTTGGCTTTCTTCTTCAAGAACAGAACCTACTTTCTGTGCGATGTAAAAGTCAGCTCTGTTGTCTGGTTTCTCGTTGTGACGAATGTAATAAGTCAAGCCGTTGTCCAATTTCCCATATCTTACATTAGGATCCATTGGAAGTGGCATTGCCATCTGTGCAAAACTATTAATGCTAAAAGCGATGACAATCAATAATGTTAATAAGTACTTTCTCATAGATTTTTATTGAATTTTGATGTTTTTTAATACAAATGTACTACATATTTTTCTACAAAATAAGGCTCGGCAAACCATTTTGTTATCGAGGTGGATTTACGCTTCCAGTTTTTGGGGACATCACGCAACTCTTGTTCAATATCTCCGCCTTTGAGATATAAGATCCCTCCAGCTTCTATGTCATTGTGAATACGTAATTTGTTGCCCACCCATCCGGCAATCTCAGGTAAACGTGTCACAGCACGACTTGTGATTACATCAAATTTATCATTTACTTTTTCAACACGTTCTTGTATCGCAACAACATTATCTAATCCTAACGATTCTGCAACCGCTTGAACTACCTTGATCTTCTTGCCAATACTGTCAACAAGTAAAAATGATGTTTGAGGAAACATTATCGCTAAAGGTATGCCAGGAAAACCGCCTCCTGTGCCAACATCCATGACTTTCATTCCGGGAAGTAATGGGAAATATTTGGCAATAGCTAATGAATGCAAGACATGATGTTCATAAAAACAATCCATGTCTTTACGAGATATTACGTTTATCTTACTGTTCCAATCTTCATAAAGTGCTTGTAACCGCTCAAATTGTGTTATCTGATTTTCAGTTACTTCAGGAAAATATTTTTTTATTATGGTATGGCTCATATATGATTACCTTAAAATCGCAAAGGTATAAAAAAAAGATTTATGACATTGAAAAATATTATAAAATAATTATATGTGATAAACGTTTATTTTGTAATTTTACGAAAAAAATATGAGAGTATTTATCCTTAGATGTCTTTTGTTCCTTGCCGCAATCTTTTTGCTGCATGATGAGGTGTTCTCCCAGGATAAATCTAAGCTTGTATTGGATTATATTGAGAGATATAAAGATTTAGCTATGCGCGAAATGCAGCAATATAAGATTCCTGCATCGATAACACTTGCACAAGGATTGTTGGAATCCGGAAACGGTACCAGTGAGCTGGCAAAAAAATCTAATAATCACTTCGGTATTAAATGTCATAAGGATTGGACTGGTAAAAAAACTTATCACGATGATGATGAAAAAGGTGAGTGCTTTCGTGTATATGATTCACCTGCAGATTCTTACAGAGATCATTCAATTTTCCTGACAAAAGGTCAGCGTTATGCCTTTCTTTTCGATTTGGAGATAACTGATTATAAGGCTTGGGCTCGTGGACTTAAACAAGCTGGTTATGCGACTTTGCCTGTTTATGCTAATATATTGATAAAACTTATTGAAGAGTATAATCTTTCTCAGTATGACCAAATGGTTGTGAAAGGAAAATTCGAATATAAAGATGATGAAACTCAAAAGACAAAAGATAAAAGCCAAAAGAATAAAAAAAATAATAGTACAGTAATTTATACTCCTTTCAAAATTACAGAGACTGAAGTCGTTGGTAAAACTTCAGATGGACGTTATATCCGTGAGAATAATAAAGTCAAATTTATTTATGCTAAAGAAGGTGAGACTGTTTATGATTTGGCCTATATATTGGAATTGTATGATTATCAGTTGATTAAATATAATAATCTTGGTAAACGTCGTACTTTGAAAGATAACGAGATTATTTATATAGAACCAAAGAAAAACAAGGCGATGCGCCTTTATAAATATCACACTATACAAAAAGGTGAGACTTTGTCTTACGTTTCTCGTCTTTATGCTGTTAAGCTGAAATCACTTTTCAAGATGAATGACATGGACGAGAATACTATTCTGCACGTCGGTGATAACATCAGGCTTAGATAGAACCTGAGAACCCCGAAATCTGAGATTTCTTTTTGAGTTTATTGTTTTTCTGCGGGAGATATTTTCTCAATAATATCTTGCATCTTCTTGATTCTCTTCGGATATTTTTCGCTGAGATCTTCATTTTCATATGGTGAAGACAGATGATATAACTGTGGCTCTTTGGAATATCCTGTCTCAATCTCTGGTCCCCAAGGTATCATCGCCGGACCTTCACATGGCGGGATGTATTTCCAGTCGCCCATACGTATAGAAAGATTATGATTCTGTGCCATCTGAACTACATACTTCCTGCCTTTCCTGTCTTTTCCCATCCATGCCTTCAGTTCGTTTTTGAATCCGTCGAGCGAAGTATATTCCTGATTTATATCTAAAAACTCAGTCATCACATTGAAGAAGTCTATCTGTGACACCAAAGCCTCACTGACCTCGCTTTTTTTGATTTCTTTTGGGTAATGAACTATGAACGGGACTCTCGTTCCTGCTTCGAAACTGCTGTATTTCCCACCACGAAGTCCGCCCATCGGGTCGTGACCGTTGAGCAGTTCTTTCGCTTTGTCGTCGTATCCGTCATCAATGACAGGACCGTTGTCGCTGGTTAAAATTATCAAGGTGTTTTCTAATAATCCGTTATCTTCCAATGTCTTGATAATCTCTCCCACGCACCAGTCGAATTGCGCTATCGCATCGCCACGCATCCCCATTTCTGTCGTCCCTCTGAAACGCTCGTGAGGAAAACGCGGTACGTGAATGTCGTTGGTGGCGAAATAGATGAAGAATGGTTTCTCCTTATTTTCATTGATAAAACCAATGGCGTGACTTGTGATGGAGTATGCTATGTTTTCGTCTTTCCATAATGCCTTGCCTCCGCCTTTCATAAATCCGATGCGACCTATTCCATTTACTATCGACATGTCGTGTCCATGTGAATGTCGTTGATTATATAACATTTCAGGATTGTCTTTTCCTGTTGGTTCGCCCTCAAAATTCTTGTGATAACTTACTGAGATAGGAAAGTTGCTGTCGTAGTCGGCTACCATTCCGTTTTCGATGAATACGCAAGGGACTCTGTCGGCGGTGGCTGCCATTATGTAAGAATATTCGAATCCGATGTCGTCTAATGCAGGTTCCAAAGGAGCGTTCCAATTTTGTTTGCCGCTTTCTGCTCCGAGGCCGAGATGCCATTTTCCGAATGCCGCCGTCGCATAACCTGCTTCCTTGAATAAGTCTGCTACGGTCTGTTGCTCTGGTGATATTATCATGGCGGCATCACCGGCAGCCACATCGGTACCTTGTTTGCGAAAAGGGTATTCGCCTGTAAGTATTCCATATCGCGATGGTGTACTCGTTGATGCTACAGAATAGGCGTTGGTGAACCGTATTCCGTTATCGGCGAGACGATTGACATTAGGCGTGGCTACGTTCTTCGCTCCGTAACATTGCAGGTCGCCGTAACCTAAATCATCGGCATAAATGAGAATCACATTAGGACGTTCATCGTTCTGAACTTGAGCTGCTGCCGGAACAGCAAGCGATAGTGATAATATGCCGAGATTTATTTTTTTCATAATTTAAATCTCGTCTTTCAAGAATCTTGCTGTGAATCCTTTATTATTTTTAACGATTTTCTCTGGCGTTCCTTCGCTTATGATAGTTCCGCCTTTGTCGCCGCCCTCAGGACCTATGTCGATGATATGGTCGGCGAGTTTTATCACATCAAGATTATGTTCGATGATGAGAACTGTATTGCCTTTTTCAACGAGTTTGTTGAGCACGTCCATCAAGACTTTTATGTCTTCAAAATGAAGTCCTGTCGTCGGTTCGTCTAAGATATAAAGTGTTTTTCCTGTATCCCGTTTTGAGAGTTCTGCAGCTAATTTTACGCGCTGAGCTTCACCTCCAGATAAAGTTGTTGAAGCCTGTCCTAAGCTTAGATATCCTAGTCCAACATCTTCTAATGCTTTGATTTTCTGGGTTATATTTGGGAAATTCTCGAAGAAGACAAGAGCTTCGCTGATAGTTAGGTCAAGAACGTCGTTAATGGATTTGCCTTTAAATCTGACTTCTAATGTCTCTCTGTTGTATCTTTTTCCTTGACAAGTCTCGCATAATACCTGTACATTAGGAAGGAAATTCATTTCTATCAATCGTAGTCCTGCGCCGCAGCAGGTCTCGCATCGTCCGCCTTTCACGTTGAAGGAGAATCTTCCCGCTTTGTAGCCTCTTATTTTAGATTCTGGAAGTTCTCCGAATAATTTTCTTATTTCGTCGAAGACTTTGGTGTATGTAGCCGGATTTGAACGTGGTGTTCTGCCGATAGGTGCTTGGTCAATCTCGATTACTTTGTCGATATATTCTAATCCTTCGATGGAATCGTAAGGCAGCGGTTCTTTCACGGAGCGATAGAAATGTTTGCTCAAGATAGGGTAGAGGGTCTCGTTAATCAGACTCGATTTTCCTGAGCCGGAGACACCTGTCACGCAGGTCATTACGCCAAGAGGTAATTTCAAAGTGACATTTTTCAGGTTATGTCCTCTCGCACCTTTAAGTATGAGGTATTCGTCGTTACCTGCTTTGCGTCGTGACTTGGGGACTTCAATTTTCTTCTTGCCGTTGAGATAGTCGCAGGTAAGACCTTTGCCTTTTTTGACTTCTTTCGGCGTTCCCGCAAAAGTTATCTCGCCTCCGTGTTTTCCTGCGCCTGGACCGATGTCAACGATATAATCTGCTGCCATCATCGTGTCTTTGTCGTGTTCAACGACTATGATGGAGTTTCCGATGTCTCTCAATTCTTTTAACGATTCTATAAGTCGTTGGTTGTCACGTTGATGCAGACCGATGCTAGGTTCATCCAAGATATAAAGTATTCCTGTCAATAAAGAGCCTATCTGTGTGGCGAGACGTATGCGTTGTGCTTCGCCGCCGGAAAGACTCTTTGCGGGACGATTAAGATTCAGATAATCGATGCCTACGTTTAACAGGAAATCGATACGTTTCTTAATTTCTGCTAAGATGTCGGTTGCTATTTCTTTTTGTTTTTTGTTGAGATGCGATGGTAATTCATCAATCCATTTTGCGAGATTGACGATATTCATCTCCGCGAGTTGAGCGATATTCTTGTCGTTTATCTTGAAATATAAGGATTCTTTCTTGAGACGTGCGCCGTGACATTCAGGACATTGTGTTTCATTCATGAAACTCGCAGCCCATCGTTTTATCGAGGTGGAAGCGTTTTCGTCTTCATTTTGTTTCATTATGAAGTTTATCAATCCGTCGAAAGTCGCGGTGAAAGTCGACATTGTGCCGTAAAGTTCTTTTGTCACGGTGAAACCTTCTGTCGTTCCGTAAAGAATTGTATTCAGTGCTTCTTCAGAGAGTTCTTTGAGCGGAGTGTCTAATGTAAATCCGTAATGAAGTCCTAATGTTTCTAACTGGTTGAAAATCCATGAGTTCTTATATTCTCCGAGAGGAGCGAGACCACCTTTCTTAAGACTCTTCTCCATATCAGGAATGATTTTGTTCATGTCAATAACAGTAATTTCTCCTAAACCATTACATTTAGGACAGGCTCCGTAAGGCGAGTTGAAAGAGAATGTATTGGGTTCAGGATCTTGGTATGAAAGTCCTGTGGTAGGGCACATCAGCAAGCGACTGAAATAACGGACGTTGGCTGGAGTTGAGCTTGTCGAAACTCCTTCTTCCAAAACAAATAACAATCCTTTTCCATGTTTGAAGGCTAGTTCTATGGCTTTAGAGATTCTGTTTTTATCTTCTCCGACCAAAAGCCTGTCAATAACAATCTCAATATCATGGGTTTTGTAGCGATCAAGCTGCATCCCGAAAAAAAGTTCCTTTATCTCACCATCAACTCTTACTCTTAAAAAACCTTGTTGACGTATATTTTCAAATAAATCACGATAATGTCCTTTACGAGCTCTAACAACAGGTGCTAAGATATTTATTCTCTTGTTTTTATATGAATTAATGATGAGGTTGCAGATTTGTTCTTCAGAATATCTGACCATCTTTTCTCCAGTGTTGTATGAATATGGCTCCGCAACTCTTGCATATAGAAGTCTTAGATAATCATATATTTCTGTTATTGTTCCTACTGTTGAACGAGGATTCTTGTTAACTGATTTTTGTTCTATGGATATAACAGGACTTAGACCTTTGATCTCATCGACTTCAGGACGCTGCATATTGCCAATAAAATGTCGGGCATATGAGGACATCGACTCCATATAACGTCTCTGACCTTCTGCGTATATGGTCTCAAATGCCAGGGATGATTTGCCGCTGCCACTTAATCCTGTGATAACAACTAATTTATCGCGAGGAATCTTTATGTTTATGTCCCTCAGATTGTTCTCTCTGGCTCCATAAATCTCTAAAAATTCATCCTCAGAAAATATCTTCTTCTCATCTAAACTCATTTTATTGGCTTATTTCGGTGTATAAAGAGTCGAAAGTATGAATTTGTTCATCTCCAATCAATTCATTTATATGTGCATGTGTGATGTTAAATGGTTTTTTGGGTATTTTTATCTCATAAACCTCACCTTTATGTACTTTTAGTGAATTGCTTCTCAACCAAGGATTGAAGACTTTTAATAATTTATATGTTATGCCATGTTCTTTCGCAAACTCAGTCCAATTCTCAACGCTCTCATTTACAATGATAATATCGTATTTATATGGTGCATAACTCAATTTGTCACTAACATAAATACCATATTTTTCTGGATTCTCAAAGATAGATTTTATCGCTAAGATACGAAATACGTAACGTTCTGTTTCTTCAGCCATTAGCAAATCATAATATGATGTGGCACCTTGTTCTTTCATGAATTTTGCTATTCTGGCAGAACCGGCATTATATGCTGCAGCTACTAATGTCCAACTGCCGAACCTTTCGTATGCCTTGAGAAAATATTTGCATGCCGCCTCTGTCTCCAATTCTACATTATATCGCATGTCAATGTCTTTATTGATTTTTAGACCGTACTCTTCGGCAGTAGCTTTCATGAATTGCCAAAATCCTGCAGCTCCAGCAGGGGAGACAACATTGCTGAGATAACTCTCTATGACACAAAGATATTTGAAGTCGTTAGGTACACCGTATCTCTCTAAGATAGGTTCAATCACAGGAAACCAACGTTTTGATCTTTTTAGCAAGACCATGGTGTTACTGTGAAAATATGTGTTAGACAAAAGTTCTCTTTCATAGCGTTCTCTGATGTTAAACATTTCCAAAGGAACTCTTTCTCCCGCAAAATATATATCATCGCAGAATTCAATATCGTGACTTTGTATCACTATCTGCTCTAAAGAGACTGGACGCTTGTTGGCTACTTTTATTGCATATATGCTTAATCCTAATGCTATGATAATCATTAGAATCAGAGAAGATACTGCTATGATAAAGAGAATTTTTGTGTTTTTCATATATTAATATAAGGTGTCTCAAAATCTTTAAATAATGGAGCTGTCTTGTCCTTTTCCGATAAGATGGGCTCCTTAATATTCCATTCGATATTAATGTCAGGATCGTTCCATCTAAGACTGCCTTCAGAATCTTTATTATAAATATTTGTACATTTATATGTGAAGATGGTATCATCTTCCAATGTTATGAATCCATGTGCAAAACCTTCCGGAATCCAGAACATCTCTTTGTTGTCTTCGCTGAGAATGCGTGACTCCCATTTGCCGTATGTAGGAGAATTCTTTCGTAAATCGACAGCGACATCCATAACAGAACCTTTCACCACTCTTACAAGTTTTCCTTGCGCAAACGGAGGCTTCTGAAAATGTAATCCTCTAAGAACACCTTTGCTAGACTTCGACTCGTTATCTTGAACGAAATTCATCACAAGTCCTTCCTTTGTAAAACGTTCCTTGTTATATGATTCAAAGAAGTATCCTCTCTCATCTTTGAAGACATCAGGTTTTATTATCAAAAGACCTTCTATCGAAGTTTTAATTATTTCCATCTTTTTAGTTTATAGTTTAATGTTTAGAGTTTAGAGTAGTTTTAGAGTTTAGAGTTAAAAGTTGTAAGTTTATAATATTTTGAATGTTAAGTACATTACACTTTAAACTAACAACTCTCAACTTTCAACTTTCAACTACTCTAAACTATTAACTCTCAACTCTACACTTATTTTTAGTTTATAGTTTAATGTTTAGAGTTTAGAGTAGTTTTAGAGTTTAGAGTTAAAAGTTGTATGTTTATAATGGTTTTGAATGTTAAGTACAATACACTTTAAACTAACAACTCTCAACTTTACACTAATTTTAGTTTATAGTTTAATGTTTAGAGTTTAGAGTAGTTTTAGAGTTCATAGTTATAAAGTTGTAAGTTTATAATAGTTTTGAATGTTAAGTACATTACACTTTAAACTAACAACTTTCAACTCTCAAATCTCAACTTTCAACTCTCAACTACTCTAAACTATTAACTCTCAACTCTACACTTTACTAAAGGTGTACCACTTCGCCGTGTGCTGCAGCGGCTGCTTCCATCATGGCTTCCGACATTGTCGGGTGAGGGAAGATGGTATTGATGATGTCGCGACCTTTTGCGCCTAACTCACGTCCGAGGACCGCTGTGGCAACCATCTCTGTCACGTTGTCGCCTACCATATGACAACCTAACCATTCGTCGTTAGCGGCGTTGAAGACGACCTTGATGAAACCGTCTTTGTTGCCTGCTGCCGATGCCTTGCCCGATGCTGTGAATGGGAACTTGCCGACTTTCACTTCATAACCAGCAGCGATGGCTTTTGCTTCTGTCAAACCTACTGATGCTACTTCTGGAGTGATGTATGTACAGCCTGGAATGTTGTTGTAATTCAATTTCTCTGGTTCTAATCCGCAGAATTTTTCAACGCAAATGATAGCTTCGTGTGATGCCTTATGTGCCAATGCAGGACCATGAACGATGTCGCCGATAGCATAGACGCCTTCGACATTTGTTCTGTAATAATCGTCAACGATGACCTTGCCTCTTTCTGTTGCGATGCCGAGTTCTTCCAATCCTATGTTTTCTAAGTTGGTTTGTACGCCTACTGCTGAGAGAACGATGTCGGCTTCAACGACTTTGGTACCTTTCTTTGTTTCTATTGTGCAGACGCATTTCTCGCCTGTGGTGTCAACGTTTGTAACTGATGATTCTGTCATCACCGTCATCTTCAATTTCTTGAAGCAGCGCTCGACTTGTTTTGAAACTTCTTCGTCTTCAACAGGAAGTATGTTAGGCATGAACTCAACCAAGGTGACTTTCACGCCCATCGATGTGAAGAAGAATGCGAATTCTGAACCTATCGCGCCTGAACCTACAACGAGCATTGTCTCCGGTAATTTATCTAAGACGAGAGCTTGACGATAGCTGATGATTCTTTCACCGTCGATAGGGAGAGCCGGAAGTTGACGGACTCTACATCCTGTTGCCAAGATGATATGTTCTGCTTCGTAAATTGCTTCGTTGCCTTCTGCGTCAACGACTTTCACCTTCTTGTCGGCTGTCAATGAGCCAAGACCGGCGATAAGTTCCACGTTATTTTTCTTGAAGAGATATTGAACGCCTTTGCTCATGCCTTCTGCCACGCCACGACTGCGACGAACAACGGCTTCCATGTCGGCTTTCACTTCGCCTTCAACACTTATGCCGTAGTTCTCGGCATGCTTCATATATGTATAAACCTGAGCACTCTTCAAAAGGGCTTTCGTAGGAATACAACCCCAGTTAAGACATGTGCCGCCGATTTCTGATTTCTCAACGACAGCGACTTTCTTACCTAATTGTGATGCTCTGATGGCAGCTACGTAACCTCCAGGACCACTGCCTATTACTATAACGTCGTAATTCATGATGATATGTTTTTTAGTTGATATAAATCGTTTAAAAATGAAAATTTACAGAACTGCGAATATACGAAAAATAATACATACATATTATGTGTCATAGAATCTTTTTTTTAGATTTTTACTTTGATATTTAGATAATGAAATTTTTTTATCAAAACTAAAAATTTAGTTATGAAGTTATAAAATAAATTGTATATTTGCATCGTTAAACTTAAAAATATTTCACGATGGAAAATAATTTCAGAGAGCTTACGAAAGCGGAAGAACAGGTAATGCAGGTGATTTGGAAAATAGGCAAGGGCTTCGCAAATGAGATAATGTCTAACTTCTCGGAACCGAAACCTGCTTATAATACGGTACTTACGATAGTCAGGATTTTGGAGAAGAAAGGATTTGTCGGTCACGAGACGTTCTGCAAGGCGAATCGTTATTATCCGCTCATATCTAAGGAGGAATATTCTCACAATTATCTTAACGGTTTAGTTAAAAATTATTTTAACAATTCTTATACTGAGTTGGTGTCTGCCTTTACAAAAAAGGAGAATTTCACCATCGAGCAGCTCGAGGAACTTAAGAAAATGATTAACAACGCTATAAACAAATAAGTTATGTTAACAAAAGTATTATTGACATTCATAGCGACAATAATTTTGTATTACACATATAAATTATTGTTCGGCAAATGTAACAGATTCAACGTCTGCCGCATAATATTACTGACGATGTCGGTTTTCGCATTCGTATTTCCTTTTATCTCGATAAAGATTTCAGGACAAATGCCGGAATATTTTTTCATCATGGATAATGTATAAATTTTAAGCAATAATGAAATTAATCTTGAAGCGGATAATGTTAAAAATAATTCACTTTCATTTTTGCAGATAATTTCAGCCATATATATTGTAGGTGTGATATTTTCTTTTATGAAAATGATTTTTAACATTTATAAAGTCAATAAGATTAAGAAAGGAAAGAAGTTTGAAATTATTGATAATGTGAAGATAATTTATACCGAAGAAAATCATATTCCTTTCTCATTTTTTAATTGTATTTATTTACCTGATGAAATTAACAATCCTTTGATTTTAAAGCATGAGATGAGTCATGTGAAGAATCATCATTCTTTAGATGTAATCTTAATGGAAATTATGATTTCGTTCCAATGGTTCAATCCGTTCATTTATAAAATGAAGAAAGAATTGCAGAACGTACATGAATATATAGCGGATAATGAAGCTGTTGAGAATGAAACCGACAAATCGAACTATATAATGTTATTGTTACAGCAGTGCACGGCTGATAATTTTAACACGGTAGCCAATAATTTCAGTTTTTTATTAACCAAAAAAAGAATTAGTATGATTACTCAAAAACAAAAGACGAAGAGAATGGTAATGAGACTGTTACTGACTCTTCCAGTATTCGCGATGCTGATTTTGCTGAATACACAATGTGATAATCCGAAATCTAACGATGAAGGTAATGTTAGCAAAGAACAAGTTCCTGTAGAGAAATCTGAAGGACAAGGACAACTCTCTGGAACTGTTGTCGATAGAGCTACAGGAAAACCTATTTCAACTGTTACAGTAGTGTTGGAAAATAACGGTACCGAAGTTGCTTCTGACAGAACTGGCACAGATGGTCGTTATGAAATGACTTCTATTCCTGCAGGAACTTACGAGTTAAAGGCGACACTTGGAGGTTATACCTCAACAACAATGAAAGGTATTGTTGTCGCTGCCGGTAAATTCGCTTTCATGGATATTTACATGAATCAAGATGGTGATACTATTTACAATGTAGCGGAGACGATGCCTCAATTTCCGGGCGGACCTAATGAGTTGATGAAGTATTTGAGTGAAAACACCAAATATCCGGAATCGGCGAAGGCTAACAAGATTGAAGGACGAGTTTTTGTTAGTTTTGTCATTGAGAAAGACGGTAGCGTCACTAATGCCGAAGTTATGAGAGGTATCGACAAAGAATGTGATGCCGAGGCAGTTAGAGTTGTTTCCTCAATGCCGAAATGGCAAGCGGGAACACAAAACGGCGAAGCAGTGAGATGCCGTTTTACAGTTCCATTCATTTTCAAACTTAATGATTCAGAGAAATAATTTCATAATACTTTGATCTGACTCCAAAAGTTGAGACAAATCAATATACATTATATCCATAGGAAGTTCGGTGTTACACCGGACTTTTTTCTTTGTTATTGTTGTCAAAGTTTATTTCAAATGGGAATTTATAATTGTTTCTATAACATATTATGATATTTTGTTAATTTAAATTAACGATATTTGAGTCTTTTTACTGATTAGATGTTAAAAAATCTTAAAATGATGAAAATTTTACCTCATTTACTTGACTTTTGATTTTAAATCATATTACCTTTGTGTCATGAAACAAAAAAAGGTATAGATCATACCGAAGTTGTCTTTTTTTTATTTTCATATCGGATTCTATATAATTGGATTGATATTCATTAACATCAAAATATTATTGTTATGGAAACTTGTCTTAATTCCCATCTAAGTGGGAAATGGTATCAAATTGCACGATCTAGAATTAATTTAAAAAATGATTTTTCTGAATCATTGTTCTATTTATCAATTAGTTGTGAGAATAACTATGATTTGTTATTTGTCGGAATAAATTACGATAGAAGCAAAATTATCAAGAAATTCTCAATGAAAATTATTAGTAAGAAAGAAGAAACTATTCTTATGATTAAAAATAGATGTTTCCTGAAAACGTTTAGATTGCTATTACACGATAAAGAAAATGATATATTAATCATATCAGATATGAAATACAAACATATTCTGATACTATCCAAAAAAAGTTCTGTAAATCATGAAATAATGGAATTGAGCCTTTCTAAAATTGATTTTTGTAAATTTGATGTTACAGATATAAGATTATATAGCAGCAGTATAATTGATTAAAAGTTGAAATATCTGTTATCTTGATAAAAAAAATTTTATAAGTGCTAAAATAATTCATAATTCATAATTATTTATTACTTTTGCGTTTAATAATAATTAAAGTTATGACATTATTTCCACTTACAGCGATTTCTCCTGTCGATGGTAGATATCGTTCAAAGACTTCGGGTCTTGATGAATATTTTTCAGAATTTGCGTTAATACGTTATCGTGTTAAAGTTGAGGTTGAATATTTTATAGCATTATGTGAGCTTCCTTTACCTCAATTGCTTGAATTTGATCATAAATATTTCTCTACGTTGCGTTCTGTTTATGAAAATTTTACAATAGAGAATGCTCAGGAGATAAAAGATATAGAAAAGGTTACAAATCACGATGTTAAAGCTGTTGAATACTTCTTGAAACGTCGTTTTGATGAGTTGGATCTTAAGAGATTTAAGGAATTCATTCACTTTGGCTTGACTTCCCAAGATATTAATAATGTTGCAGTTCCTCTAACTTTAAGAGATGCTAATGTTAATATATATCTGCCTGCAATGCAAGAACTTAGAGATAAGCTCTTTGCCATGGCGGAAGAATGGAAAGAAGTCCCGATGTTGGCTCATACACACGGACAACCGGCAAGTCCGACTCATCTCGGGAAAGAAATATACGTTTTTGTAGAACGTATCGACAATCAAATCAATAATTTGAAAAACATTCCATTCTGTGCTAAATTCGGCGGAGCGACAGGTAATATGAACGCTCATAAAATAGCTTATCCTCATATTGAGTGGAAAAATTTTGCTAATGCTTTTATCAATAATAATCTCGGTCTTACAAGATTGCAAACTACTACACAGATAGAGCATTACGATTTCATGTCCGCTTATTTCGATGCCGTAAAACGTATCAATACTATTTTAATTGACCTTGCACGTGATGTCTGGCAGTATGTTTCGATGGAATATTTTAAACAAAAGATTAAAGCCGGTGAAGTCGGTTCTTCAGCTATGCCTCATAAGGTAAATCCTATCGACTTTGAAAATGCTGAAGGCAACCTCGGTCTCGCCAACGCTATCTTCGAACATCTCAGCGCAAAACTTCCAATCAGCCGTATGCAACGTGATTTGACGGATTCTACTGTTACAAGAAACGTCGGCGTGCCTTTGGCTCATACCATGATAGCTATTTCTTCATTGCTTAAAGGTCTTGATAAACTTATCCTTAACGAAGAAAAACTCAGTGCCGACTTGTTGAATAATTATGCAGTCGTGGCAGAAGCGATACAGACAATACTTCGTCGTGAGGAAGTTGAGGGCGCATACGAATTGCTGAAAGGATTAACCCGTACTAATGAGAAAGTTACACGCGAGTCTATAGATAGATTTATCGATGAATTGCCAGTAAGTGATGAGGTTAAAGCCGAAATGCATGTCATCACACCTGAAAATTATACAGGCTATAGTTTTTAATTTAAATTATTTTAACATAATAGGGGAACTGTAAAAGATTCCCCTTTTAAATTTTTATTAGATGAAAATCAGTAAGTTCAATAGAGTTCTTGGTTTTGTGAAGCCTTATTGGGGAAGCGTGGCATTGAATATTGTTTTTGTGATTCTTTCGACAATATTTTCATTGTTCTCATTTTCAATGGTGGTTCCTTTTCTTAATCTTTTGTTCAACCCGAATAACTTGATTACCGTAAAACCTGAATTTTCTTTAAGCTCAGATGCCCTTATCGAAACGATGAATTATTATATCAGTTCGATAATCATAGCAAAAGGTCAATCCGTCGCATTGATATTCATTTGCGCTCTTTTAGTCTTCGCCTTTTTCCTAAGAAACTTAACGACTTATATGGCGAGTTTCTACATGGCATCTGTTAGAGTTAATTCAATAAAGGATTTCAGAGCCGCAGTTTATAATAAAATATTGGTGTTGCCTTTATCTTTTTATAGTAAACATAAAAAAGGAGATATCATCGCTAGAATAACTACTGATTTACAAGAGATTGAAGTGTCTATTATGAATTATCTGGATATCTTCATCAAATCTCCGATTACGATAATAGCGTATTTTGCATATATGCTTGGTGTTAGCTGGCAGCTTACCTTATTCGTTCTCTGTGTCTTGCCGATTGGTGGAATTATTATCGGTAAGATTGGAAAGTCTCTTAAAAAAGACTCTAAAGAGGGTCAGACCCGTCTCGCAAATATGATCGCTAATATTGAAGAAACAATCTCCGGCTTACGTATCATAAAGGCATTCAATGCAATAGATTATACAAATGAGAAATTCGCTGAGCAGAATGAAGGTTATTCTAAATTATTACGATTCGTTCACAGAAAAAGAGATCTCAGTTCTCCGATGAGCGAACTGCTTTCTGCAATAGTGATTTCCATTGTGTTATGGTTCGGCTCTACACTTATTCTTTCAGGTGATGCAACTATAACCGCTGCTAATTTCATCGCTTATATTGTCGTGTTCTCGCAGATAATTCCACCTGCAAAATCGTTTTCTCATGGATTCTATAACCTACAAAAAGGTATGGCTTCTGCTGAAAGAATATTTGAAATTCTTGATGCTGACGAAGTTATTATGCAAAAAGATAACGCATTAAGTATTAATGAATTTGCTAATTCTATCAAATATAATAATGTGTATTTCCGCTATGGTAAAGACGATGTGTTAAAGGATATTAACCTTACTATAGAAAAAGGAAAAATGATAGCATTGGTAGGGGAAAGTGGCGGAGGAAAATCAACGATGGTGGATCTGTTGCCTCGTTTTTATGACGTGTGTAATGGCTCTATAACAATTGATGATGTCGATATCCGCGATTATAAGATCAATGATCTTCGTGGTCTGATGGGAATTGTAAGCCAAGAAAGTATATTGTTTAACGATACTGTACACAATAATATAGCCTTTGGCATGCAAAACGCTACTCGTGAAGAAGTCGTCGAAGCTGCTAAAGTTGCTAATGCTCACGACTTTATCATGGAACTTGAGAATGGTTATGATACTTTTATCGGTGACAGAGGAATGAACCTCTCAGGAGGACAGAGACAACGCCTCAGTATCGCTCGTGCCGTACTTAAAAATCCTCCTATTTTGATTCTCGATGAAGCTACGTCATCGTTGGATACTGAATCTGAGAAACTTGTACAGGATGCTCTTGCTAAGGTTATGAGTAACAGAACTTCTGTCGTTATAGCACACAGACTCTCAACAATTCAAAATGCTGACGAAATAGTTGTCTTGGCAAAAGGAAATATTGTCGAACAAGGCAAACATGACGAACTTATATCTAAAAATGGGGTTTATAAGAGACTGACGGACTTACAATCTTTTAACTAATATGTTGGAGAATTTTAACATATTCCTTCTGATAATGACAATTATAGCTGTAATTGTCTTTATAGCATTGTATTACGTGACAGCAGGTTACGGTGTTTTCTATAATAAGAAATGGGGATTTGCCATACCTAATAAAATCGGTTGGATCCTTATGGAATCACCGGTTTTCATAGCGATGATTTTATTATGTGTCTTTTCGGAAAGAAGTACAAATATCGTATGTCTCATTTTCTTGATCTTATTTGAGATACATTATTTCCAACGTTCTTTTATTTTTCCTTTCCTGATAAGAGGAAAAAGCGTGATGCCATTATCTGTTATTTTGATGGGCATGATTTTCAATACTTTAAATGCTTTTATGCAAGGTGGCTGGATATTTTATGTCTCGCCGGAAAATATGTATGAGATTTCATGGCTTACGACACCGCAATTCATCATTGGAACGTTAATTTTCTTTGTCGGAATGATTATTAATATTCATTCTGATTATATCATAAGGCATCTTCGTCAACCTGGTGATACAAGACATTATCTTCCAAAGAAAGGCATGTTCAGATATGTTACTTCTGCCAATTATTTCGGAGAGTTTGTTGAATGGCTTGGTTTTGCGATACTTACATGGTCGCTCTCCGGCGCGGTGTTCGCATTGTGGACTTTCGCAAATCTTGCTCCCCGTGCCGCTAAGATTTACGATAACTATAAGAAAGAATTTGGCGATGAGTTAGATACCAAAAAAGTCAAAAGAATTATACCTTTTATATATTGATATGACTGATTGAGACTGCAAATAGAGTTATGACTTATTAAAGCATTAAGATTATAGAAGTCCCCTATAAGTTTACGGAATTGTGTGATATAGTTTATGCCGATAATTTCATTTCATATTCAATGCATAAGAATATTTTAACGTGAGTTCGATATAAGGAACTATCAAATAATCAAGCAATAATCTTCATCAGATAAACTTGAACCCTGTAAGGGTTACAGATAGCAGGCAGACGATGAAGCGTCAGCGTAATCTCTGCTCAAGATGGGCCGAGAGCAATCAAAGCGCTGTAGGCGCGACAGAGTTCTGCCGTCCCTACAGGACTTGTGTGATGGTCTGTCGTTGTTTGGCAGGCGTTCCGTTTCACTACACACCTGCTTTGTGTTCTTGCGTCCTTACGGGACTGCTTGTAAGAGATTAGAATAATGTCAATTGATTATCCTGATAACATTCAACTCTGATTGAAGGTTTCTTCGGAAAGAAACAATATGCCGCTAATGATGCTATGGTGTTGACGATGAAGTTCGAGAAAGATCGGTGTCTGGAATGTTCAATCTGCGCTATGTTCTTCAGTTCGTCATTTGTCGATTCAATCAAAGCTCGTTTCCTCAATAGAATCTTGTCCGCCATGCTCATCAGGCTGTTCTTCATATTGTTCTTGATTTTTGTAACCAATTGAATGCCGTTGACGAATAATTCATTAAACAGCTCTTGTGATATGTATCCTTTGTCAGCCACTATCTTGCCGTAAATCTCCCTAACGAAGTTTTCGTATTTCAACGGGAACCTGTCATCAACATTGCCAGGCGTAATCATGAAATTCAGTATCTCTCCTTTCTCATTGATAATCAGATGGAGCTTGAAGCCAAAGAACCAACCCATAGAGCATTGTCCTCTCATGGCGATTCCTTTGAAGACCTTGTGACAATGGATGCGTTGATTACGACATACTCTCAACGGAACATTATGAGAATTGTTATCATTTTAGCATCGGAGAGACGACTTGGCTTGTTCCTATGTTTTTTGCCATCTTCGATTGAATGTTCTTTAACTGTTTCATTAAAAAATTTGCAGAAGTCGTCTGCCATATAGAATATTTCAATAACTTTGCTGTCGGATAACATAACGTTTTGTTCTTTTTGTTAGCACTTTAAAGATACAAAAAATATCGTTATGTTATTCATTTTTAGTAAATTATTTTATATCGAACTCACGATAAATATAGTAATTATGAAAATAAAGTATCTAATATCATTATTGTTAGTTTTGCTGACAGTAGCATCGTGCAAACCTATTTATCAAGATACATTTTATATAGAAAATTTGTCAGGTCGTAATGTGCTTTGTAGACTTGAGTATAATGTAGCATCAGGAGTGACATGTAACAACAATGCAATTAGTGTTGGAACAGAGAAAGAAGAGTTCTTTTCTATTGATATTGTATCTACATCGTCTTGCTTTGACTATAATAGTAATTTTATATTAGGGGATAATTCTAATGTTAACTTTAAGATCATCTTTATATTTGACGATGAAGTTTCAATCTCTTATGATAAAAGTTCCACTTTTTCAAATAATCCATGTCTAACTCGTAACTGGAATGTATTTAGAGAAATAGACAAACGATACAACAAGCAACATCATGCAGTTTACACCATTACAGAAGAGGATTATCAGAATGCCATAAGTCGGAAATGAAATTTTTCGAAACTTGTCTGCCATATAAAAAGTTTCAATAACTTTGTTGTCGGATAACATGGCGTTTTGTATTATGCTATCATCATGCAAAATGCAAAGAATGGTGTGTTATCCATATTTAATGAATTATATACAGATACACTTTAATTAACTCAACATTCTTAAAAATAAGATGCAACCAACCGATTCAATTATTTTTACACCTTGCAAGATAGGTCCGATAGAACTTAGAAACAGAACTATACGTTCTGCTGCATTTGAAAATATGTGTAAGGATAATAGTCCTTCACAGCAACTCTTTGATTACCATACTGCTGTGGCTCGGGGCGGCGTTGGAATGACAACGGTAGCTTACGCCTCAGTGAATCGTAGCGGCGTCTCTTTCGACGGACAGCTATGGATGCGCGAGGAGATTGTTCCAGAATTAAAGAAACTTACCGATGCTGTTCATAATGAAGGCGCTAAGGCTGCAATTCAACTAGGACATTGTGGTAATATGACACATAGAAGTACCTGCGGATGCAAACCTATGGGTGCTTCCTCTGGATTTAATCTTTATTCTCCTACTTTCGTTAGAGAAATGGATGAGTATGAAATACTGGATCTAGTAAGAGATTTCGGAAAAGCAGTGAACCTGGCTCGACAAGCTGGCTTCGATTGTGTTGAGATACACGCTGGTCATGGTTATCTGATAAGTCAGTTCCTTTCTCCTTATACAAATCATAGACATGACATCTGGGGCGGAAATCTGGAAAATAGAATGCGTTTTATGAAATTTGTGATAAGGGAAGTGATGGATGCCGCTCTGGATGATATGGCTGTAGTCGTGAAAATCAATATGTTCGATGGAGTGAAAAATGGTGTCGATACCGATGAGGCTTTGATAATTGCTAAAGAATTGGAAAAGCTTGGCGTTCATGCACTGGTGCTCTCCGCTGGTTTCGTAAGCAAGGCTCCTATGGAAGTTATGCGTGGCGAAATGCCTATAAAAACAATGGCTTACTACATGAATATGAGAAAGTTCTGGTGGCTTAAACTCGGATTGCGCCTGGTAGGTAAACTTATTGTGCCACCAGTCCCTTATAAAGATGCTTATTTCTTAGAAACAGCAATGAAGTTTAGAGAAAACCTTAAGCTGCCTCTCATTTATGTAGGTGGTATGGTCGCCTTAGATGATATGGAAAAAGTCGTGAACTCTGGCTTCGTGGCTTTCCAAATGGCTCGCGCTCTTATCAACGATACCGACTTCGTTAACAAATTACAAAAAGGCGAGTTGACAAAAAGTCCTTGTAAACATTCAAATTATTGTATAGGAAGAATGTACAGCGAAGATATGAGATGCCATCACTGCGTCGATGAAATGCCAAAGCGTCTGAAAAAAGAAGTTGAGAAATTAGAGAAGAAACAATCATGATTTCTTTTAAGAAGAAAATTGATAAGCTGAAGTCGCAATATAATCGCGAAATCACGGCATTGATTACCGGAGCGAGTTCGGGAATGGGACTTCTGTATGCGACGCGTCTCGCCGAAGCTGGTTGTAATCTCATGATTGTTAGTAATCAAGAAAAAGAACTGAATGAACTGGCGATGAGTCTTCATAAAGATTATGGAGTAAATGTCATCGCTCGTTATCAGGATCTGTCGCATGATGATGCGGCTCAACAATTGTTTGATTATTGTAAAAAAGAGAATGTTATTATTGATATTTTAATCAATAATGCGGGAATGTTTTTCTTCCATGAGCTTGATAATGAATATAATTCCAAGATGGAGCTGATGCTGAAACTTCATATTATGACTCCTGTGAGAATGTGTCGTCTCTTCGGTGATGATATGAAAAAACGAGGCTTCGGTTTTATAGTTCTCGTTTCTTCTATGGCGGCGCGACTTCCGTTTCCTGGAATAACAACGTATTCTGCGACAAAAGCTTATCTTAGAAGTTTCGGTAAATCGTTTTATTATGAGATGCGCGATTATGGAGTGGGAGTGACGACGGTTTGTCCTGGAGCTATAGCTACACCTTTATATAAATTGAGTCCTAAATTGCTGAAATTAGGAGTTAATATAGGCCTTATAGGAACACCTGACTGGCTCGTGAAGAAAGCTCTAAAAGGTATGTTTCGAAAGAGAATGATAGTGGCGCCAGGTGCTATGAATGTATATCTGCCACCTCTTCTTGGATTACTGCCAAAGTCTTTAGTGAATTTTATATGGAGAAAAATCAAATAATTGTAACTGGAGCAACAGGAAGTATTGGCTTAGCCGTTGTTAAATCATTGATAAGCAAAGATTTGCCTGTGATAATGGCCTGCCGTAATATTGTTAAAGCTAAAAAAACAAGAGATGCTCTAATAAAGGAATTCCCTCGTTCTGAGATAAATGTCTTAGAATTAGACCTGAATTCACTGGCTTCAATAAGATGCTTTACTGCAGATGTAGTTAGAAATGGCTTTAAAGTTGATAAATTGCTTAATAACGCAGGTGTTATATGTCGTGATTTTACTATTAATGATGATGGTTTCGAAACTGCAATGGCGGTAAATTACCTGGGACCATTTTATTTGACCAAATTGATGATGCCTTTGATGGAGAAAGGTTTTTGTGTTGTAAATACAGTCTCGGTAACACGTGGTGTCTCTAAACTTGATAAGCATTTCTTCGATATAGATGAAAAACGTTATTCTCAACTAGGAACATACGGTAAAGCTAAGTACGCTTTGTTTTTATCATCACTTTCTTTGTCAGAAAAGATAAAGAACGGATGTGTTTATCTAACAGATCCTGGAGTGGTAGATAGCAATATGATTTCAATGCATCGATGGTTTGATCCACTGGCAGATATTTTGTTCCGACCATTCTGCAAGTCACCTGAAAAAGGTGCGATACCAGCTGTTAATGCGCTTCTTTTTAATTCAAAAAAGGATAATAAATTTGCGGCGGACAATGTTCAAGGTGTTGAAAATGTTAAACTTTTTTCTGGTAACAGAAATAAATCTGTATCTCATAAATATATTGATAATGATTTAAGAGAGTGGTTGTGGGAAGAAACAGAAGGCATTTTGCCACTATAATATTAGAGAGATGTTTGCTGGTTAAGATAACATACAAGTTTTGTGGGACGTACTGGACTCGAACCAGTGAACGACCTTCAATCTAATGCCTGAGTAATTAGTCTTGATTTCCAAAGACTATTATATCATGTTTTTTTCTTGAGAACGTATATCTACGCCGGATTCCTGCCGACCTTATTATTTTATTAAATC
>SUWT01000109.1 GCA_015061335.1 Lentimicrobiaceae bacterium | reverse complement strand
CAAGCCACCGCGCGCTGTTGCTATCGACGAAGCCACCAACACTGCTACCAATATTGGAGCAATGCCTTTAAGTGCACCTACAAACAAGTCACCCAACATAGAGATGATACTAACATCTGGCAAAAAAAGCGCCAAGACGGCACCAATAATAATACCTATTAAAATGCGTAGCATAAGATTATTTTGTTGCCAAGATTGAAGAACAGATTTTAATAATTTCATACCTTATTATTTTAAATATTTTTCATCAAGTAATGTATGCAAAAGTACTAATAAAAAGCAACAGCAAAAAATTATCAACGTTGTAATTTTACAAAAAACGCGTTGCATTTTTACAAAAACAACAAGATAAAGCAACAATATTTAGGCATAAGAACAAAATTGCCTGTTTCATAACAAAACAAGCGATTTTCTTATTTAAGACTTTCGACAAACTCTGTCGGTGTCATTCCCATAATCTTTTGAAAATTTCTCCACGCTGTGGAACGCTGACGATAACCAACATAGTTGAACAATTCCTTGAGATTAGCCTTGGGATTTTTCCTCAAGGAATCCGCGACATAATCAATGCGGCGTCTGGTGATGTATTCAACGAAGGTCATTCCTACATTTCTTTTGAAGGCTTCTCCCACATATGTACGATTAGAGCCTATAAGTTCAGAAAGAGAGATTAGATTCAGTTCTGGGTTACGCCAATTTTCAACGTCATCTAACAAAATAAGGATTTGCTTCCAAAGCTTATCTTCCGCCGTATTGACGACAATCTTCTCAGGCACCATTAAAGTCTGAGGAACAATCAGACGCTCCTTTAACTCATAATAAGCCACAGCGACAAAAAACGCCGTCCACACTACTTGATGCAAGAGAATCAGCCAATAGGCATGAGAAATCTGTATGGAGAAATGCAGCAAGCCAATCAAGCTGAACCCCAAGGCATACATCAAGATAAACCTACTATCGGCTCCGCTTCGTTTTTTGTCGTATGGCACAAAAAATAGAGAGAAGCAATAGAACAACATCACTATGAGAGTGACTATACGAAACCACACGTCGAACTTTCCAATATGCTGCCAAATATCGTCGTAAGTATATAAAGGAGTATATTCAATGCCGGCGAACATTCCGACAAACACCAACATAAACAAAGGTGCAAATAAAAACATATAAACTTTCGCACGACTCACTGTAGGTTTAATAACTTCTAGCGGATATAAGAAACAAATCATCTGAATAAAAATCGGGACAAAAGTATGTTCCGGTTCAAAGAAGGCACCATCGGCAGTCGTTGTCTCAGACCAAGTACGGAAGATGAATGTAAGCGCAAATAATGCTGACACCCAGCTGAACGCCGCCTGAATGTAACGTGAATAATCGCCTGTCTCTTTACGATGTCGCCATAACAAGACTCCGCATGTCGCATGAGACAACATCATCAAAATCAATAATATTGTAGCTATAAATTTCATAGAACAAACTTGTTATGAGTTATAATCTTATCTTGAACACCCACGCAGCGTCGCTTTTCAAGTCGTTATATTTGAGCGGCGTAGTATCGATAATCATCTTGCAGTCTTCATATCTCCATGGTAAGACTTTCTCGCAGCCGAGCATTCTCACTATAGTATTTTCTTTCGGCTGTGGTATTTCAAGAACGAGTTCATCTTGTGGAAATTCTATCGCGATAGCATATAAGTCATAGCCTTTTGTTGTGTAACAGACGTATGGCTGCTCGCACTTATATTCTGCCCTGAAACCATCGAGAGGTTTTAATATAGACTTTGTCATATCTTTGGAAGAGACATAAAGTCGCATCATCGCATCGATGTTTTTCTCCTGATATTCAACTTTGATGTTATAAGGTTCGCCAGCTTTCAACTTGATCTTTCCTGATGTAGAACTCCAGTTTTTCGCCATGTCGGCATCGCTTTGTTGTTCGTTAGCTTTTGCAGGATTATAGTCGATAACGACTTTATCATCGACTGTGACTTTCACATTATCATCGACTTCCACCTCAAAAGTATATGTAGCGTTCTTTTCAGGAATAAAAATTCCGTTCCATGTCGCGCTGAAGTTGTCGTAGCTTATCGCTTTATCAGGAGAGTTGCGATGCCAATTGAAGTCTATCAAGGAATCAGTTCTGGTGATTGAGACTTCTTTCATCTCGTAGAATTTATGATAAGGACGAGTTCCGTATATCGCCTCGCCGTTAATTTCAAGCCATTGACCGAGCTCCAATAATCTTTCTTGTTGAATAAGAGGAATTTGTCCGTCGGCTGCTGGTCCCACGTTCAATGTCATTCCACCGCCGGCTGCCACAGTCTTTGCGAAGTGACGGATCAATTCTTTAGATGTGAGATAATTGGAGAGCGGCTCATTGCGATTGAGTCCGAAGGAGCGACCTATGCCGCGACATTCCGCCCAAGGTCTGTCGGTCTGCGTGATGCCTGCGCTGTATTCAGGGGTGCGGAAACCATATTGCGCGCCGTGACCCCAGCGGTCGTTGACGATAGCCTCCTCGCCTACTGTGTTATAATACCAAGCAATCAACTCTGCCGAATGCCATTGCTCAGCGGAGTTACGCCATTCGCCGTCAGCGAAGATGATAGAAGGTCTATATTTTGTAACCAATTCCTTAAACTGAGGAATCATGTGGTTTTCAACGTAATTAGTAATGGAATCATCTGGGTCGATATACCAGCGATGCAAGGGATTCGTCCACTCTGGAAGTGAATAATAGAATCCCATCTTCATATCTTTAGCACGCACTGCTTCAGTAAGTTCTCCGACGATGTCGCGCTTCGGTCCGCCAACGACGCTATTCCATTCCGGAGAATATTCGCTATCCCAAAGGCAGTAGCCATCGTGATGTTTTGTCACGAGAAGCACATATTTAGCACCGCTTTTCTTGAATAACTCTGCCCATTGTTCAGGTTTAAACATCTCAGCTTTAAAGAGTTTGTCGAAGTCGCGATAAGTGAAGTCTTCGCCGTAGTTTCTTTTTTGGAAGTTGATGCGGGTTGTATCGCCGTTCATCAAACCGCTGTAATACCATTCGGCGTAGCCTTCGTTAGTAGCGTAAGCCGGAACTGAATAGACGCCCCAGTGGATGAAGATTCCTAATTTAGCATCGGAAAACCATTGAGGATAACCACGTTGCTGCAATGATTCCCAAGTAGGTTCAACTTTTTGCGCGAAGCAAGATAATGCCATGAAGCATATTAATAAGGTAAGGAGTTTTTTCATGATTTATTTTTTTAATTTAGCAATCAGCTTTCAGTTATCAGCCGTCAGCAATTTTAAATGTAAATTGTTATTAGATTCCGTTTTTCAAAAAGTTTCTTAAATGAATATGTTTTATTCCGTCGTAATCGTTATTGGTAATTAACGGAGTCATAGAAACGACATATTTGGGATAATTATCCTGTATCCTCATCAAATTACCGAATTCTCTCTTACGAGTTTCTTCATTTACAATCAGATAAGACACCTGCACATAAATCTTTTCACCATTGGGTTTTGTACACACAAAATCAATCTCGCTCGATTGCAATTGTCCGACAAAAACTTCATATCCCAACCGTACAAGATTTTGATATACGACATTCTCAATGACTTTCTCGACATCACCCTCACGAGTGCCGCCTGCAATAGCATTTCTTATTCCGTTGTCTTCGAAATAATATTTCTCATTACTGTCGAACAAACGCTTTCCATGAACATCATAACGATTCACTTTATTAATTATATAAGCATCAGAAAGATAATTCAAATAATTAAGTATTACAGAAGCCGAGATATTTTCGCCATTGGATTTCATATACTTACTGACATTATTAGCAGAAATTATCTTTCCGGTATTATCAGCCAAATATAAAACCAGATTCTCAAGAAAATTGACATTTCTGATATTGTTTTTCATTATCACATCTTTCAGAATCACTGTGTTATAAATATCTTTCTGATATTCACGAACATCATCTTCATGCAATCCAATCTTATTCAAACCGGGCATTCCGCCTAAATTGATATATTGTGTCAGAGAATCATCGTTATCGTCAAGAGAATGGAATGTCAGGAATTCTTCGTAGCTCAAAGGTTGTATGTAAATTTCCTTAAATCTTCCTCCGATTATCGTACTTAACTCACCGCTCAACATCTTAGCGTTACTTCCAGTGATTATGACATCGGCATTTTCTTCGGTACGATAACTTCTCACACTACGTTCAAATTCCGCAATATCCTGAACTTCATCGATAAGAATATAATTATGCTTATCCTTAACGAATTTACTTTCAATATAATCGTTAAGATTCTGATAATTTCTAATGAAATCAAACTCGCGTTTTTCCTTATCGATATAAATTATATTGGAGTTTGGCTCTTTTATTTTTTCCTGATAAAATTGTTTCAGCAGATAACTTTTTCCAACACGTCTCTGTCCTGTCAGAACGATTATCATCTCTTTTCCTAAATATTTGAAAATCTTATCAAGATAATTTCGCCTTATGATTAATTGTTTCATAACTTATACTTAATAACATTTGCAAATATACAAATTTTATTAAGTATAGTTAATAAAAATGCATAGAAAGAAGAATTTATTAAATATAGTTGATAAAAATTAAATACAACTAATTTTATCAAGCATATCTAAATATCAGCTTTCGACATCCGTTTATCACTCAATATTCTCAACCTCTGATATAATCATATTACAATCATCTGATTTACAAACATTCAGTTCTTCTGCCGGAGCACTTTCCTCTTCACACTTGCACTTAAAACCCTCTGATATTTCAAAAGAGAGATTACAATTTTCTGTTGGCAAGCCACATGTTCCATGACATTTTATGGCGAAGGTTTTATTCTCATTTTTATTATAAGCAATATAGTACATAATACTCATTGGATTATCAAAATCGTCATCCAATATGTATTCCATCTTTATCAATTCCATATCATCAAGATAGAAGAATTCAAAATAAGTGATTTGATAATTGTCCGAATCGTGTACAAGCTTTATAAATTCAGGAAAATGCGCCGCAACACTTTTCATATCCATTCTAGTATCATGACTTTCTCTTACAGTAGAATATTCACGCATCTTAGCGTTTCCAATAGCATATAACTTTCCTTCCTCATTAAATTTCATTCCTGATGATTTAGGATCATTGCTTTTTACATATTTTCTCACAGATTCATACTTACTTAAATCAGAACCTTGATAATAATTATTTTTATTGGTCAAATTTGCGGTTCCACATGAAGTATTACATATATAATACAACACAACCATAAGCATCACACTTGCTTTTAATAAATATGTTTTTTTCATAGGATTATGTATTTAAATTCATTGCAATAATAATAATAATAAATAATAATTCACAAGTTTATTTAAAAATAAATTATAAATAACGTGAGTTCGATATAAAATAATTTACTAAAAATGAATAACATAACGATATTTTTTGTATCTTTAAAGTGCTAACAAAAAGAACAAAACGTTATGTTATCCGACAACAAAGTTATTGAAATTTTCTATATGGCAGACGACTTCTGCAATTTTTTTAATGAAACAGTTAAAAAACATTCAATCGAAGATGGCAAAAAACATAGGAACAAGCCAAGTCGTCTCTCCGATGCCGAAATGATAACAATTCTCATAATGTTCCGTTGAGAGTATGTCGTAACCAACGCATCCATTGTCACAAGGTCTTCAAAGGAATCGCCATGAGAGGACAATGCTCTATGGGTTGGTTCTTTGGCTTCAAACTTCATCGTCAACACCATCGCAGCATTAGCGGCATATTGTTTCTTTCCGAAGAAACCTTCAATCAGAGTTGAATGTTATCAGGATAATCAATTGACATTATTCTAATCTCT
>SUWT01000021.1 GCA_015061335.1 Lentimicrobiaceae bacterium | reverse complement strand
AGACGCTGCCTACATCTTGGGATTTTAAAAGTCCCCCCCCATAACAGGTTGAAAGACAATAAAATAGTAAATAATTTCCTCATAGTTTTTTGTTTTAATTAGTAATGGATTAATTTATAAATAAAAGAACGTGTTACCTAATATATAAAATAAAGTGTGCAAATATAATAATAATTCTATAATAAAACAATTAAGGATTATTTTTTTTGTTTTCGTTATTTTTCTTAGACAAAGAATGATTTTGATTTGATAATCTTGGGTAAAGTATGGCGAAAAGATGTAGATTCTGAAATAAACACTGAACTATATCCCAAATTATCGTTAATATGTTTTTTAAAAATACCAAAATCTGATGATGATGCAATTCTTATCTTAAAAGTACTTTTGCAATCGAAAATACAAATTTACTATGCTGAATATACTTCTCAAAAAGACTAAAAGATTATTGTTACTAAATCTGTTGTTAGCTATAACTATTTGTTCCTACGCTAATCCTACCGATGAAGAAATCACTGGAGCTATCTCGGTTTCGGGCAAGGTAGTTGACCAAAAAGGAGTTCCTGTTGCCTTCGCCACCGTGGCGATAAAGAATTCTTCTCTCGGAACTGTCACCAATGAGAATGGCGATTTTCATATTAAACTGCATCACGGTGAACATGTACTATGCGTAAGCATGCTCGGATATGAGAATCAAGAGAAGAATGTAGTAATAAAATCTGGTTCTCCTGTCAATATTCATTTTGTCTTGAAAGAAGATAACATCATGCTTGAGCAAGTTGTCGTCACTTCTTCAAGTATTGAACGTGTTAAGAATTCCGCTTTCAATGCTGTGGCTGTCGATACTCGCAGCTTGCAGAATTCTTCCAAGAATATCAGCGATGCTCTTTCCAAGTCGCCGGGATTGAAGATGCGTGAGTCGGGTGGCGTTGGCTCCGACCTCTCTGTCATGCTCAACGGATTCTCCGGAAAACATGTCAAGGTGTTCATAGATGGCGTGCCTCAGGAAGGCGTGGGCAGCTCTTTCTCGCTCAACAACATTCCTGTAAATTTCGCGGAACGCATAGAAATATATAGAGGCGTGGTTCCGGTAGGCTTCGGCTCCGATGCCATCGGCGGCGTGATAAATATCGTCACCGACAAAAGACGTCGTTCATGGTTCGCCGACGCTTCATATTCTTACGGCTCGTTCAACACTCATCGCTCTACGATAAACGCAGGTCAGACTTTCGAGAATGGTATTAAATGGGAAATCAACGCTTTCCAAAATTATTCCGATAACAACTATATGGTCGATGCTCCGGTGGAGAATTTCGAGACGGGTCTCATCGATAAGACAAAGAAAGAACATGTAGAGCGTTTCAACGATACTTATCATAATGAAGCTGTCATCGCGAAGTTGGGAATCGTCAGAAAGAAATGGACCGACAGATTGATATTCGGCATGACATATTCGCAGATGTATAAGGAGATACAGACCGGAGTGCGTCAAGAAATCGTCTATGGCGCTAAACATCGTCACGGCAACTCTATCATGCCTTCGATGGAATATGTCAAAAGAGATTTGATAATACCAAACCTTGATCTTACGTTGACAGCGAATTATAACAAAAACGAAAACTATAACGTAGATACTTCTCAATATAAATATAATTGGTTGGGTGAGACGAAACGACTTAATTCTCCGGGTGAACAGTCGTATCAGTATTCGCGTTCCGACAACGACAATTGGAATACCACCGCGACTTTAAATTATCGCATCGGTCACGCTCATCTCTTTACATTTAACAATGTGTTCAATGCGTTCACCCGCTCCAACACTTCATTGCTCGCCGCCGAAGAACAAACCGACCCTATAAACAAGGAGACTCGTAAAAACATAGCAGGCTTTCAATACAGGTTTATGCCAAGTCACAAATGGAATGTCTCTGTCTTTGCAAAACATTATAATCTCTTTGTATCAGGTCCAATCGCCGTGGATGAAAACGCCTCCGATTTCGTGAGGACGACTCGCAAGGAAGATGCTTTCGGCTATGGAATGGCTGGCACGTATTTCATCGTTCCTGAGTTGCAGACGAAGATTTCTTACGAAAAAGCTTATCGTCTCCCGACTATTGAAGAGATGTTCGGTGACGAAGATTTAGAGATGGGCGACATCGGCATACGTCCGGAGAATAGTCACAATTTCAATTTCAACATCAGTTATAATTTCTATTTGGATAAGAGTAATAATCATAACATTTATGTAGAAGGCGGACTCGTTTATCACGACACTCGCGATTATATCCAACGTAATATCGTCGACATTAGCGGCGGCAAGTCGGCTGCTACATATATCAATTATGGTAGAGTCAAGACGATAGGCGGTAATGCTTCATTACGTTATTCTTTCTCGAAATGGCTCTCTGTAGGAGGTAACGTCACTTATATGGACATACGTGATAATATGCCGATTGCTCTCGGAACTGAGTCGATGCCGAATCTCGGCTATAAGGACAGAATGCCTAACATCCCGTATTTTTTCACCGATGCCGACATAACTTTCACATGGAACGACTTCATGAAAAAAGGCAATGACTTGTCAGTGATTTATGATAATTATTATCTGCATAAGTTCTATTATTATTCGTCGCGCATCGGAACTAACAAGGACGAGTTTATGGTGCCTAATCAATTCTCGCATAATGTAGCTCTGAATTATTCTTTGAAAAATGGAAGATATAATCTCTCTTTGGAATGTCGTAACATCACTGATGAAGATTTGTACGACAACTTCAGTCTTCAAAAAGCGGGACGTGCTTTCTATGCGAAAGTACGAATCGCTTTGGGAGGAGAGATGAATTAACAATTGAAAATTAAATGTTTTGGTTTAAGGTTTAATGCTTAAGGTTTAAGGGAATTAGGAATTAGAAGTTAGGAATTAGGAATTAGGAATTAGGAATGTGGACAAAGACTGTTGTCTGTTGACTGTTGTCCGTTGACCCAATAATAAACTTTAAAACTTTTAACTATAGACTTTGAACTACTTTAAACCTTAAACTTTAAACTTTAAACTAATATAATAAATATAATAAACAATGAAAAAAACTATCAAAAATTTTAAGACTTCTATGCGTATTTACGCTACAGCTTTTGCTGCTATTGCAATGATTTCATTATTCTCATCCTGTAATCCTGATGACGACGACCCTACCAATCCTGATGATAATGAAAAAGGAACGTATGTCGTTGCATCGCAAGGACAATTTTCTAACACCACGACTAACGCCCTGTTGACTGCTACCTCTCTCGATAGTGGTACTATCGGAATGGAGAACGGTTTGGTCAATGACGGTGCAACACAATGGGTATTTTATAAGGACAAATATCTTTACGCTTTGTCTTATAATCAAGGCAATGCGGGATTGACACGCTCTTTTATCATGGATTCAGATTATAATCTCAAGGCTCGCTCCGGAGAATATGCAGTGCGTCGTTTTACCACATACGGCATCTATGATGATTATGTGATGACATTCTCCACCGGCGACGGTCCTACAGAATGGGCTGACGAAAACGGTTATATTCCGCAGTCTTTCTTAGTTTCTAAGTTAGATGTCTATGCAGAGACTTATACTACTAACAACACTTTGGAAGAGAACTATCTCTCCGAGAACTTCCTTGGCAATGGAGAATATGTGACACTCGCCGGCATTCAGGAGCGTGACGGCAAATTGTTTACAGCGGCCGTTCCTATGGGATTGAGTCAGTATGGTGTTAAGGACGGTGATGGTCAATGGATTTTACCTGGCAATGAAGATCTTGTTACTACAGAACCGGGAGGATCGGGTAGCGGAGCATATGATGTTGATGAGCTTCAATGGACACAATATCCTAACGAATGTTGGATCGCTATCTTCGATGACGAGAATCTTTTCGGAAAGAAACTCATTAAGACCGACAAGATAAGTTATGCCTGCGGTCGTAGAAAATCACAGTATTATCAGATGACATGGGCTGCCGACAATGGCGACATATATGTGTTCTCGCCATCATACGCCAAGTCGATGAAAGACGTGCGTCAGCAGACTACACTTCCGGCAGGCGTGATGCGTATCAAGAATGGAACAGAGTCGTTCGACGAGAGTTATTATGTCGATTTCGAATCCTTGTCGGGAGGACTTTCATTCTTGCGTACTTGGCACGTAGGCGATGATAAGTTTCTGATGCTGATGTACGACAGACCAATAACACCTGCCAACGATATGGTCGCCGACAAACTCGCTATCTTCGATGCAGAAGAAGGTGTTTTGACAAATGTGACGGGACTTCCATCAGCAGATGTGCTCTCCGGCTTCGGCAACGCTCCTTATTCGGAAGACGGAAAGGTTTATATGGCGGTGACTACAACAAATTCTTATCCTGCGGTTTATGCCATTGATATAAATACGGGCGTGGCGGAGAAAGGTCTCACCGTAGAAGCAACACAAATCAGCGGAGTAGGTCGTTTGTTGCCTTTAAATTAATAATTGATTTTTATGAGAAAGATTTTCAAGGAACTGCATATCTGGTTGTCGATGCCGTTAGGACTGGTGATGTCGGTGATATGTTTCTCAGGAGCGATGCTTGTCTTCGAGAAAGAGATAACAGAAAAGGTTCAGAAAGAATATTATTTCGTGGATAAGGTGTCTGATGATGCCTTATCCATCGAACAAGTGATGGCGATGGTTGAACCTACGCTCGCTGATGATGTGGAGATAAAAAATGTAGTGGTGTCGGAAGAAGCCGAACGTTGTTATAAGGTGAATCTCTCCAAGCCGAAACATGCCGCTGTTTTTGTCGATCAGTATTCGGGTGAGATTAAAGGACAGCCGGAGCGACTTCCTTTCTTCAGGACTATGTTCCGACTTCATCGTTGGCTGATGGACTCACGTCCGCAAGATGGAGGCATCTTCTGGGGAAAGATGATAGTAGGTGTGAGTACGCTGCTCATGGTGATAATAATAATCACGGGAATAATAATCTGGATTCCTAATAATATCAAGAATCTCAAGACCCGACTTAGCATCAATGTAAGAAAAGGCTGGCGACGATTCTGTTACGATCTTCATGTGGCGGGAGGAATATATGCAGCCTTGCTTATCCTCGCGATGGCGTTGACGGGCTTGACATGGTCGTTCGAATGGTATCGCGACGGCTTTAATGAAATTTTCGGAGAACTCATTTCGAGAAAGACTATTCGAGCCATCCATGTCGGCAGCTGGGGCGGAATGACGACACGCATCTTATGGTTCTTGGCAGCTATGATAGGAGCGACTTTGCCATTAACGGGATATTATCTTTTCTTCAAGAGAAAATTCGGAAAGAAGAAATAATTCTCAATTTTCAATTCGATTAAGACGCATCAACTACGGGAGAGAGCCTTCGGCTGTCAACAGACAACAGACCTTATCCACGATTTTCTTGCTAAGAGCTGATGGCTGATGGCTGATGGCTGACAGCTGACAGCCAATTTTCAATTTTCCCTCGGTACTACGAATCTTATCTTCTTTTCTAAATTCTCAATCTCGATGTGGCTGTTTTTATAAATCTCGCCGTCAATGGAAACGCAGAATCCTTCGGGACCTTCAATCGTCACTCTCTTCGCTTGACGATAAACGACGATGTCTTTGAACTTAGGATTGCCGATATGTGTGCCCGCGACATAATACTTTATCAAGCCCAAAAACTTTAATCTTGCTACAGGTTTGACTAAGCAGACTTCAAGCAGTCCGTCATCGTTGAGCGAGTTTGGAGCATTAAAATATGAACCGCCAACATATTTCCCGTTACTGACTGTACATAATAAAATGTCGGTAGTGTTGAGCTGTTCGCCATCGGCATAAACGATACATCTGTTACGCATCCCTGCAATGAAACCCCAAACAACCGCAAAAGGATAGGCTCTTTTCTTTCCGAAAATGATATTGCGTCTGAGTTTGTTCATCGCCTTGGCAACTACGCTATCCAATCCGAAATGTGTCGAGTTTAAAGCATATCTCTCATTGACTTTCATGATGTCAACAAGCTTTTCTTCGCCATGAATTACGCTACATACATCTTTAAACTTCTCTGCGGAACCGTAATATTTCACATAGTCATTGCCTGTCCCGAAAGGAAGTGCAGCCATGCTTGCATTAGGAAATCCTACTATTCCTGTAGCTACTTTGTTTATTGTTCCATCACCGCCGCATGCATAAAAACGTACCTCTTCCTCACAATGGTTCTCTAAATATCTCTTTATATAATTGATGGAGTCAGAGGGTGAATCTGGAGTGTATATTTCATAGTCAATAGCTTTTTTGCATTTTGCGATACCTTCCCTGACAATGTTAAGACAAGACTCACTTCCTGCAACGGTATTGACAATAAAGATATGCTTCATTACAAAAATGTTTTTTGCAAAAGTAACAATAATTTAGTAATGATGAACAAAATTGAAATATTATCGCTTTTTATTGAAAGTATATTTTATTAAACTATATTATTGTTATTTTTGTAAAGATATTAACCCTCAACCGTTGACCGTTGTCTGTTGACTGTTGACATTAAAAAGGAATCATGAAAAAGAACGAATTTACTCTTAATACCACAGTCCTTTCCGGACAATGCGATAGCCTGATGCGTCTTAGAACAGAGGCTATATTAATGTCGTTTCAAGATGTGGCAAGCCGTCATGCCATGTTTTTGGGCATCGACGATTTCTCACTCCTTGAGAAAGATAATGCGATGTGGGTTATTACCAAGACAAAAGTCAAGATTAATAAACTGCCACTTTGGAACGATGATGTCTCGATAAGAACATGGCCGATGGGTGCTGATGGAGTTCGCTGCAATCGCTGCTATCAAATAATTAAGGATAATGAAATATTAATCAATGGAATTACCGAATGGGTCATCATTGATGCAACTACTCGTACTCTGAGAAAAGTGGAGACAACATCCTATCCTAATGATATAGACTGGATTACAGAGAAATCCATTGAAGAGAAATTTAGAAGATTTAAAGATGATTTTACGGAAAATGATGTTGTATATAAAAGATTAATACGATCTGGAGACATTGACGTCACTCATCATACAAATAACGTCACTTATATCACTATGCTCCTCGACACATTCTCTGTCAAAGAATTGGAAAATATGTCATTAAAAGAGATAGAGGTCTCATATATTAATGAGAGCTTCGAAGGTGAAACCTTATCGATTTACAGAAAAAAACGCGAAGACGGAACGTATTTTTCAATCAAAAAAGATGACGGAAAGGTGGTGCTGATGGGAATTATATTATAATTATCATTCCTCCATAATAGCGACAGCAACAGCCTTGGGTCCAACTTTACTCGCAAGCATCGGACAGGCATCTTCAATGTATAAAGGTGCTCTCCCCGTAAGCTTTTCAACGACTTCACTAAGATATTGTGCTGCATCAGGATTATCGACATGCATTACGCAATAATTCCATATCTTCTTGTGCTCGTAGTTCTCTTTTATCAAACCTAAAATCTTTTTGAAATTGTCCTTGCTCCTAAATGAGAATGTCTTAAGCTTCAAATCACCTTCTGTATTAATGGTGAATAATGGCTTGATCCTTAGATATTTGAGCAATAGGGCTTTAAATGTGCTCAGACGACCACTGCTAATCAGATATTGTGTGTTGATACATGAAACAAATAACTTGGTCTTGTCTGCCCACTCAGCTGCCTTTACTACTAAATCTTCATGACTAACTCCTTCTATGGCAGCCTCAGCCGTCCTGAGTACTGTCAATCCCAATGCTCCTGTAGCATTATGACTATCAATAATATCAATCTTCTTTCCCGAGGTCTTACTTACCGCGGCAGCAGCTTTCCTGCTGCTATTAATCATACCACTGAACTTGCCGTTGAGATGAACACTGACAATAGAATCGTAGTGCGTCGTGAGATAATTGTACCTGTTGGTAAAATCCATTAAACTTGGCTGTGATGACTTAGGTATGTCTGTCGATTTTACCAGCTTGTCAATAAATTGCTTAGGCTTTATCGTCAACTGATCCAAATAAAACTCATCACCAAAACTAACAGTAAGTGGTATGGTTTGTATCTGATACTTTTCTAGCAGATTTTTCGGTATATCACAAGAACTATCTGACAAGATTCCAATCTTGCTCTTACGATTTGCAACTAAATCGTGTTGCATCACCATGTCTTCAACCTTTTGATATACAACTCTTCCTATCATTTGAACCTTTTCTAATACTATCCAAGGCTCGTCGGTATGAATATGAAGCCTCATCTTTTTGTTTGATCCGGCTATTACCAAACAATCACCCATTGACTCTATCATAGATGATAGTTTCTCTCTCTCCAGATTCTCTCCAATCAAAAGTGCCTCTGTACAATAACGGAATGTTATATCTTCATGGTTGTCTTCTCCAAGCCATTCTGAATCAATGATTTCTGCATTGGCGACCTGTACGGTCTTCTCTCCACTATGAAAATATTCACACATGCCTTCTAAAAAAACCACAAAACCTTTAGCACCAGCATCTACTATGGTCTTCGCTTTCGCGGCTATAAACTTGCCAGTCCCTTTAAGCGATTCCATAGCAACGGTCAATGCGTTAAGAAGTAATGTCGTGATGTCATCTGTCGTATCATAGTTTTCACAGAGAAAAACAGCCCAATCTCTGATAACGGAAATCATAGTGCCTTCTTTGGGCTTCGCCAAAGCATAATAGGCACATTCAGAAGCAATATGCATATTCTCAGAAAATTCTTTGAGATTCATCGTTTCCTGACCTTTTATGTCCTTGCTGAATCCATATAAAAACTGAGCAAATATAATCCCTGAGTTGCCTCTGGCTCCAACTAATGCGGCATCTGCTAAAGCTAAGGCTGTTTCTTTGATGTTTTTTGTTGGCTTCACAGTGTTCACTATGCTGTACATGGTAGAAGCCAGATTTGTCCCTGTATCTGCATCAGGTACAGGATAAAAATTTATATTGTTGAGAAGTACCTGGTTCTCAAATATCTTCTGCGCACCGGCAATAAAGCTATTGTATAACTGCACTCCGTTTATTTCTGAAATCGTATTGTTCACGTAAATAATCTTTTTGCTCAATTTGCAAAGATACAAAAAAAAATCAATGTGTTGAGCTTTTTTAAAAAACTATGAATTATGCTTCTCAAATTCTTCTTTGTCTTATCGCTTCAAAAACGACAATCGCTGTAGTAACCGAAACATTAAGTGAATCGGCAATGCCATTCATAGGTATAATGAGATTCTGATCCGCAGCTTTAACCCAAATGTCAGAAATACCAGTTGCTTCCGTTCCCATAACTATAGCAGATCCTTTTGTGAAATCTGCTTCTAAATAATCAATCGATGCCTTAAGATACGTGCAAAATATCTTAATATCATTCTCCTTAAGCCATTCTATACATTCTTCCGATGAACATGAAAATAATGGAACGCTGAATATGGTTCCTATACTTGCTCTTATCGCATTGGGATTGTATAGGTCGGTTCGTTGATCAGCTATAATCACCGCATCAACGCCTGCAGCATCTGCAGTACGCATAATAGCTCCTAAATTACCTGGCTTTTCAACAGTCTCTAAAACTATAATTAATGGATCCTTCTTAGGCTTAAAATCCTTTATATCTGCGTATTTTGGAATGGCAACAGCTAAAAGCCCGTCGCTGCCTTCACGATAAGCAATCTTCTCAAAAACTTCAAGACTTACCTCCTCAATGATGTTAGCTTTGATCCATGAGCTTCGATCCATGAGCTCTGAACTGTAATCCTTAATCTCGTTACATATAAATAATGTATCTATTATGAAACCACAAAGAATAGCCCTTTCTATCTCTCTCCTGCCTTCTATAATAATCCTGTTCTGATCTCTGCGCTCCGAAGCTTTCTGAAGCTTTACAACATTCTTTATCTTTGGATTAGCCTTGCTTGTTATCATTTTTCTCTAGATTTAGTTTGTGATAAAATTAAACCGCCTATCACAAGTAGAATACCTATTATTTTCTGTAAGCCCATTGTCTCACTCAATATGATCCAACTGAATATTGCAGTGAAGACCGGTATTAAATTGCTGTAAATATTAGCTCTGGCTGCTCCTAACTTGCTGAAAGCAAATGCCCATAAAGCGTATGCGACAGAACTGGCAAATATACCTAATGACAATAAAGGTATTATGTATGATCCGATGTTTGCTATGTTCGAAGGTTCAAATCTTTCCATGACTAATACTACGGGAATGAAATATATCATGCCTATTACATTCTGTACTAAAGTGATAGTCAATGGTTTATATAATAATGTTAGCTTTCTCAACGATATGGAATATCCTACGGCTACAACAACCGCACTGAATAAAAATAGAACGCCTTTAGTCGATATGGTTAATTCTAAGTTTCTATTGACCAACATGAAAATTACACCAAAAAATGATACTATAAAACCTAAAATGTTCCACCCGGTAAGTCGCTCATTAAGAAAAAAATATGCTGCAATAGGAGTGAATAGCGGAATGGTGGCTATTATGGCAGAACTGATTACTGGTGACGAATTCATTAAACCATAACTTTCAAAAATAAAATATAAAAATGGTTCAAAAAGCGCAGCAATGGCAAATAATTTCAAATCCTTCTTATTGACTTTCTCAAATAACTTGAAAATGAATAATAAAGTGCTTAAAAATACACTGGAAATTATTAACCTGAAGAAGATTGTGGTTGTAGGATTCAATGATTTAAAAACCTGTGTTGACCAAATGAATGATAAACCCCAGAAAATCATCGCAATAACACCACCTATGTGTACAATATAATTCTTTCCTTTCATGCTGCAAAAATAAAAAAATGGCATGATATTTGAACAAAATAACGTGTTATTTTTATTATTTACATAAAATATAATGTTATGAGCACAATTAGAACTTTTACCTTATTTTTCGTAATGTCTTTATTTACAATGGTGTCCTGCGTAGGACCTAAAGGCGAACCAGGCCCTCCTGGTCACGATGGTAACGCTAATGTCGAGTCTGCAATAGTCGAAACAACAGCCCCGGATTGGTTCTGGGATGAAAACGCCTTAAACTGGTTTGTGGATTTGGAATGGGATCAAATAGACCTCGATATGGTAGATTATGGAGCAGTGCTGGTATATATGGAAAGCCCTAGTAATGATTTCTACGGCTGGCATCAACTCCCACTGACTCTGTATCCTAACGAATCTTACTCCTCAACAATTGAAACAGTTTATTATGACTACGGCTTAACATTGTTCTGGACTAACTCCGACTTGCAACAATATCAAAATCCATGTACCCTCTATAATACAAATCTGACCTTTAAAGTGGTATTGATAGATGCTAATATGTATTCTAAATATATCAATGAAGACCTAAGTGACTATGAAACAGTCAAAAAGCTCTTCAATTTGGCTGATTAATTATAAACAGGTGGATATTTTATAGGCAACAGAGTTGCCTATTCCCTATTTTATTTCTCTTTTATGAAAACATTCTTGAAGTTATCTGTTAAAACTATATTGTATCTATTACTATCTATAGTCTCAATCATTGTGATAATGAGTCTATTCGTTCCATCTTATTCCTTTAAGGAACCAGAACCGTTCCATGGCGATTATCTTCATAATCCATACCAAAATATGAACCCTTCCCATTGGCAACAGGCTAACTTCCACGCACATACCCGACAATTCGCCGGATTGACAAACGGAAGAGTTAACTCTAATGAAATGTTAGATAGCGTTTATTCTATGATGGGATTTGACCACGTGGGTATCTCCGACTATAATAAAATCAATGAATATAACTCATCTCATCCATCTTATATTCCCGCTTATGAACATGGTTATGGCGTATTTAAAATTCATCAACTATGTCTCGATGCTGAAAAAGTGAGACTTATAGATTATTTCGTGTTTCAAAATCTTAGCATGAAACAGCATACACTCAACAAACTCGCTGACCAATGCAGAATGGCAATTCCTGCACATCCTTCCTTCGTCAAAGGTGGATACAAAGTGGATGATATGAAATATCTGAGTAACTATAAACTTATGGAAGTCCTTAACGGATTCAGAATCTCTACAGCTCACTGGGATTCGGCTTTGTCTAATGGTCATCTGGTATATCTAATCGCTAATGATGATTCTCATGACGTTACTGATGTTACAGATATAGCAACTCGTTTTACAATGATAAATGCCGCTGAAAATGAGGCTGAACAACTACTCTCCGCTTTGGAAAATGGTAATGCTGTTGGTGTTGACTTCCCAATAATAAATGATGAAACTCACCAACAAAAACAAAAACGACTTGAAAAAAATCTTCCTTACCTTAAACAAGCTGCTCTAAAAGACGATACGCTTGTCATCTCCGCATCAAAACCTATCAAAGAGGCAGTGTTTATAGGTCAAAATGCAAAAATCCTAAAAACACAAAAAAATGTAATCCAGGCTTCTTACATAATCAATGATGACGATAATTATGTAAGAACAGTGCTTAAATTTGATGATGGAACATCTTTATACCTTAATCCTATAACTCGTCATGAAAATGATACCATCATTAAACAAAGACTCGATAAGATAAATTATCCTAGAACTATAATCCTTTGGTCAGTCTATTTAATGATAATAGGTTCTATATTATCTAGATTTCTTAAATCATACAAGAAATCTAAAACTATTTGATCCTTATCATTGTAATTATTTCTTCTGAAAAAAACTTTTGACATAATTCTTTTTTCTTACTTTTGTGGTTTTAAAATTTTGAGCTATGATAAAAGAAAATCTGAATTCCATAAGGAGAAATATACCTGAAAATGTAACGCTGATAGCTGTTTCTAAAACAAAACCAATATCCGATCTTCAAGAAGCTTATGACGCAGAACAAAGGATATTCGGCGAGAATAAGGCTCTGGAAATGCGCGAGAAATATCAACAACTTCCGGAAGATATACAATGGCACTTTATCGGTCATCTACAAACTAACAAAATAAAATATATAGCACCCTTTGTGTCATTGATCCATTCTATCGACAGCTTGTCATTACTTGAAGCCGTTAATAAAGAAGCCGCTAAAAATAATCGTGTCATCAATTGCTTGCTTCAATTCCATATTGCCCAAGAGGAAACAAAATTCGGCTTGGATATAGATGAGGCTAAACAAATCCTTGAATCAGACACCTTTAAACAAATGAATAATGTCCGTATAGTCGGAGTCATGGGAATGGCGACATTTACTGAAGACATAACTCAAATCAGAAATGAATTTAAGTCACTGAAAAAAATCTACGATATCCTCAAGGAAAATTACTTTAAAGATGATACTTCTTTTAAAGAGATTTCTATGGGAATGTCTGACGATTACCCTATCGCTATAGAAGAAGGAGCTACCATGGTAAGGGTCGGAAGTAAGATCTTCGGCGCGAGAAACTATAATATTGTTTGATCGTTGTTTTTTATAACTAATAATCGAAGAAGTAATATGAAAAAAATATGGACTACATTACTTAAGATGCTGGCACTATTTATGCTGCTTTTTGTTGTGATGAGAATAGTCTTCCTGATTTACTATTGGCATCTTGTAACTTTCGCTGATATACCCTTTAATGAGATATTGAAGGCTTTTTGGAAGGCCATACCTCTTGATATAGCATCTGCATCTTTTATGCTGGCGATACCGGCTGTGTTTATGTTCGTGTCTCTCGCTGTTAATAAAAATACACTCTTTCCTTCTTTACGATGGTTTATCTATTTCCTTATAGGTGCTTATGTTCTTATAGCAATGGGTGATATAGGAATCTATGGCGAATGGCGTACTAAATTGTCATACAGAGCTTTAATGTATCTTAAGGAGCCTTCGGAAGTTATTAATTCTGCCGAAACTGAACAAGCTTTGTTACTTATTGTGCTTTGGACCGTCTTTACGATATTATTCTGCTGGCTCTATAGTAAATGGGTTGAACCAAAGCATGAGAATGTAAATGTTGAAGAGAAGAAAGCTAATGTGTATGTTTTTTCTGGAAGTGCTGTCCTCGTAGTGGCATTACTGTTCCTCGGAATGAGAGGTGGCTTTAATGAAATACCAATCACCTCAAGTAAGGTGTATTATAGCTCTCATAAATTCGCTAATGAGCTGACCGTCAATCCTGCTTATTATCTTGTGGAAAATATCCTAAACTCCAAAAAAGTTGAAACGAGAGCGCATTTTAATTACATGGATATGCAGTCGGCAGAGACTATTAGCCGTAAACTTCACGAAGTTCCTTGTAAATCAACTGAATCAATACTTAAGATTGATAAACCTAATATAATAGTTGTTCTTCTCGAAAGCTGGTCCGCCGATTTGATAGAATCACTGGGAGGAGAAGCGGGCATTACTCCCAACTTCCGTGAACTGGAAAAAGATGGACTTCTTTTTACAAATTTCTATGCTAGCGCAAATAGATCCCAACAAGCAATGTCATCATTGTTCGGAGGTCTTCCGGGAATGCCTGTGACTACCATCACCAATCATCCTGATAAATATTATGCAATACCTTCTCTGGTAAAAAAAATGGATTCATTAGGCTATTATACTAGTTTTTACTTCGGAGGAGAACTGAATTATGGTAATATATTGTCATATCTGCGATATAACGAGTTCGATGAAATTGTGGAAGCTCGCGATATTAACGAAAACTTCGTGAAAGGGAAACTTGGATATCACGATACAGACATCATGCCTTGGTATGTCGATCAACTAAAAGATGAACCTCAGCCTTTCTTCAGTACCTTGTTTACACAAAGTACCCATTCTCCTTACGACTTCCCTAAAATATTCGATGAAATAGAATGGCCTAAATTGGAGAAATCTTACGTCAACTCAGCCCATTATACCGATATAGCTATTAAATTATTCATGGATAAGGCTCGTCAACAAGAATGGTACGATAGCACGCTCTTTATTTTCGTGGCTGATCATAGTCATCCTTCATATAAAAATCATAGAATGGAATCTTTTGACTATCATAAAATTCCAATGCTTTTGTACGGTGAACCTCTCTTAGACTCTCTCAAAGGTTCTACCTTCGATAAAATCTGTGGAAATACTGATCTGCCTTCAACAATATTGGCTCAGTTAGGACAAACTCATGATGAATTCTTCTGGAGTAAGAATGTCTTCGGTGAATGTTATAGACCATTTGCATTCTTTGAGCTGAATAATGGACTGGGATGGAAAACCTCAGAAGGTGAATTTGTCTATTCTAACATATATGGCTTTATCAATAATACACTTCCAGACGATATAAGCGATAGTGTCGTTATGGATGGAAAGGCTTATATGCAGTATCACTTCGATTTATTTAATTCTTATTAATTTGCTTTATTTATAAATTATAATTATCTTTGCACCCAAAATAGAAGATCATGTTTGAAGGATTAAGTGAGAAACTAGAACGTTCGTTTAAAATTTTAAAAGGTCAGGGTCAAATCACAGAGATCAATGTCGCTGAAACACTAAAAGAAGTCCGTAAGGCTCTTCTTGACGCTGACGTCAGTTATAAAATAGCAAAAGATGTTACTAACACTATAAAAGAAAAAGCGTTAGGCCAAAAAATATTAACTTCTGTATCACCCGGACAACTTATGGTTAAGATAGTTCACGATGAACTCGCTGAACTTATGGGTGGTGAACATACTGAAATTAACATTAAAGCTAATCCTGCTATAGTCTTGATAGCAGGTTTGCAGGGTTCTGGTAAGACTACATTCTCCGCTAAACTCGCCAACTTCTTGAAAAGCAAAAGAGGTAAGAGCGTCTTGTTGGTAGCTGGCGACGTATATCGTCCTGCTGCTATCGATCAGCTTAAAGTCTTGGGCGAACAAGTAGGTGTAGAGGTATATTCTGAAATAGAAAGTAAAAACCCTGTACAGATAGCAGAGAATGCTATTAAATATGCTAAGGATCATAACAAAAATGTTGTTATTATAGATACCGCTGGTCGTCTCGCAGTCGATGAGCAGATGATGAATGAAATAGCTGCTGTCAAAGCTACTGTGACTCCTCATGAAACATTGTTCGTCGTTGACTCAATGACGGGTCAGGACGCTGTTAATACCGCCAAAGCCTTCAACGATCGCCTCGACTTCGATGGAGTGGTGCTCACTAAACTCGATGGCGATACACGTGGCGGCGCCGCTCTTACAATACGCTCGGTGGTAGATAAACCTATCAAATTTGTAGGTCTCGGCGAAAAAATGGATGCTCTCGACATCTTCTATCCTAAACGTATGGCCGACCGTATCCTCGGTATGGGCGATATCGTCTCCCTCGTGGAAAGAGCTCAGGAACAATTCGATGCTGAAGAAGCCGCTAAACTTAAGAAAAAACTCGCCAGAAATGAGTTTAACTTTAATGACTTCCTGAAACAAATCCAGCAAATCAAACGCATGGGTAATATAAAAGACCTCGCCGCTATGATACCAGGTATGAATAAAATAAGCGATGAGGATATTGATGAAGATGCCTTTAAAAGTATCGAAGCTATCATAAGCTCTATGACACCTGCAGAACGAGAAAACCCTAAAATCCTCAACGGTAGCCGCCGTAGAAGAATAGCAATGGGTAGCGGGACCGATATCGTAGAAGTTAACAGACTTATAAAACAATTCGAAGAGACTTCAAAAATGATGAGAATGATGACGACAGGTGGAGCTAAAAAAATGATGCAAATGATGTCTCAAATGAGAAATAAACGATAAAAACTTATATTATGGCTGATGATAAAATCATAGACGGCAAACTTATCGCCGAAACAATGAAAAAAGAGATAGCTGCTGAAGTGGCTGAAATGATAGATAAAGGCATAGGCGCACCTCATCTGGCAGCTGTTTTAGTAGGTGACGACGAAGCAAGCCTCACTTATGTGACTTCTAAAGAAAAAGCCTGCCATAAAGTGGGAATGATCTCTTCCGTTTATAAACTCAGCTCTAATGCTACTGAAGAAGAAGTACTCAATATTATTGACTTCCTTAATAAGGACGACGAAATAGATGGCTATATAGTACAACTCCCTCTGCCCGAACATATCAATGAAACTAAAGTCATTCAATCAATAAACCCTAATAAGGACGTGGATGGCTTTACCTTGTGTAATATCGGACTTATGCAACTCGGAGAACCTTGCTACCACCCAGCTACACCTTTCGGTATAAAAGAACTGCTGAAACGTAGCGGAGTGGAAATAGCCGGTAAACATGTTGTGGTAATCGGACGCTCCAATATAGTGGGGACTCCTATCAGTGTAATGTTGTCTCGTAAAGGTACCGACGCTACTGTGACAATATGCCATTCTAAAACACAAAACCTTAAAGAATTAACAGTACAAGCCGATATCCTTATAGTGGCCGTCGGTCAAGTCGAATTCGTAAAAGCTGATATGGTTAAAGAGGGTGCAGTAGTTATTGACGTGGGTATCCATCGTATTAAAGATAACTCTGAAAAAGGTTACCATATCGTCGGTGATGTCGATTTCAAAGAGGTGTATAAAAAAGCTTCTAAAATAACTCCAGTACCAGGCGGCGTGGGACCTATGACAATAGTTTCACTGCTCTATAATACTCTTAAGGCAGCTAAATCTAATAAAAAGTAAATCTTAATCAATTTCTTAATATGTAGATGTGTCGCAATGAAGGTTTTCTTGTAAAATCTTCATTGCTTTTTTAATGAAAATGAATACTTCCCTCCTAAAAATGTTAAAATATATTCCACTGTTGTTTCTGATGTTATTCTTCTCCGAAGAATCTCTGGCACAATCGTATAACTCTAAATCTAAAAAAGCCGTTAAATGTTTTCAAAAAGCTGTAAAACTATTCGATAATGATAAATATAAATCTTTAGAACTCGCTGATAAGGCTCTCTCCCTTGATGAAAACTTTACAGATGCATTACTACTCAAAGCTGAATTGTGCCATGAATTGAATGATGATACAACGGCTCTATTATCGTATGAACGTATCCTTGAAATAGATTCCATGGACTTCCCTAAAATAGCTATCTCTCTGTCAAAACTATATGCTGAATTCTTATGCTTCGATAACTCTATCAAAATACTTAATTGGTATCTCTCTCTGGAAAATCAGAAAAAACACCTCCGTGAAATCGCAGAACATCAATTAATTCTATCTGAATTTCAAAAATCATTGGTGGAAAATCCCGTTAATTATAATCCTATAAATATTGGGAATGTCGTTAACTCTTCCGACGATGAATATGTTAACCAATTTTATGTCAATGATAATAAACTTATCTTTACAAAGAAATATAAAATCAATGATTCTCATTATGATCTTTTCGAAGAGAATGTTTTTGTGAGCACTTTGTACGACTCCGTTTGGATTATGCCCCAGCTCTTGTTATCAAATGTCAATAAAATTGGTGCCGCTAATATCTCTTATGATGATAATAAAATTTATTTCTCGGCTTGTGCCGATCCATACGGAAGCTGTGATATTTATTATGTGTATTATGAAAATGGAAACTGGTCGCAACCAATTAATATTAGATCTATAAATTCGTCAGAATGGGAATCTCAACCTTGTGTGAGTTATGATGGAAAGGATCTTTTCTTCGTGAGAGCTGATAAAAAACTAGGAACATCAGATATTTTTATTTCTCATTTAAATGATAATAATGAATGGTCGAAACCTTATTGCCTTGATTCTGTGATAAATACCAAAGGAAATGAAATGGCTCCCTTTATACATCATGATGGAAAAACACTCTATTTCTCCTCAGATACCCACCTTGGAATGGGAGGCTACGACTTGTTTATGTCACAAAGAAACGATAGGGGAGAGTGGACAAAACCTCAAAATCTTGGCTATCCCCTTAATACTCACGCCGATGAGATTAATATCGTCATCTCTAATGATGCTTCAACAGCATTTATCTCTTCAGATAAAGATGATGGTAAATCATACGATATTTATAAATTTGACCTTGATGAGAATTTTAGACCTCGTCCTGTAGAATTATCTTTGCCTTCTGATGAAGACCTTTATGCCGAGAAATTAAATCGTCAGGAAACTATTGTGCTGAATAATATCTATTTCGATTTCGACAGCTCGGAACTGTCTCTGTCTTCTGAAACGACTGTGGATCTGATAGTCACTATGTTAAATACTTATCCCGATTTAAAAATAGAAATTATTGGACATACCGATGATATGGGTGATGCTGATTATAATATTGTTCTGTCGAAAAAAAGAGCTGATGCTGTTATGGAAGCACTAATTAATAAAGGTGTGTCGTCTGATAGGATAAAAACTACTGGCTTGGGCGCTTCTAAACCTCTGGTTCCAAATGATATTGATGAATATAGAACAATCAACAGAAGAGTAGAAATAAAAAAAATATAATGATTTTTTTAATAAATTTGAACCGAAATTAAAAAATAACTATTATGAGACGTTTCTTTACCTTATTTATCGCAATCTGCATATCGTTGAATATAAATGCACAGATTACAAAACAACAAGCTACAAGTTTAGTGATGAACACTATCGTGGGAAACAAAATTGATAGTGTGAATGTTTTTGTTCAACCTACTATTCTTAGTTCTGATTATTATGTGGTTAGTTCTATAGATTCTACAATTTTATATCAGCATGTTCCGCAATGGATTCATGGAGAATATACAACAGCTAATAATTCAACAGCATTGAAATCATTATTTGCATTAGAAGAAAATCTAAATGAGGACAATTCTTCTTTAAGAAATTATTATCTGACAAATGAAACTGTTGAAGACGAACTTCCAACTATTACCAATTTGGAAATTAGTAACGTTAGTACTTTGTTTTCAAATTATACTTTTCTAACGTGGAATACACCTGAATCTATTGTGTTAGACGAACATCTTCTATCATGGTCGAATGGTTATTGCATTAATGCACTTTCAATTGGAATTCAACAAGAAAGAGATATGGCTCATAGATTTACACAAGATGATATCAAGGATTATGATGGATGGAGAATCAAAAAAGTTGGTTTCGTTTTTTTATCAGAGAATAATGAGCATATACTTAAGATATGGAATAAATCGAACGATGAATTTAATCTGATATATGAAGAACTTCTAGATAATGATAGTTTGATTGTTTCTACATACGAAAATGGAGTGTGGGATTATATTGATATAAAAGAAGATATTTACGTAGATTCAGAAAAAGAATTATGGGTTGGATTTGCATCTAATGGTACAGATTATTATATTTTTCCTGTGGATGAAAGTGATGAAGGAGATGAAGATAACTGGATCAAATTAGGTGAAGAGGCATGGGATAATTATTTTGCATCACACTTTGGTAATTTATCTATTCAGACTATAATTGAAAATTCTGATGGTAAAACAACTAGCTTAGATTCGGATAAAACACTAACAGGATATAGAGTCTATGCTAATGGAGAATTGATTAAAGAAATAGAATCTCAGTGTATTACATATTACTTGGATTTTAAGTCAAATACTGATATAAAATACTGTGTCACAGCAGTTTATGGCGATAGTGAATCTGAGCCGCTATGTGTTGGATTTGTATCAGAGGAAGAAATATATACAGAAGAATCATCATTGGACATCCATCCAAATCCGACAAACGGAAAAGTAATGATAGAGAATGTAGAAATAGATTTTGTTGATCTGTATAATGTTCATGGACAATATATTCGCACTTATAATACAAATGAAATAGATCTTGAAGATCTCCCTTCCGGAATGTATTTGCTTATTGTGAAAGATAAGGCGGGAAATATTTATGCGGATAAAGTAATAAGGTTTGGACTTTAGAAGTCCAAACCTTATTACTTTATTTTGTTTTAATCTTTAAACATCTTTGTGATAAGTTCTTTATACTTTTCTTTGACGACAGAACGTTTTACTTTTAAAGTAGGTGTTAAAATACCATTGTTGATGCTCCATTCATCGGCAATGAGTTCGTAACGTTTTATCTTTTCTGTGTCACCAAAATTCTGATTTATCTTCTTGACTTCCTCTGAATAGCGGTTGATGACATCCTTATTCTTTATCATTTCCTGTGGTGTGCTGTATTTTATCTCGTGTTTCTGACACCATGTCTTTAAAAATGCAAAGTCAGGTACTATAAGAGCTCCAGCGAACTTCTCGTTCTCACCAAGAACAACAATGTTTTCAATAAAACCAGATTCGTTAAACTTACCTTCTATGATATCAGGGTTGATATATTTTCCTAATGAGGTCTTGAATAGATTCTTTAATCTGCCGGTTATCCTCACCTGTCCATATTCGTTAATCTCTCCAAGGTCGCCAGTGTGTAACCAGCCGTCCTCATCGATAATTTCTTTTGTCAATTCTGGTTTGTTATAATATCCCATCATGACATTATGACCACGACAAATAATTTCTTTGTTATCAGCTATTTTAATTTCTACACCAGGTAATGCGAAACCTACAGAACCAATCTCTCTGCCATGTGGTTCGTTGCATGATACGGCGATAACAGGGGAACACTCTGTCATTCCATAGCCTTCATAAATAGGCATTTTAATGGCTGAGAAAAATGATGCTATGTTTGGCTGTATGCTGGCGGCTCCTGACACCACAATGTCAAAATTCTCTGCACCTAAGGTCTGACGTATCTTTTTATAAACTAAAGCATCGGCAATCTTTAACTTTTGGTTATAGAACCATGTACGATTACATGGGTCGATCTTATATTGCTCCGCAACATTCAGTGCCCATATGAAGATCATCTTCTTGATGCCTTTGTTATTCTTGCCTGTCTGTTTTACCTTGAGATATATCTTTTCTAAAAGACGTGGAACAGCACTCATCATGGTCGGTTGTACTTCTTTTAAGTCAGAGGCTATAGTGGCTAGACTTTCCGCATAATATACCGACATGCCGAGGTATTGGTATAAGAACACCAACATTCTCTCGTAAGCGTGACATATAGGTAAGAAACTGAAAGCTTTTTTAGACCATGGCGATGGTGTCTGCTTTAAGTTATGAATCTGATTCATGATGTTGGAGTGCGATAGCATAACGCCTTTGGGTGTTCCTGTAGTGCCAGAGGTGTATATGATGGTAGCACAATCTTTCTCATCAACGGCTTCTTCACGTTTCTGAAGTTCTTCCGGATTTTGATGCTGCTTTCCTAATTCAACTAAATCGTTAAAAGTCTGATATTTGTCACCTTTGAAGAAAGTATATATCATATTAAGATTTGGAATCTCATCCTTGACATCCTCAATCTTATTCATGATGCCTGTGTTTTCTACAACAGCAAGCTTAACACCGCAGTCGTTGATGATGTATTTATAATCTTCTTTACTTATCGTAGGATATACCGGCACTGTTATAGCACCAAGTTGCATGATAGCCATATCAAGCATATTCCATTCAGGGCGGTTACCTGAAATAATAGCAACTTTATCATCCTTCTTTATGCCTAATTCTATAAAAGCATAGCTGAGATAATTGGTTATTTCGATATATTCTTGTACACTGTATTTTTTCCAGGAACCATTTTCTTTTCTTGCTAATGCAACCTCTTGTTCCGGGTACTTTCTGATGTACATTTTTAAAATGTCAAATAATCTTTTCTCTTCCATTTTCTATAATTGTTTATCCGTTCCTTTTGCAAATTAACAATAAAAAATCCCTGAAAGATTTATTTGGGGCGAAATATCAAATTTTAGGGGTGAAATTATGATTAGAGGGGCGAAATTCTAATTATAGGGGTGAATTTATTTTAATGTTTAAATTATTAGGGACGAAATGTTCGTTTTTAGGGGTGAATTTATTTATGGAAAAAAACCTTGTAAATAATTGATAGATATAATATTATTATAGGGAAACAATATTATTGCTTCCCTATAATGGAAATTGTGATCGCCTGATTCTAAAAAGATCTTAATTCTTGATAAACTTCTGGATATATTGTCTGTCATCGGTATTCAGCTTTATGAAATATATTCCCTTGCTGAGATTGCTGACATCTATGCTTATTTCGTTGTTTGATGAAGTGTTGTTAATGTAAATACTTCTTCCTATAGTATCGATAATTTCAATCTGTGCAGACTCGATCTGTTTGTCGTGAAGTTTAATAATTATCTTGTTATCCGCAGGATTAGGGTAAATACTGATGTCTTCAGATTCTATTTCATCAATAGATACATGACTGAAATTAATTGTTTTTCTTACAATATTACCGGAAGTGCCATCCTCATCCTTGGCGTATGCTGATAATAATAAGTTCTTGCCGACGAAATCATTATTCCACAATAGTTCAATACTATTGTTGTTGGCTGTCATTACCGCCGCATCTTCCGGTTCTATAGACCAGAAATATTCTGCATCTTCAAAATAATCGACAGTATAACTGCTGCTATAAGCAGTGTCAATGACGATGAAATCGTCACCTTCAATACCTTGTAATATAAATACAGGTGCGGCAGGTAATTTTATTAAATCAATAAAAGCGTGGCCTTCATCGTCGTCATTCTTAAATGTCCATTGTATTAAATGGTTTCCTGCTTCAAGATTGTACTCAATGTACTGCCATTCATTGCTATTTATCGATTCAGTTATATCATTGTCAATACTAAAATTAAGATTGTCATTTTCGCCTGGATTCTTGAAATAGAATGAGATATGACCATCATATTCTGTTTCTATGCCTAACATCAATCTTGATATTGAAGAAGTGTTATCGGAACTTGATTTAAAACTATATTCACCTTCAAATGATTCGCTATCATCGCGAACCCATGGCCTCGATCCATTGTTAGCCCATCTTACAGAAGTGTTAAGCTCTTTATCTTCAAAATCTTCTATTATATTTCCGAGACTGGTTTTAGCTTCATCTTCGTATGTATAATATCCTGATTTAACTTCAATAATATCTCTTAAGACTGCTCCTTCCGGACAATCGACAGAGTCAACATTGATGATGAATGTAATATTTATACTATCAAATGCCGATAAGCCCTCGATGAGTATGGGATTTTCTTCTACCTTAACGAAAGGAGCCATGATGTTATAATACACAGCGATAGTATCGCTATTGCTATGACCTTCATTTTTGATCTTAAAGGTGAATTTGGCGCTTTCACCTTTGTTAATACCATTGATATGATTGTCGTTGAGGTCTGTCATGCTTTTTTCTGAAGCAAACATTACAGGTGCCATTGCTGTGATGTAAAATCTGTCAGTATAATGCATATCACCACTAGTCATTTCCATATTGAAATATATCTTGGTCTGATCAAGAACATTATCTTTGATTTTAATTTTGAATGTGTTTTCTAGGCTGATTATTTCATTTACATTGATATTACCGAATGTATTATTGTTATTCAATATTTCTACGTAAGGTGAGTCGGAATGTAATGTCACATTTATATTTGATATGGCTTCTGTTCCGACATTATGGAGAGCGATATTCAATTCTGACATTTCGTTGAAATCAGCCTGATTATTGTTATTTTCATCGTTTAATACGCAATCATCGAAAATGAGGTATGGTCCTGTAGAAGGTATTACTTTTATTATTTCGGTATGTCTGTAATAGTTTTGTTTTGTGACTGTGAGTACTATTTCGGTATTGCGTTGTTGAGGGGTGATATTTATTATTTGATTATCGCCTGTCGCTATGCCGAGTCCAATTATTTCTCCATTTGCGCTGAGGCAAATGGTAGCGTCTTTATCTGCTTTTATAGTGTATTCTGAGGAATTTTCTTTGATTACGGGTAAAGAGCTGATTTCGAGATGCTGAGGCATTTCGGTATATAGATTCATATAAGCATCGCCGTGGTGATGGAAGAGATAATACGTTATTTCTTTTGTGTAATCGCCATATACCCATGATGATTGGCGCAAGAAATATTTTCCCGATGCGTTGCCGTATGAAGGTAAGATGAAGTTGCTAGGATGTTCAGTGCCGTAGTTAGGCATGAAATCGGGCCACATATTATCATAAACACCCCATACATAGATGTCGTTGACGAAGGAATAAGATACTTGAGTTGCTGCGATAAGTCCTAGGGCTCCGTATTGATGGCGGTGGAATGCTTCGGCGAAGCAGCCGTCAGAGCCGCCATAGTCGAATTTTCCGGTTAGACAATTGTTTGACATTACGAAAGTTAGGTCTTTGTTTGTCAGTTTTTTGATAGCACTGATACTGTATGAAGGCTCGCCCCATAGTTCTTTTTCTCCGTGGTCGCGGTGTTGTATCAAGAATGCCCCTTGATTGATAGCTTCATTGACGGAGGTTGAGTTGGCGTCCCATTCGGTGAGGTGTGACATTGTTGTAGGAATATAGTCCAGGCTTGTAGGTCCGAAGTAGTTGACGACAGCATTGGTCATTTCGTAAGTTGACCATCTAGATCCTGGAGTGCCTTCATATATTGCGTTTTGACGTGTAGGATGCTTTCCCAAAGCATTTCTCCAGAAGCCTCCGACCACTTCGGAGCATAGCTGGAACCAACGTTCCAATTGATAACCCATAGCGGTAATAGGTTTGTCATAGAAGTGGAAGTTTGTAGGAGGCTGACGCTCGTATGATAGATTTTTGTTTATCATATGATACATCTCATCGTAGTCACGTCCTGTAATACGAGCAATTACTATATCAGGAAGATGATCGTTGTTGACATCGCCGTAGATGTTATCAGAGATATAAGGGTTATAACTCTCGTCTATATGGTTGTACATTACATGAGATACTATACCTTTTGTGCCGTCGGTGTCATGATCACCGAAAAGTAGTACTGCTGAAGGAGGAATCTCCCAATTGGAGTATGCATTATGAATGTAATTCTTGATGGCATCTTCGTCATTACCGCCGCATTCTGCAATATTGACGACTTTGGTGAGTATGCCTTGTTGGTTGCGGAAAAGTTTAAGGGAGTCGGCTAATTGTAACATCTCCTCATTATCAGGGCAGATGATCAGGTATTCGCAGCCTTCCGCATTACGATCGATGGCATCTTTAATAAATTTTTGATAATCAACTTTATCTAAGATGTCGTTGTTAATTATCATATCTTGGATGATCTGTTCCCATGCGCTATTTCTGTATCGTACATCTCCAATATTTCTGTCACCACCTTTGAAATTAACTTCTATTTCCATATCGTATGTGACAATAAGTTCTTTGGTGATAGGGTTATATTGGAATGGTGTAATGCTTAGCATGACGACCTCTATATCTCTGATATACATTTTGTCTGAAATAACGACTTGGTTTTCAGGGAAGAAGGAGTTCTTGTCATATATATTGTTATCCTTAATGTGTTTGGTAGGACTGTTATCATTATCTAGTTGAGGTTCTGCTGCAGGAAGTATGTCAATGTCTTTTAAGGTTTTGGTTTTAGAATTCTTAATTGTGAAAGATACTTCGGCACCCTTAGGAATTGCGATATGACTGCTTATAACAGGTAGGTTAGGTTTGCCAGCTTCGTTAGAAAGAAACAAGCCGCTCATGCTGATAATCTGACCGGAAATGTCATTGAAGCTTACATTATCTATAGATATAGTATTGATGCCATGACGTATGCTGAGTCCTGATTTAGAGGAATTGTTTGTTGAGATGCCTTCAGGAAAATTGTTGTCAAATTGATATTTTGCGTTTTGTGCCTTGGATGTGAATGTTAATAAGCATATTAATGCTATTAAGAACAAGTATTGTTTAATTATTTTCATAAGTAGTAATGGAAGTAGAGACGATTTTCACATCGTCTCTACAGATATTATAAATGATTTATTTTGCTAAGAAAGGATAACCGTAGTCTGTTGCGGGAACGAAAGTTTCTTTTATTGAACGAGGGTTTGTCCAGCGGATGAGGTTCCATAGACCTCCAGCCTTGTCGTTTGTTCCAGAGGCGCGTGATCCTCCAAAAGGCTGGCATCCTACAACAGCACCTGTTGGTTTGTCGTTGATATAGAAGTTTCCTGCTGCATATTTAAGTTTGTCATTGGCGATTTGTTGTGCTTTAAGATCGTATGCGAAGAATGCACCTGTCAATGCGTATGGTGATGTGCTGTCGCATAGTTCTAAAGTTTCGATGAAGTCTTTGTCATCATAAACGTAAATGGTGATGATAGGTCCAAAGATCTCTTGTTCCATAGACTCGTATTTAGGATTTGTTGTTAGGATAACTGTTGGTTCTACAAAATAACCTACGGTTTTGTCGCATTTGCCACCGAAAATGACTTCTGCATCGTTTGCGGCATTGGCTCTGTCGATATAACCTTTGCAGTTGTCGAAAGAAGCTTCATCGATGACGGCGTTGACGAAGTTTGTGAAGTCTGTTACATCACCCATTTTGATAGTGCTGAGCATTTCGCCAACATATTGTTTAATATCATTCCAGAGAGATGCTGGGATATAAGCGCGAGAAGCGGCTGAGCATTTTTGACCTTGATATTCGAAGGCGCCGCGTACTATAGCGGTAGCTACTTCACGAGCGTTAGCTGAGTTATGTGCAAAGATGAAATCTTTACCACCGGTCTCACCAACTAATCTAGGATATGATTTATAATTTTGAATGTTAGCACCTACACCTCTCCATAATCCTTGGAATGTTGCTGTTGAACCTGTGAAATGGATGCCCGCGAGATTAGGGTTGTTGAGAGCAACGTTACCGATGAGAGATCCTTTGCCAGGTAAGAAATTGATGACACCTGCAGGAAGACCTGCTTCCATGAAGATCTGCATTAAATGATAGTTAGATAATAAAGCTGTTGTAGATGGCTTCCAGATAGTTGTGTTACCCATCAAAACAGGGGTCATGTTGAGGTTGGAAGCTATTGACGTAAAGTTGAAAGGTGTTACAGCCATTATGAAGCCTTCTAATGGACGGTATTCTGACCTGTTGAGTTGATCAGGTGTTGAAGAAGGTTGCTCAGAATAAAGATTGCCGGCGTAGTAATTGTTGAAACGGAAGAAATCAATTGTTTCACATGCAGAGTCAATCTCGGCTTGGAAAGCATTCTTGCTTTGACCAAGCATACATGATGCGTTGATTCTGGCACGATACTTTGTGGCGATGAGTTGACCAATGCGAGCCATGATGGAAGCGCGTTCAACCCATGGAGTGTTCTCCCATTCTTTCTTAGCATCCAATGCTGCTTCAATAGCCATGTTGACTTCTTTCTCACCTGCCTTGTGGTATCTTGCAACTACATGTTGATGATTATGAGGCATAACGACTTCGCCCATATCACCGGTACGGACTTCTTTACCACCTATTATAATAGGTATCTCAATAGCTTCGCTTGATTGTTTCTCAAGTTCTTTGATTAATTCTAAACGTTCAGGACTATTAGGTCTGTATTCTTTTACAGCTTCGTTTGCAGGTTTTGCAAAGTGAAATAATGCATTATTCATAATATTCTCTTTTTTAATATTAATTTTTTCATGGGTACAAATATAAATATACTTTATAAAAAAAACAAAATCTTTTGAAAAAAATTATATGATTCGTTTTATTACACTTAAATTATGTGTATGACAGTTAATATTTTTGTTGTAAATGCCTTTTTTATCAATGAAATCGATACGAGTCACTCCAGAAGCATGTATTATACGATCGTTGGAGAGTAGTATTCCAACATGAGTGATATTGTGATTATCATTTTCAAAAAAAGCTAGATCTCCAGCCTGAGCGTCGTTAAGCCTGATAATTTTGCCTTGATTGACTTGCTGTGACGCATCGCGAGGTAATTGGTATCCTGCGACCTTTGCACATAATTGAACAAATGCGGAGCAATCGATACCCATGATACTCTTGCCACCCCATCGATAAGGTATGTTGAGCAATTTCATTGCTGATTCTACCATTATTTTAGGATCGAAGATATTTCGCATAGGGATGCTGTCAGATATACGCTCTGATACAATACTGCCAAAACTCAAAATACTGCTTTTATAGATAGTAAAAGGACTATTGATAATGAATTTTTCTTTGTTTAAGTATGCATCGTATTCATTATCAGATATTTCTTGATGCTGCAACTTTCTTATCCAGCCTTCGTATGAGTCGTATGAACATCTTATCTTGAGCCATTCCGAATTTTCTTCAATAACTTCATAAATATCGTTAAACAAAAGTTCCGAGACTAACTCACTTTGGTGTGAATCATCTTTTCTCATAGGAACAACAGATAATGGACAAATACCGTATCTCATTTTTTTTATATTATAAATGAATGCTAAGATACAAAAAAAATGTATATTAGCAGTTGTTTTTATTAAAGAAGAATAATTTTTTTATTGTTAAATAAAATATTGAAAATGAATAAGATATCCAATATTTTGACAAGAATGGCACATTCTTATCAGATAATAATGAAGGTGTTGGTTTTTATTATTGCTATTGTTGTTGTGATATGGCAGATGCCAAGATCTGTAAAATTTAAATATGAATTCCAGAAAATGCGTCCATGGCAACATGAGGCTTTATATGCGCCTTTTAACTTTCCTATTTACAAGACAGATGAACAATTGAAGCAGGAGAAAGAAGAGGCACTGAAGGATTTTTATCCAATATATATCTATGATACAGAGGTGACAGGAAATAATAGGGTAAGGATGCTGGTAGATTTTGAGAATCAATGGAATGGTAAGGAGGCGGACAAGCTGACAAATCTGAATGTACTGAAGATGTTGTATGACACTATTGAGAATGTTGGTATTATATCACAGTCTTCAATACGAGATGGAATGAAACCAGAGTCAATGATTGATGTGGTGAAAGATAGATTTGTACGTACTAAACAGATTCGTGATTTTTACACTATGAAGACGGCTTCAGAACGTGTTTCTGAGATTCTCTCAGAGATGGATGTAAAAGTTGATGATGTATTGATAAACAGACTTTTACTTGTGTATCTGAATCAGAATGTGTTTTATTCGGAAGAGTTGACGAATCAGGCTGAGGAACAGGCATTATCGGCTATTTCGCTTACCTTTGGAATGATACAGAAAGATGAGTTGATAATATCTGAAGGAGAGGTTATAACAGACGAGAAGTATAATATTCTTAATTCATTAAGAATTGAGTACGATAGTCTAGGTGCTGATAATTTCTTCAATAAAAATATGAATTTTTACGGTCAGGCTGTAATAGTCTGTATTATATTTATATTCTTGTTTTTAGGACTTAAGTTGTTAAGGCCAGATGTCGTCAATGAGAATAATTCTCTGACAATGATTCTTGTGATGATGTTGCTGATTATCATTCCATCTTTTTTGGTAATAAGGCATTATCCGACCATGATATTTATGATGCCTATAACGATATTGTCGATGTTATTATTAACTTTCTTTGACGCTAAAACATCTATTTATGTTCAAACTTTGACATTATTGATAATAAGTTTGGCAGCTCCGAACGCATTTCAATTTTTCTTATTAGAGTTTTTAGTGTCGATGATTTCAATCTTTATTTTGGTTAGTAATACTTCAAGATCGAGATATTTTTTGACATCGTTTGTGATTTTTATATCATATATTGTAGTGAAGTTAGGGATGTCGCTTATTTTTGAAGGCAGCGTTGAAGGTTTGAGTATGCAGGATGTAGGTAGGTTTGCGATGAATACATTGTTTACGATGTTGACTTTGCCATTGTCTTTTCTGTTTGAAAGATTTTTTGGTTTTGTTACTGATCTGACGCTTTTGGAGTTAAGTAATACGAACTCGCCATTGTTGATAAGATTGTCGTCGGAGGCTCCAGGCACATTCCAACATGTTATGCAGGTGGCGGATCTTTGTGAAGAGGCTTTGTATAAGATTGGTGGTAATATGTTGTTGGCGCGTACAGGAGCAATGTATCATGATATAGGTAAGATTAATAATCCTTTGTATTTCACTGAAAATCAGGTGAATAAATTTAATTATCATGATGATGTTTCAAATATAGAGAGTGCGCAGATCATTATTAATCACGTGTTGGATGGCATAGAGATATGTAGAAAATTCCATATACCAGAAGATATTATAGATTTTGTTAGAACGCATCATGGAACTCGAAGGACAGAGTATTTTTATCAGATGGAACTTAGAGAGAATCCAGATGGCGATGTCAATGAAGCAGATTTTCGTTATCATGGACCTATTCCATTTTCCAAAGAGACCGCGGTTCTGATGATGGCCGATTCAGTAGAGGCTGCGTCACGTAGTCTGAAAGATAAGACGGAAGAATCCATCAGTAAACTGGTTGATACTATTATTGATGCTCAAGTTAATGATAATCAGTTTATTAATACGGATCTTACCTTCCGTGATATTACTATGGTCAAGAAGGTGTTTAAGAAAAAACTAATGAATATATATCATGTCAGAATAGCATATCCGGTATAATGGATATCAGATATTGTTAATGATAATAGAAGAGCTTGGTCCCTCGTTGAAAAGTAAATCTACAATTGATAGATTTGGAATGAAACCATGGCGGTCGGCAAACACTTGATAGTATTTTGGAATTTCTATCTCGTTTCCATCTGTTTTTGATAATGATATTCTATAGTCGTCATTGTCGTTTATTTTGTCAAAATCATTAGTATAGGAATAATCTTTTGTTACTTTCATTAGTTTTAGGATTACTTTTAGAGAGTAATCGTTAAGTTCTATGAGGGTTTTGAATTTTTGTTTGTAGATATTTTCAAAATAAGGGAAGTAATAATCGAAATATGCAGATTTTCTGTATGCTGATTCGAGGCATCGCATATGAATATGTTGCCAAGGTTCTTTATAAGCTATTTCAATGTCTTTTGTGAGAGTGTGATTTCCATTGACTTTTACTATAGGTACGGTAAGTGTTTGTATTCCATTGGCAGTCATGACGTTAGTCCTGGTTCTGCACGATTGTTTCTTGTATGATTCGAACAATTCTATAGAAGGTGATTCTGTTTTTAGAAACAGTGACATATAATGGATAGAAGGCAGGTATGCGGTAGGGAAGATGTTATACATTATGATTATGCATTTATTGATTAACGAGGTATTGGTCTATGATATTTTTGTATTCTGTTTTGCTTAGGGCTCCAACCTGAGTTTTAGGTTGACCGTCTTTAGGCATAAAAAATACCGTTGGGATGCTACTTATTCTAAAGATTGTAGATAATTTGCGTTCATTATCGGTATTAACTTTGTAAACCAATAGTTTTCCTTCGTATTCTTTAGCTATTTCCTCCATTATGGGTGCTACTCTTTTGCAAGGTCCGCACCAATCTGCATAAAAGTCGATGATACAAGGGAGTTCTGCTTTGTAAGCAAAGGAGTCAGGGTACTTTTCAATATCCCATATTTCTTTTAGAAATTTTTTGTAATCCAATGATTTTACTATACTTTCCTTTTCAATAATAATCTCTTGTTGTTCTTGCTGAGTATTTTCGGTATTTTTATTTTCTTTTTTAGAGTTACCACATGATAATAAGGATAATACAGCAAGTAATAGCAGGAATGTTTTTTTCATATTGTTCAAAAATTGATTATTTAATAAATAAGGCTGTAAAATTACTATTTTTTTCATAACATTAAAAATATGATTTTGTTTTATTTGCGAAATTAAATAATAAAATGTATTTTTGCGCTTTAAAATGAATTATTATTTTAAACAGAATAACAATGGAGAAAAAAGATTTATTAAAGGATGTTATTAAACACATCGACATAAAGAGTTATGATTCAACACAATTAGTTGATGCAATGCGTAATATGTCATTTACTTCGCGTGATACAGCACGTGCAGCTGACATTTTAATGATGATGTGTAAGGAAAAGGAATGTACCAATATTTTGACATTGGCAGGATCAACATCAGCTGCTGGCTGTATGCAAGTTTATGTTGACATGGTTCGTAACAAAATGATTGACGTAGTTGTAGCTACAGGTGCATCTATCATTGACATGGATTTATTTGAAGCTCTTGGATACAAGCACTACATTGGTGAAAAAGAGAACGTTATTCCAGATACGACATTGCGTGAACTCTATATAGACCGTATTTATGATACATATATCGATGAAGAAGAGCTTCAAGCTTGTGACCACTCAACATACGAGTTAGCTAATATGCTTGAAGCACGTCCATATTCATCACGTGAATTCATATATGAAATTGGCAAATGGTTACACAATGGTAAAGCTGTTAAGAAGGACAGTTTGATCCAAACATGTTATGAATGTGGTGTTCCGATCTTCGTTCCAGCATTCAGCGATTCATCAGCAGGTTTTGGTATTGGTAAACACCAGTGGGAGCGTATGCAAAAAGGAGAAAAATATTTGTCTATCGACTCTGTGAAGGATTTCGTTGAATTGACACAAATCAAGATGCAAGCTCCTGAAACAGGTTTGTTCATGATCGGTGGCGGTACTCCTAAGAATTTTGCACAAGATACAGTAGTATGTGCAGAAATTCTTGGCTATGAAGTCCCGATGCACAAATACGCTATACAAATCACTGTCGCTGATGTTCGTGATGGAGCATGTTCATCATCAACATTACTCGAAGCTGGTTCATGGGGTAAGGTAAGCCACCAACTCCAACAAATGGTTTACGCAGAAGGTACTACAGTCATTCCTTTGATTGCATCATACGTATATCACAACGGACCATGGCAGGAAAGAGAGTATAAGAATTGGCAAAAACTTTATGAATAAATTTCTGAGATAAAGTTACAGAATATTTAAAAATGGTACCGTCGCATGATGATTGTGACGGTACTTTTTTTAATTAATGTGAATGTTTTTTTCGTATCTTTGCATTTTAATTTTAATACTATATAGATGATAACAATAGAAAACTGCAAAGAGTTAAGTAAGAGGATTGAATCCTTGAGGAGGTATCTTTGACATCGACGGTAAGTTGATGCAGATTAAAGAATTAGACGAACAGACCAATGCTGATGGTTTTTGGGATGACCCAAAGAACGGTAAAGTTATAATGCGTAAGCTCCGTGATGTCAAGAGTTGGGTTATAGCTTACGAGGAAATCATCAAAGCCAACGACGACCTCGGCGTCTTGTTCGAGTTCGCCAAAGAAGGTGAAGCCGAAGAAGAAGAGGTCGACAAACAATATGAAACCACAGTTCAACTTGTTGAAGATTTAGAATTCAGAAATATGCTTCACGAAGAAGCCGACCAGATGAGCTGCGTCTTGAAAATCAATTCGGGAGCTGGCGGCACTGAGTCGCAGGATTGGGCACAGATGCTTATGCGTATGTATATGCGTTACGCCGAGTCTCATAATTATAAGGTAAGAATCAGTAACTTACTTGAAGGTGATGAAGCTGGTATCAAGACTGTCACTATGGAAATAGACGGTGACTTCGCATACGGTTATCTCAAAGGTGAAAACGGCGTGCATCGTCTCGTCCGTGTCTCTCCATACAACGCACAAGGCAAACGTATGACATCGTTCAGCTCTGTCTTCGTGACACCTCTCGTCGACGATTCTATCGAAGTCGTAATTGACCCTTCAAAGATCTCTTGGGATACATTCCGAAGCGGAGGCGCTGGCGGTCAGAACGTTAACAAGGTGGAATCGGGAGTTCGTCTCCGTTACCAATACAAAGATCCATACACAGGCGAGGAAGAGGAAATCTTGATTGAAAACACCGAGAGCCGCGACCAGCCTA
>SUWT01000108.1 GCA_015061335.1 Lentimicrobiaceae bacterium | reverse complement strand
GAGATGGTAAAAGGATTTCATAATCCATACGAATTCTATAGATTGTATGATTTGACATTACGCGACAAAGGAAAATCTTTAGACGAAGATTTTTTGAATTACTTGAAAGAATCAACAAAATAGGACGAGGCAAAACTAATGTAGAGACTGTTATAAAATTTTTTACTACTTTTGGAAACAAATTAAAAACAGATTTCTTTTAATCAAGAAATGTGCTTACAAAACATCTTATTCTTTCATGACTTATGAAAATAAAATCGTTGGATGATATTATAACTCTACCGTTAAGGAATAGAATCACCTTTTGGTTTAAGTTGATTATATTTCTTATCTCTGCCGTCAATATAGCCGCTTGCGTGATAGACTATGGCTTCGTCCTGACAGAGAAAGAGCAGAATGTCATCTTCAACATTTACAATACCGCATGGTGGTGTTATTGCTTGACTTTTTTCATTCGTCTCATCTTCCAATGGAAAAAGATTAATCGTAAGACTATCTTTCTCACTTCAATAACAGGAATACTTTTCTTGCTGACGGCCTTACCGAGATTGTATCCTATAACAGATGTCTCTCATAATCTATATCAACTATGGATGTTATTAGAGAACAAGCATCTCCTGATAGCGACATTATTGTTTTTTGCCATTTTGGAGGTGTCGTCTGGCATCATCAACTTTATCAACAAAAAGACAAATCCTGCCATGCTGATGACAGTGTGTTTCGCCATCATTATATTGTTCGGTGCCTTGTTGCTTTTACTTCCTCGTTCCACTCAGGAGAATATAGTCTTACCTGTAGCGGATGCTATTTTCATCTCTACGAGTGCAGTCTGCGTCACAGGACTTTCAACGGTGGATATCGCCCAGACTTTCACTTACGAAGGACAGATTATCATCGCATTACTCATACAAATAGGTGGTTTGGGAATCATGACTATAACGAGTTTCTTCGCTATTTTCTTCATGGGCGGAACAGGTCTCTATAATCAATTCGCCTTACGCGACATGATAGGTAGCGAGACTTTCAGCTCGCTTATCTCTACCTTATTATATATATTGGGGTTCACATTCGCCATCGAAGCTGCTGGCGCGTTCTTCATCTGGCTCAGCATTCATTCTACCATGAACATGAGTCTGCACCAAGAGATTTTCTTCTCGATATTTCATTCCATCTCGGCTTTCTGCAATGCCGGTTTCTCTACCTTGAGCGGTAATCTCGGCAACCCAATGATAATGAACGGACATAACGCATTCTACATCATAATATCTGTATTGATAGTTCTCGGCGGTCTGGGTTTTCCTATCCTTATGAATTTCAAAAAGATTTTTTCATATAAGATAGGGAAAGTCTTCGACAGAATCTTTAAAAGGAAAGAACATAGACCTTTCTACTCTCATGTAACTAATATCAATACTAAGATTGTTCTAAGCATGACATCTATATTGATATTTTCCAGCACAATGATAATCGCCATAAATGAATGGAATGGTGCTTTTGCAGGCATGAGTTTTATCGACAAGATAGTACAATCCTTATTCAATGCTATTGTCCCTAGAACAGCTGGCTTCAATAGTGTCGATCTTACACAATTCTCGTTTATAACCATAATATTCTATTCCCTTCTGATGTGGATTGGCGGTGGTTCGCAATCTACTGCAGGTGGTATTAAAGTAAATACTTTCGCTGTGGCAATGGCTAATTTCATCTCAGTGATAAAAGGACAAAATAATGTGCGACTTTTTAACAGAGAAATAGAAAGTAACTCAATAAGAAGAGCTTCTTCAATAATATTCGGTTCTATTCTTATAATCTTGATTTTCTTCGTCGGACTCGTGATGATGGAACCCGAGATATCACTGAAAGGACTTTTGTTTGAGACAATATCAGCATTCAGTACGGTAGGCGCAAGCTTGAATGTGACTCCTCTTTTATCCGACGGCAGTAAAATATGGCTTACATTCTTGATGTTTATAGGAAGAGTCGGCCTGATTACATTCATAATGAGTTTTATAAAACACACTGAAACACCGAAATACAGATTACCAAAAGATAATGTAATAATAAATTAAATCGAGATATGAAATATTTGATAATAGGACTTGGAAATTTTGGCAGGACTTTAGCCGAAGAACTTACAGATAACGGCAATGAAGTTATTGGCATTGATAATGACGAGCGTGTAGTAGAAGAGATTAAGGATAGGATATCGCTTGCTTATATCATGGATGCCACCGAGACTTACGCATTGAGAGCCTTGCCCTTAGATGAGATTGACTGCGCTATCATAGCCATCGGACAAAGTATGGAGCACTCACTCAGAACGGTGGCGGCATTGAAAGAACTTTCTGTAAAGAATATTTACGCACGCGCATTAGATAACACTCACAAATCTATTTTGAAAGCAATGAATATCAAGAAAATATTTATACCTGAATGTTATGCTGCACGCCTTTTTTCAAGAATGATGGCAGATGAAAACAGCCAGATGGAATGACGCGGCAAGCCACGTCCCTACAGATTCTAATACATCAAATCTCCTAATCCGAAACCGTCGTCGAATCCTAACTCGGCACGTGCTTCCTCACTCATCATTGATGGATTCCATGCTGGCTCAAATGTCAATTCCACCTTGCACTTACGAACTCCCATCATAGTTCCGACTTTCTCTTTCACGAATGTCGGGAGCTGATCGGCGACCGGACAATTAGGTGCCGTCACCGTCATGAGTATCGTTACATTGGCATCATCATCAATGTCGATGTTGTAAATCAATCCTAATTTATATATGTCAACAGGAATCTCAGGGTCATAAATACTACCCAAAACCGCAATGATTCTTTCCTTTAACAAATCTTTTTCTTCAGCTGTCATTGGTTCTTTCTTCTTAAAAATATTTAACATTTTTTTTATAGTTTATAGTGATTGCTTAGAGTGTAGTGCAGTTGTAGGTTTTAAGCAGAAAGAATACAGAATATTATAAACGTTCAACTTATCACTTATTAACTTTAAACTACTCTACACTCTAAACTCTAAACTTTACACTCTACTATTAAACACTTCCGCGTAAAGCATCATCTGTTTCACCATGCTCAACAATCCGTTGGAACGTGTTGGCGACAAATGCTCCTTCAGTCCTATCTCGTCTAAGAAACTCATGTTGGCTCCGATGATGTCTTTCGGCGTCTGTCCTGATAACACCTTTATTAATAAGTTGATTATGCCTTTCGTAATAACAGCGTCGCTGTCGGCACTGAAATAAACCTTGCCGTCTTCTAATTTGGCATGTAACCAGACTCTCGACTGACATCCGTTGATAAGATAGTTGTCGTTACGATATTGAGCGTCAATCATCGGACAATCTTTTCCCATCTCGATGAGCATCGCGTATCTGTCCATCCAGTCGTCGAACATTGAAAATTCTTCAACGATAGAATCTTGTATCTCTTTTATTGTCATTTCTTAATATATTTTATCTTAACATATTGGCTGCTCTTTCTACAGATTTAATGAAAATATCAATCTCTTCTGTCGTGTTATATACTGCAAACGAAGCTCTTACCGTTCCAGGAATGTCGAAGAATGTCATCACAGGTTCTGCACAATGATGTCCTGTCCTTAACGCCACGCCCATCTTATCGACGATAGTTCCTAAGTCGTAAGGATGGATTCCGTCAATTAAGAATGAAACCAAACCGCTTCTCTTCGGTGCCTGACCTATAAACCTTATTCCTTCAATCTTTGAAAGTCTCTCTACAGCATAATTTAAAAGATGTTCTTCGTAATCTTCAACGGCTTTTCTGTCGAGACTTTGAATGAATTTCACTGCTGTCTCAAGTCCTAAAGCCGCTCCTACGTTAGGAGTTCCAGCCTCGAACTTAAACGGAACTTTGTTGAATGTCGTCTTTTCAAAACTTACCTTGTCAACCATCTCGCCTCCATATTGATAAGGTGGCATCTTTTCCAACCATTCCATCTTGCCGTAAAGTCCGCCTATTCCCATTGGAGCGTACATCTTATGTCCTGAGAAAACGAAGAAATCGCAGTCGAGATCTTGTACGTCAATGACATGATGCGCCATCGATTGTGCTCCGTCGATGATGACAGAAATGTCGTGTTTATGTGCCATCGCAATCATCTCCTTGATAGGATTTATCGTTGCTAATGTGTTGGAAATATGAGCGATGCTGACAATCTTTGGCTTTTGCTTCAATAATTCTTCGTAAGCGTCTAAATCCAAGACGCCGTTTTTATCCATCGGAATGACGAGAAGCTCGCCATGTTTTTCTTGTATCATCTGCTGCCAAGGAACCATGTTAGAATGATGTTCCATAGCAGAAACCATAACCTTATCTCCTTCACCGACAAGAAGTTTTCCGAGACTCGTAGCAAGAAGATTCAATGATTCTGTTGTTCCTCTCGTGAAGATAATCTCGTTTGAGTCTTTTGCGTTGACGAAAGCCGCTACTGTCTTGCGAGCGTTTTCGTAAGCCTCCGTCGCTTCCTGACTGAGATAATGTACGCCACGATGTATGTTACAGTTTTCGTTAAGATAATAGTCACGTTCTCTTTCAATTACGCAAAGAGGCTTCTGTGTCGTGGCTGCGTTGTCGAAATAGACAAGCGGTTTCCCATAGACTGTTCTGTCTAAGATTGGAAACTGCTTGCGTATCTCGTTTATATCTAAATTATTGAAAATCATATCTTGCTTAAATCAATCTTGAAATCGTATTCTTTAGGAGTGCTGCATTGGAAGACGCAATTTTCACAACACGACAGTTCGCCTTTCAAACGACGTTTTATCATATCGTCGATACGTTCTCTAAGTGCTTCAATTCCAATGTTATTACTTATCTCAGCAGCGAAAGCGTACATCAGAAGCATGCGTGCGTTTTCCTTGCTGATGCCTCTTTGCTGCATATAAAACATCGCTTCCTGATCTAATTGACCGATTGAAGAACCGTGCGAACATTTCACGTCGTCGGCATAGATTTCAAGGAAAGGCATTGTGTTGATTTTCGCTCTGTCTGTTAAAACGATATTGCTGTTATTTTGATATGCGTTGGTTTTCTGAGCGTTAGGCGCAACATAAACATGTCCGTTGAAGACTGCTGTCGCTTCGTTGTCGAGAATGCCTTTGAATTTCTCGTTGCTGTTGCAATTCGGAACGTTATGATTTACTTTAATTTGATTGTCAACGTGTTGTTTCTTGTCAACCAAATAAAGTCCGTAGAGATTGCATTCTGCTCCTTCGCCGTCAATATCGACAAAAATATTGTTACGAATCTTGCCGCCGTTGAAACTTATTGTATGTGTCTGCAAACGGCTGTTCGACATTTGTTTTGCTGTATTAGTATTTAACAAAGAGGAATTGTCGTTGAGATTCTGCAACTTATAATTATCTAACTGAGCGTTTTCTCCGATAATTATTTCTGAATAAGAATTAACAAAACTCGATTGTTCCTTTATTGAGTCGTCGCAGTCGATGATTTGAAGCTGAGAGTTGGCTTCTAAGATGATAAGATTTCTCGTCTGAATGAACGGATTCTTGTCGTCATCGATGATTTTGATTATCTGGATTGGTTTCTCGGCAACAGCGTTTTTGGGAGCATAGATAAAAAATCCGTCTTGCCATAATGCTGTGTTAATATCATAAAAACCATTGGCATCATTGACGTTACAAGTGCCGAAATATTTCTCGAACAATTCCGGATACTGTTGCATCGCTTTACGAGTGCTTCCTATGACGATGCCGTCTTTCAATGTTTTTAGGCTTTCATCTTCAGAGAACATTCCGTTTGTGAGTGTCACGACTTCAGTGTCAAGGTTTTGAATCACGCAGTGGAAATCGTGGTTTTTCTTTTCGATAGAATCTATATTATAATTTTCATTAACACATTCTATCATGCGAGAGTTACGCCATTTC
>SUWT01000020.1 GCA_015061335.1 Lentimicrobiaceae bacterium | reverse complement strand
TTTAATTTACAATATCTGCGACGGCAGGTCTTCTGACTCATTCCTTGGTTGATGTGCCTTCCCATTATTGTGATGGCTCACTAACAGTGGCTTTGAACATCAACTTATTAGAATTTACAGCAGCGGGAACTGTTATCGGTTTTCACGATATTCCCTATTAATCCTTTCGGAACCGTTGCGGGTGCAAAGATAGTGAAAAAGACGAAAGGCAAAGACAAAATGAGATTATTTTCATCTTTTTTTAGACAAAAGATTGTAATTTGGGTAAGTTAATGACGAAGTCAGGATAATATCCTAAACTTTTATCTTTCATCTTTTGCCTTCTTCTTCGGAAACATCTTTTTAATTCTTAACAATATCTTTCCTAAGTTGCCGCCTGCGACGACAAAGGTAACGGATGTTATTACGAGTATCAACCCTAATATGATTCTTGGTGTCAAGATTTCACCGAAGATGACGACTCCGAAGAAAACGGCAGTTACTGGTTCAAGAACTCCGAGAATTGCAGTCGGAGTGGAACCTATACATTGAATGGCTTCCGTTGTGCATATCAATGATATTATGGTTGGAAATATAGCCAACGCCAAGACATTACCCCAAAGATACCATTGCTCCGACGAAGGCATATTAAGTTCTCCTGTAATCAAGGCTCTTATGGCAAAGATAAACCATCCGACAGTCAGAACATACATCGTGACTTTGATAGTCGCCATTCCTTTTATCCTTGATTTGTTAATATAAACAATATAAATTGAATAAGATAATGCAGAACCGAGGACAAAAAGCAGACCTTTCATACTTATCATCGCACCGTCGCCGCTCTTGCATAACAAAGCAATTCCTACCATCGCGACGGCAATGCAGGCCATTGTCATTTTAGATATTTTCTCCTTAAAGAAAATAAACATTAACAGAGCCACCATGATAGGATAAACGAACAATATCGTTGAAGCGACACCTGCATCCATGTGATTATAACTCGAGAATAATGTTATTGACGACATGGCGAACAAAACACCTAATATTAATAATGGTGCAATATCATCTTTCTTGATAGAAAAATCGCGACGTCTTAACTTAAGCATTATTGCCAAAATAGGTATGGCGAATAAATATCTGAAGAAAAGAACAGAAAAAAGATCCATTCCGCCATCATAAAGAGGAAGTGCGAACAATGGATTCATGCCGTATGTCGCTGCAGAAATAGCCGCTAAGATATAACCTTTGACTTTAGTATTCATGATGATGTAAATATGTACAAAGATAGTGAAAAGGTTTTTAAGTGTAATAAAAAAGACCGACTGATAAAGCCGGTCTTTTATCTATATTTGTATATTATCAATCTTCGTCTTTCTTGCTTTCTTCGTAAGCTTTCAAGAGTTTTGTTTGAACGTCAGTTGGAACTTGAGCGTATTCTGCATATTCCATTGTGAAGGTACCACGACCTGATGTCAATGAGCTCAATGATGTTGAATATCTGTCCATTTCTGCTAGAGGAACTCTTGCGCGGATGATTTGGTAGTTGCGGTCAGCATCCATACCCATGATGATAGCACGACGGCTTTGGAGGTCGGTATTAACAGCGCCCATCATATCTTCTGGCATACGAACTGTCAAGTCGTAGATAGGTTCCATGATCTTAGGACCAGCGTTTTTAAATGCTGCTGAGAATGCCATACGACCAGCGATCTTAAATGCCATTTCGTTTGAGTCAACAGGGTGCATCTTACCATCGTAGATGTAGCAGATTATGTCGCGAGCGTAAGAACCTGTAAGAGGACCTTCTTCCAAACGTTCGTTGATACCTTTCAAGATAGCTGGCATGAAACGAGCGTCGATAGAACCGCCAACGATACAGTTACAGAAGATGAGTTTACCGCCCCATGGGAGATCGTATTCATCTTTACCACGAACTTGGAGATCTGATGGATCTGTGTAGCCTTCATAATAAGGAGCTAATCTCATGTGAACTTCACCGAATTGACCTGAACCACCTGATTGTTTCTTGTGACGGTAGTCAGCGTTAGCTGTTTTAGTGATGGTTTCGCGATAAGGCACTTTAGGAGCTGCGAATTCAACAGCGATTTTGTGTACGTTATCGAGATACCATTTAATTGTGTTGAGGTGATATTCACCTTGACATTGGAGTATGTTTTGTCTTAACTCACGAGACATTGAAGTGATGACTGTTGGGTCGATCTTATGGAAGTCAGCGAGGATACCGCCGAGTTTTTCATCTTCTTGTGAGTTAACTGCTTTGATAGCTGTTGAGAAAATTGGTGTTGGGAATGGAACAGCTTCGAATGCTGTGTCAGAGATCTTAGCATCTACTAAGCTATCGTTAACGCGGACGTCTTTCAATTTGATTGTTGAGATGATGTCACCAGCGCAGGCTTTTTCAACTCTTTCACGTGTCTTACCGTTTGAAACCAAAAGTTGTGAGATACGTTCTTTGTTGCCTGTACGTGGGTTAACCATATCTTGTGATTCAGCGATTGTACCGCCGTAGATACGTGCCATAGCGACGTCACCAACGTTTTGTTCGTTAGAGATCTTGAAGAAGAACATTGCTGGAGCTTCTTCTACGCTGTTATGGAATTCTGTTCCGTTTGTAGCTTTAGTAGCTTTAACGTGAGCAGGTGATGGGCATGCATTGATGAGGAATTCAAGGAGACGTGTTACGCCAACGCCTGATTTAGCAGCACCGCACAATACTGGGAACATGTCACGGTTGATGATACCGAGGTGAAGACCTTTTTCCATGTCTTCAGCTGATAAAGTACCTTCTTCAAAGAATTTTTCCATGAGAGCATCGTCACCGGCTGCAGCTTGCTCTATGAGTTGTTCGTGCATTTCTGCTGCTTTGTCAGCGAGATTTGCAGGTATGTCTTGTACTTCAGGAGCACCATTACCATTTTTGAAAACCAACATTTTCATTGTGATAAGGTCGATAACAGAGTTGAAACCTTCGCCTGAGTTTACTGGGAATTGTACTGGAGTGACTTTATCACCGAAGTATTCTTTCAATTGATGAATTGTATCATCGAAGTTAGCGTTGTTATGATCTAACTGATTCATGAAGAATACTACTGGTTTGTTGGTTTTTGTTGCATATTTCCAAGCATTTTCTGATGTTGCTTCAACGCCTGATTGTGAGTTGACGGTAAACACAGCCATATCGGCAGCTGTTAAACAAGCAACGATGTCGCCTGAGAAATCGCTAAAGCCTGGAGTATCCAAGATATTGATTTTCTTGTCGTTATAGATTGTGTATAACAAACTGGCGTTCACGGAGATGCCGCGTTCTGTTTCGATTGGACGGTAGTCAGATACAGTGTTTTTACCTTCTGTAGTGCCTTTTCTGTTGATGAGCTTGCCTTCGAAAACCATATTTTCAGCAAGCGTTGTCTTACCGGATTTAGCAGCTCCTATGAGAGCGACGTTCCGAATGTCTTCTGTTTGGAATATCTTCATGTGTTACAAATAATTAATTCTTCAAAAAACGAAAATTTGGAATAATCCAATTTGGGGTGCAAAAATAAACATTTCAATTAAATAATCCAAAAATAAATTAAATAATTTTTGTGAGCCTTTTGCCCAACGCCTGTGATAAATTATAAATCATTAATGGTTTTTGAGAATGCGTCCCATCTGTTCTCGTCCATTTTAGCTCCCATGACCTGAATAATGCTTTCTGCCAAAAGATTTCCTATGATACCGCATCGTTCTAAGTCATACTCGTTGATTATTCCGAATAAAAAACCAGCCGCATACATGTCACCGGCACCTGTGGTATCGATAACATCAACTTTGTTACATCCTATTCTTACGACTTCTTCACCTTTTTTTATCAGAGATCCTTTTTTGCCAATCTTAACGATGGCGGTATCAACTTTATCAGCGATGTAGTGTAAAGAATCTTCCGCACTCATATTTGTCAAGCTTTTTGCCTCTTCTTCATTGGCAAAAACAATATCGATATAAGGTAACATTTCGTTTAAGACATCTCTGTTGCTTTCAACAACATTGTAACTTGCCAAATCAAGGATGACCTTGCAATTGTTTTCTTTAGCTTTCATAATGGCTTTTCTGAAAAGAGGCACATTGGCAATTAGATAACCTTCTACGTAGAAATAATCCCAAGCCGTAAATAATTCGTCGGTGATGATGCTGTCGTTGAGTTCGGTTGAGGCACCCAAATGTGTAGCGAATGTACGTTCTCCATCAGACGATACTATGGCAAAGGCTGTTCCGCTAGGCAGATCGCTGTGAAAAACAATAGGTTTTACGCCTACAGAATTCATCGACTTTTCGAAAAATTCACCGATATTATCTTTGCCGATATAACTTATAAATCCAGTTTCAATACCTAATTTTGCTAAACCATGTATGGTGTTGGCTGCAGATCCGCCTGGAGCCATAATCTTTTCATAATCCTTAAATTTTTCCGTAATCTGTGCTGACCTTTCTTCATCAATGATCTGCATTGAAGCTTTTGGAATGTTTAATTCATTTAGTATTTCATCATCTTTTATGCGTATGAGAATGTCAACTAAGGCACTTCCGATACCTAAAACTCTTGCTTTCATAGTAAAATTATTTTTCGCAAAGATAGTATTTTTTTGTAAAAAAAAATCATAAGAATAGTAAAACGGTTTACTATTTTGTCTATATTTGCCGTCGATTAATTTAAAAATTTTGAAAAATGAGAAGAAAATCTTTACTTTTTGTGATGATAATGTTGTTATTTGGATTATCATCACTTAATGCTCAAGAGTCCAAGAAATCCTTAATAGGTGATTATTTGTCTATTGGTGGATGGATGAACATTCAATATGATTATGAACAACAGATGAACGGGGAAGAAGTCGTTGTAGATATGAATACTTTTAACGTACGACGAGCTCGTTTAGACATAAAAGGCAATATTAATCCTTATTTAGAATTTCGTCTTCAGAGTGACTTTGCCGTAAGTCCTAAGATGGTTGATGGTTTTGTAAAGATAAAACTGGCAAAATATTTCAATATACAAGCTGGTCAGTTTAAGATTCCTTTTACATTTGAAAATCCACAGTCGCCGCTCACTTTGGAAGGTATAGAATACGCACAGGTCATAAGTAAACTTTCAGGTTATAGTGATGTTTGTCATGTCGCCACATATTCAGGAGGTCGTGATGTTGGTTTGATGTTGTATGGTAACTTTTTCAGCTTTGAAAATAATGGAAAGGACATTCCTATCCTCACATATAAGTTGGGTGTTTTTAATGGTAATGGAATGAACAAGAAGGATGCCAATACTAAAAAAGATATTGCTGCTAGTATTGAGATATGTCCTGGTGTTAAAGGTTTGATGCTTGCTGCATCATATTATGATGGTAATTATATGCTTGATGAAATAGAAGTTTATAATGATGACGCAGAGAGAGACCGTTTCACCGTAGGTGCTAAATATGAAGGCAAGAGTCTTGTAGTTCGTTCTGAATATATTACAGGCAAGACGGGAATGAATATAAATGGCAGGTACGGCATTCTTAACTCAGATGGTCTTTATGTAGCTGCTGGTTATTGGTTTAATTACACATGCAAAAACACTGGTAAGACACATAAGATTCGTCCTGTAGCACGTTACGATTTCTTCAGAGAAGATGTTGAGGATATAAATACAAATTCAACATATTATATGGTTGGTGTTGATTGGTGGCCAATGCATAACCTTCGTCTTTTGCTTAACTATACTTTGAAAGACAAAGTTAAGTATAATGAATTTGGTCATTTATTACAAGCACAGCTTTCTGTAAAATTCTAAACTATTTAATCTGATTACAATGAAAACAAGAAAACTTAGAGCCCTATTTTTGAATGAGGAGTGGCTCATCGTAATGCTGGGATTTGTGATTTTAGCTTTTATAGCTTTATTCCCAGAGATGATGTCAAATATCAAAATGTTGAATGTTAAGACATTAGACACTGCAACAGGATGGCTTAATGCTGCATATACATTTGTTTTTCTATTTTTGGTGATACTTATCTCTGCATTAGCCATGAAGAAGCCTGTCAAAGGGATTTTCCTTTCTTTCTTGGTGATTTTTGTTTTGACAATGCTGGCACAGTTATGTGCAAGTATTCCTTTCTGTAAGGAATATGGTTTAGAGTCGGTTTTGTTTGCTGTATTTTTTGGATTGATAATCAGCAATGTATTTGGTGTACCTGAGTGGTTGAAGCCTGCTGTTCAAAGTGAGTTCTACATCAAGATAGGTATAATATGTTTGGGAGCGACGATTATCTTTGGTGAGATAATGAAATCAGGAGCATATGGTCTTGCGCAAGCCTTATTAGTTGTTTTGGGTGTTTGGTATTTCGCATTTTGGATTTCGCGTAAGGTTTTCAATGTAGATGATGAGATGTCAACGATGATAGCTAGTTCAGTCAGTATTTGTGGTGTTTCAGCTGCTATAGCGACATGCGGAACCATTAGAGGTAATCAGAAGAAACTCAGTTATGTTATCTCTTTGGTGATGGTTGTTGCTATACCTATGTTATATATCATGCCATTGTTGTGTAATTGGTTGCTTCCTATTATTTTCCCTACAAATGAAATTGCTGCGGCACAGGTTGCTGGTGCGTGGATAGGTGGTACTATAGATACAACAGCAGCTGTCGCTGCTTCAGGAGAGATACTTGGCGATGTGGCTGGTGATACAGCTGTTATTGTTAAGGCATCACAGAATGTATTGCTTGGTGTTGCTGCATTCTTTATCTCTTTATTCTGGTCGGTACGAGATACTAATAGTGTTATGGAGACAAAGGGAACAATGATATGGCATCGTTTTCCTAAATTTGTTTTGGGTATGATAGTAGCATCCGCTATATTCAGTATCTGGTTCTCAGGTGCTGTTGAAATTGATGGCGTAATGGTAAAATACAAGGCGTTAGCAAAGAATTTCCAAGGGATATTCTTCTCGATAGCATTTGTTTGTATAGGATTAGAGACACGATTTAAAGAGATCTTTACGAAGGAAAACACGCCTTCTTTGAAGGCATTCCTTACGGCACAGACATTTAATGTGATATTCACATTGATAGTCGCCATTGTGATATTTGGCTTCATAGCCAACTGATATGGAAAAGCCTCGGGATTATCAAATTTCCGAGGCTTTTTAAATATATTTATCCTTTAATCTGTTTTTCAAATCTTTCGTACCAATCTTCACCGAAACGCCGTATCATCGGTGTTTTCAGGAATTTATACAAAGGAATGCCATCTTTTTCTCCTTTGCGTTTAGCGGGGACACATACGCTCCATTCGTGGTACATCACATGGATGAAGCCTCCTTTCTCTATCAGTCGTATCGGATATAGATGACAGCTGATAGGTTTCCAAAAATCTATCTTGCCTTCCAGAAAAGCTTTTTCTATAGCACATAAAGCCGTGCCGTTCTCGTGAAAATAAACAAAAGCACATTCCTCGTCATTAACTAAAGGGGTGACCAAGGAGCCTTTTTCGTCATAATCATAAACATCATTATTTTCAATGACTTCTATGCCTTCCGCACGCATAAAAGGTTTTATCTCTTCGATATATTCTTCGATAAGTCCAACCTCTTCTGGCTCTAGAGGAGCACCAGCATCTCCGGCAACACAGCATTCCCCCTTGCAACGTGCAAGATTGCAACAAAAACGAGCATTGATAAACTCGTCAGACACTACTACATTATCAACTATAATCATGGCGGCAAAAGTAATAAAAAATGAAATCTGAAAGTTGAAAAATATTTATATTTTATTTCATAAATACCTATATTATAATGAGAAAATATCTTATCTTTGTCGCTTATTAAAAAAAATAAATAACTGCTGATATATGAAAGGCTCGTACAGAGAATATAAAAACTTGAATCTCACGCAGATAGCCAAAGAGATTCGTAAATATTGGGAAGAGAATGATGTCTTCCAAAAGAGTTTAGACAACCGTAAAGACGGTCCAGCATACGTATTCTATGAGGGACCTCCGTCAGCAAACGGAACTCCAGGTATCCATCATGTTATGGCACGTACCATTAAAGACATCTTCTGCCGTTATCAGACTTTGAAAGGCAAGAGAGTCTCTCGTAAAGCTGGTTGGGATACTCACGGTCTTCCCGTAGAACTCGGCGTTGAAAAGAAACTCGGCATCACCAAAGAAGACATTGGCGTGAAAATCAGCGTCGATGAATACAACAAGGCTTGCCGTGAAGAAGTCATGAAATATAAAGACTTGTGGGACGAACTCACTCGCACCATGGGTTACTGGGTTAACTTAGACGACCCTTATATCACATTCAAAAACGAATATATCGAGACCTTATGGTATCTCCTATCAGTGATTTACAAGAAAGGTCTTCTCTATAAAGGTTACACAATACAACCTTACTCACCGGCAGCCGGTACAGGTCTGAGCTCACACGAGCTTAACATTCCAGGTTGCTACCGTGACGTTAAAGACCTCACATGCGTCGCTCTGTTCCGCATCAAAGCCGAACAAAAAACAATAAAAGCAAATCCTTTCGGCGTTGACATTCCTTTCAACAGCATCCAGATCGCTGCATGGACAACAACACCATGGACCTTGCCTTCAAACACAGCATTGTGTGTCGGCAACGGCATCGACTATAACCTCGTGAAATCTGTAAATCCAGTAAGCGGTGAAACAGCATATTTCGTCATAGCAACTCCATTGATGGGTTCGTTCTTCCCAAGCGAGGCAGAAAAACCATCATTCGAAGATTATAAAGTCGGCGACAAGAAACTTCCTTACGAAGTTCTCGGTACTTGCAAAGGCAAAGAGCTCGTAGGTTTGGAATATGAGCAACTCATTCCTTGGGTCAATCCAGGCGAAGGCGCATTCCGCGTCATCCACGGCGACTACGTTAGTACAGAAGACGGTACCGGTATCGTCCATATCGCTCCTACCTTCGGCGCTGATGACGACCGCGTGGCAAAACAAAGCGGCATACCTCCACTCCAAATGATCGACAAAGACGGCAAGGCTCAACCAATGGTTGACAAGACCGGCAAGTTCTTCAAGATAGAAGACTTAGACGAAGAATTCGTAAAGAACTTCATGAACGTTGAAGCATACCGTCCTTACGCAGGTCAGTTCGTGAAAAACGCTTTCGATCCAACAAAGACTGAGAAAGATAAATCATTGGATGTTGATATCGTAGTTATGTTGAAAGAAGAAGGCAAACTCTTCAAGAGCGAAAAACATACTCACAACTATCCACACTGCTGGCGTACCGACAAACCTGTTCTCTACTATCCATTAGACAGTTGGTTTATCCGCAGCACAGCTCTTAAAGACAGAATGATAGAACTTAACAAGACTATCAACTGGAAACCGGAAGCAACAGGTAGCGGTCGTTTCGGGAACTGGTTGGAAAACTTAGTTGACTGGAACTTGTCACGTTCACGTTACTGGGGAACACCGCTTCCAATCTGGAGAACAGAAGACGGCACAGAAGAAGTTTGTATCGGCAGCGTAGCTGAACTCCGCGAGAGAATAGACGAGTCGGTGAAAGCAGGTTTCATGACAGAAAACCCATACGCTTCGGAAGATTATAACAGCTTCGACTTACATAGACCTTATATCGACAACGTAATATTAGTTTCATCAGACGGAAGAAAGATGTTCCGCGAGCCAGACCTCATCGACGTATGGTTCGATTCAGGAGCAATGCCTTACGCGCAGATCCATTATATGGGTGAAGAAGGCAAACTCAATGACGAGACTTTCCCGGCAGACTTCATAGCAGAAGGCGTTGACCAAACACGTGGTTGGTTCTTCACATTACACGCCATCGCCACAATGATTTCAGATTCCGTATCTTACAAGACAGTTATCTCTAACGGTTTGGTCCTGGACAAGAACGGCAACAAGATGTCGAAACGTCTCGGCAACGCCGTCGATCCATTTGAAGCGATAGAAAAATACGGTGCCGACGCAGTACGTTGGTACATGATAACAAACTCACAACCATGGGACAACCTCAAGTTTGACGAAGAAGGCGTTGATGAAGTACGCCGTAAATTCTTCGGAACATTATATAATACATACGCATTCTTCGCATTGTATGCCAATATCGATAAATTCGACTTCTCAGAAGCAGAGATACCTTACGAAGAACGCCCGGAAATAGACAGATGGATCTTATCAGAATTGAACTCTTTGATTGAAGAAGTCAATGAAGATTATCAGAACTACGAGCCAACAAAAGCCGGCCGTGCCATAGCGGAATTCGTTGATGCACACTTGAGCAACTGGTATGTACGTCTCTCACGCCGTCGTTTCTGGAAGAGTGATGTCACGGCAGACAAGACATCGGCATATCAGACTTTATACACCTGTTTGAATGTCTTGGCAAAGATTTCAAGTCCTATCGCACCATTCTTCTCAGAGCGTTTGTATCAAGACTTGAACGCAGCAACAGGTCGCGAGGCTGCAGAATCAGTACATCTCACCGACTTCCCTGTCGCTAACAAGGAATTGATCCATAAAGACTTGGAAGAAAGAATGGAGATGGCACAACTCGCTTCATCAATGGTATTGTCGTTGAGAAAGAAAGCCAACATCCGTGTTCGTCAGCCATTATCAAAGATTATGATTCCTGTCAAGTCGGAAAAAGAACTCGAGCAATTCAAGATGGTTGAGCAGCTCATTCTTTCTGAAGTCAACGTCAAGGAGATAGAATATCTGACAGCCGACAAGAACATCTTGGTCAAGAAGGTAAAACCAAATCTCAGAAACTTAGGACGTCGTTATGGCAAGATGATAAAACAGATAACACAGTTCTTCGCTGAGATTGAGCAAGAGACAATCAGGACATTTGAAAACGTAGGTTATTTGGACATCACCTTAGACGGACAAGAGCTGCATCTCGAACTTGATGACGCTATCATCACAACGGAAGACATTCCGGGATGGGCTGTTGCAACGCAAGATGATTCTACAGTTGCTTTAGACATCACCATCACTTCTGAGTTGGCTGAAGAAGGTTTGGCGAGAGAAATCATCAACAGAATCCAAAATATGCGTAAAGACAGTGGTTTTGAGGTGACGGATCATATTATTTTATCCATAGAGAAGGAGGGAAATATTGTTAAGGTTTTAGAGAAGTTTGAACCATATATCTGTTCGGAAACATTAGCAAAGCTTGAGGTTTTGGATAAATTAGGTGATGATGTTGAAGCTATCGAGCTTATTGATGGTATAAATGTCAAGATAAAAATTTGTAAGGCATAAGAAAGTTTTTCTTGTATTATTGAGCATTTATTATTAACTTTGACGGCGAAATATAAGTTTAATTCAACTTAAGAGATATGGAAGACAATAATAGAAATCAGGATAGGGTAAGATATTCAGACGAGGAGTTAGCGGAATTCAGAGAGCTTATTTTAGAAAGATTGGCTAGAGCTCGTCAGGATTTGGAGATGTTAAATGAGAATGTTTCCGGAGGTGATAATGCAGAAGACACAGCTCCGACTTTTAAGATTTTGGAGGAAGGCTCCAATGTTTTGTCGAAGGAGGAGAATGGTCAGTTAGCGGCTCGTCAATACAAGTATATACAGAATTTAGAGAATGCTTTAATACGTATAGAAAACAAGACATACGGGGTTTGTCGTGTGACAGGCAAGTTGATTCCTAAAGAGAGATTGCGTGCTGTGCCACATGCTACCCTTAGTGTTGAGGCAAAAATGGGACAAAAGAATAAATGAAAAAACCTCTTATTGTAATATTGATTGTCGTTTTGCTTGACCAGATCTTGAAGTTTTGGGTCAAGTTGAATATGACGATAGGAGAGAGTTTCTCTGTTTTCGGGGAATGGTTTCAGATTTATTTTTTGGAGAACAATGGTATGGCGTTTGGTTGGGAGTTCGGTGCTCAGTGGGGGAAGTTGGCTTTGGGAATTTTTAGGATTGCCGCTGTAATACTATTGTTTTTCTATATGTTTCATCTTACGAGAAAAAAGACAAATTTCGGTCCTTTATTTGGTATCTCGTTGATAACAGCAGGTGCATTGGGTAACATAATTGATGGTATCTTTTACGGTAAGATATTCAGCGAGAGTACATTTACAAATGTTGCGACTTTATTCCCTGATGGAGGTGGATATGCAGGCTTCATGCAGGGAAAGGTTGTTGACATGTTTTATTTTCCTTTGTTCACCTTTCCTGAATGGGTTCCATTTTTAGGAGGTGAAATATTTTTTAGTCCTGTCTTCAACATAGCCGATAGTGCTATAACGATAGGATTTTTATATTTGTTAATATTCCAGTGGAAATTTTTGAAAACACTTTAATAAATCTAGAGAAACAATAGTCATGAGCGAAGAGAAATATGGTCGTATTGTACAGATTATAGGTCCTGTAATAGACGTCGCATTTGATGATGAGTCGAGTTTGCCAAATATTATGGATGCTCTTGAGATAGATAGAGGCAATGGTGATAAGATAATTACTGAAGTCCAGCAAGACATAGGTGAGAACACTGTTCGTACAATTGCTATGGATTCTACGGATGGTTTGCGTAGAGGTATGAAAGTTCGTTGTTTGGGAACGCCTATATCGATGCCTACAGGTGAACAGGTAAAGGGTCGTCTTTTCAATGTTATTGGCGATTCTATAGATGGTCTAAAGAAAGTTGAATCTAAAAGACGCAATAGTATCCATCGTGATCCACCTAAGTTTGAGAACTTATCTACAAAGCAGGAGGTGCTTTTTACAGGTATTAAGGTTATTGACTTGATTGAGCCATATGCTAAAGGTGGTAAGATTGGCTTGTTTGGTGGAGCTGGTGTTGGTAAGACCGTTCTTATCATGGAGTTGATTAATAATATCGCCAAGTCGTATTCTGGTATGTCTGTTTTTGCCGGTGTTGGAGAACGTACACGTGAGGGTAACGACTTATTGAGAGAGATGTTAGAGTCTGGAGTTATTAAATATGGTGATGAGTTCATGAAGACCATGGAGAAAGGTAACTGGGATCTTGATAAAGTTGATTATAAAGAACTTGAGAAGTCTCAGGCCACTTTGGTATTTGGTCAGATGAATGAGCCTCCTGGAGCACGTGCTCGCGTGGCTTTAAGTGGTCTTACCATGGCGGAGTATTTCCGTGATGGTGATGGTGAGACAGAAGGTCGTGATATATTGCTTTTCATCGACAATATCTTCCGTTTTACGCAAGCGGGTTCTGAGGTGTCGGCATTGTTAGGTCGTATGCCTTCAGCTGTAGGTTATCAGCCTACGTTGGCATCGGAAATGGGTTTGATGCAAGAAAGAATCACCTCAACAAAGAGTGGTTCTATCACCTCTGTGCAGGCTGTTTATGTGCCAGCCGACGACTTGACCGACCCTGCTCCTGCAACAACATTCGCTCACTTGGATGCTACAACAGTTTTGAGCCGTAAGATCTCGGAATTGGGTATTTATCCTGCAGTTGATCCATTGGAATCGACATCCAGAATATTAGCTCCAAATATCGTAGGAGAAGATCATTATAATACGGCACAACGTGTTAAAAATATTCTTCAACGTTATAAAGACCTTCAAGATATTATCGCTATTCTCGGTATGGATGAATTGTCTGAAGAGGATAAGCTTACTGTTAACCGCGCAAGACGTGTACAAAGATTTTTGTCACAACCATTCTTTGTGGCAGAGCAATTCACAGGTATGCAAGGTAAGTTCGTAAGCATAGAAGATACTATCAAAGGTTTTAATATGATTATGGATGGCGAGGTAGATCAATATCCTGAAGCAGCTTTCATGATGGTAGGTACTATCGAAGAAGCAATAGAAAAGGGTAAGAAACTATTGGCAGAACAATGATTATGAAATTAGAGATTATAACACCGGATAAACGTATCTTTGAAGGCGAAGCCGACCTGATACAACTACCAGGCAGTGATGGTCTGTTTGAAATATTGAATAATCATGCTCCTATGATTGCCGCCCTGAAGAAAGGACGTGTTAAAGTTGGAAAAGCCAATGATTTTCAATTTTTTGAAATAAATGGTGGTGTGGTAGAGGTGTTGAATAATAAAATACTTGTACTAGCCGATTGATTATAATTGAAAATTAAAAGTTGAAAATTGAAAATTAATGCTAAGACGTATCACTTGATGATGCGTCTTTATATTTGGATTTAATTTATGATCTGGATAGTGATGCCTATTCTGATTGTCCTGATGTTTTTACTGGGCACAGATTTAAACAAAGAGTCTTTTACCAATGTGGCTCGTAACCCGCAAGCAGTAATAGTCGGAATGATAGGACAGATAGTATTATTGCCTATAATAGCCTTTGCATTGGCTTATTTCTTAAAACTTCCTGCTGTTTATTTTATGGGATTGGTATTGATAGCATGTTGTCCCGGAGGAAGTTCATCTAATGTTTTTTCTATGCTCGCAAAAGGAGATGTTGCCTTGTCGGTAACTTTGACAGCTATAAGTAGCATTATTACAATGTTTACAATACCCATTATCATGGAATTCGTATCAGGGTTTGTATCAGAACAAAGTGGTATAGATATTCATCTCCCTTTTGGAAGACTGATAATGCAAAATATAGTATTACTTTTTGTACCATTATTAGTGGGAATACTATTTCGTCGTTTATATCCTGAAGCGGCTAATAAGACAAATAGGGTTTTAGGGAAATTGGCGTTCCCTGCTCTTATGACATTAGCTTTGATTTTCTTTTTGCAGTACACACAAGAGATAAAAGATAATTTTGCTGTTTTAGGTGTAACGGTAGCGATATTGATATTATCGGCCATGTTGTGCAGTTCCTTATTGTCTAGGTTTACGAAATCGGGTAAGGCAGTGCGTAGAACAATTGTTATAGAGGTTGGTATGCAGAATGCTGCTCAAGCGATTGCTATCGCAAGTTCTCCTTTTATTTTTAATAGTGGTGAAATGGCTATACCAGCTATCATTTATGCCTTGTTGATGAATGTGATACTTTTAATATATGTTGCGGTGGTGAAAAGAATGAAGAAGTAGTATTTTAAGGTGCTATCACTACTACTTTCCTCATTCTTTTCACATATCCGTTCAAGTCGAAGATCTCGGCTTGAATGATGTAGATACCCGGATCAAGGATGCGGTTATTGTCATCGCCTCCATTCCATGTTATGCTACCTTTATTATCTATTAAACTATTGTTAAGCAGGTTTTTGACAAAAATGCCTTTAGAGTTAAAGATCTTAATATTCATATTATATCCGTTTTTATCAAACATATAATTGATACTACAAATATCATCACGACCATCTCCGTTAGGAGAAAATATCTCAGGAATAATATTTATTTCATTCATTATTTTTTCTTCAAGAAGATCTACGGCCATGGAATTTCTGTATCCAGGGGTACCGTAATTTGTAGTGTATGATGCTGATGTCCAATTGTTTCGATCTAGTGAAGAATTGTCGAAGGAGATACGTTCTAAAGCGACGCCCTTAGTTTCTATAAGAAGATCGTGGTGCATTTTATCGGAGTAATACATCTCGTCAATAATATCTTTATGTTGGTTGCAGAGTATTACCATAGCCTCGTCGTTTGGGAGAGAAGGGAAGGATTTCATCTCAAGAAAATTATCGGAGGAACAAACATACTGATAACTGACCATTTCGCTATTTGTTGAGAGTAATACATAAGACTTAGGAGGCAATATGTATGATTCTGAGCAAATTACTTTAAGAGAGGTGTCGGGAGGATTGGGAAATGATTCTCTGATTCTTCCAATAGAGTAATTACAAATGTCGATTTCGTTAATGGAGTTATTATACAGTTCGATATAATCTACGCCAGGAGAGATTGGATTAAACAATATTTCGTTTATAATAATACTATCGGAGAATTTTTCACTTTTATGGATGTGATTATTAGTGAAAAGTTTGGTGTTATTGCAAAAAGAATAATGGCATAATAGAAAAGCCGTTATTAATAAGGTAAGTTTATTTGACTTCATAACAATAATGTTTTTGAGTTTTTGGCATATAAAATTCGCAAAATAATTGTATATTTGCAGGTAAAAGTACAAAATATTTTTATAAGTTGTTGATTTTTAACTATTTTTAACTTTTGTCATAAAAAGTGTTAAAAAATAGGGAATAAAATGGGAAAAAAGAAATAATAAGTTAATAATAATTAAGAGATGAAGGTTGCTGTTATAGGAGCTACGGGTTTGGTAGGACAGAAGATTTTACAAGTTTTGGTGGAGCAAGATTTGCATATTGACGAGATGGTAGTTGCTGCCTCGGAGAAGTCTATAGGAAAGAAGATAAATTTTGATGGGAGGGAATTGACGGTTGTGAGTATAGAGGATGCTATTGAGAGTAATCCTGACATAGCGATTTTTTCTGCGGGAGCCGAAGTCTCGTTACTATATGCGGAGAGGTTTGCGGGGAAAGGTACATACGTTATTGATAACAGCTCTGCATGGCGTAAGCATAGCGATATTCCATTAGTAATACCGGAGATCAATGCTTCTGACATAAGTGCTGATAGCCATATTATAGCGAATCCTAATTGTACGACGATATGTATGTTGATGGCGGTTGCGCCTTTACATAAGAAATATGATGTGAAACGTTTGGTTATTTCTACTTATCAGTCGGTGAGTGGAAGTGGTCATAAGGGTTTGAACCAGCTGAGTGCGGAACAGAGAGGTGAGCGTTGTGATAATCCGGCATATCCTTATCAGATTCACGAGAATGTGATACCACATGGAGGGAACTTCTCCGATAATGCTTATACTGCTGAGGAAGAGAAACTTGTGTTTGAGACTAACAAGATCTTGCATTCTGATATTGCTGTTACTGCTACTGTGGTACGGGTTCCTGTTTATGGCGGACATTCGGAAAGTGTTAATGTTCAATTTGCACAACAATATGATATAGATGATGTTAAAGGTATCTTGTCATCGACTCCAGGTGTAGAGGTTTATGATAATATTGATGAGAATATCTATCCTACGCCATTGATGTCGTATGATAAGGACGAGGTGTTTGTTGGTAGAATAAGAAGAGACTTCAGTATTGAGAAAGGACTGAATCTATGGGTCGTTTCCGATAATATCAGAAAGGGTGCTGCTACGAATGCTGTGCAGATAGCAAAATATGTTATTGAGAATTTTATCAAATGAAAATATATAATAATTTTTTAGAATATAAAAAGGTAAGCAATGCCATAGTAACAATAGGTACTTTCGATGGAGTGCATCTTGGGCATCAAGCTATTCTGAAAGATATGGTTAAGACTGCCAAAGAGATTGGAGGAGAGACGGTAGTGATTACTTTCTATCCTCATCCTCGTCAGGTCTTAAATATTGACAGCGCTAATCTTCGTTTTATCACAACTCAAGAAGAAAAGATTAAACATCTCGACGATCTAGGTATTGATAATCTCATTATAGTAAATTTTACAAAGGAGTTTTCACGTATCTCATCAGAGAGTTTTATTCGTGATTATGTCATCGATAAAATTGCACCGGTGAAGATAGTGATAGGATATGATCATCATTTTGGAAAGAACAGAATGGGTGATTTTAATTTGCTGTACGACTTAGGCAATATGTATCGTTTTAAGGTACAACGTATTCCTGCTCAGGACGTTGAGAATATAGCTGTAAGTTCTACAAAAATACGTCATTCTTTACAACAGGGCAATGTAGAGCATGCAAATCAGCTTTTGGGTTATCAATTTGCTTATATTGGAAAAGTTGTTGGAGGTAAGAAAATTGGTCGAGAGATTGGTTTCCCGACAGCAAATTTGGAAGTTAACAAGGAGTTTCGTCTCATTGAAACTCCCGGAGTTTATGCAACATACATCGACTTCGATGGAAAATCATATAAATCAATGACATATATTGGAACGAAACCTACAATTAATAATGATAGAGTAGAGAGTATAGAAGTGCATGTCTTTGATTTTGAAGGAAATCTGTATGATAAGACCGTTAAGATACGTTTTGTGAAAAGGATAAGAGACGAGCGTATATTTGAAAATCTGGAAGTCATGAGGCGACAACTTGAGATTGATGAGAAAGATATTAGAGAGATATTGTAATAATAGATAAACATTTTAAACACAATTAGTATGAAAAGATTTTTGACATTATTGATTATGATGTGCCTAGTTTCATATATGAAACCTGCACAAGCATGTACAAACTTTTTAATTACACCAGGAGCTTCAGCAGATGGATCTTCGATGATTTCATACGCTGCTGATTCACATGTTCTTTATGGTGAATTGTATTATTATCCTGCAGCAGATCATCCGGAAGGAGCTGTGAGAGAGATCTTTGACTGGGACTCAGGAAGATATCTAGGTAGTATCCCTGAAGTGGCTCATACTTATAATGTAGTAGGTAATATGAATGAATGGCAACTTGCCATTGGAGAGACTACATACGGAGGTTTGCCAAATCTCGAGAATCCTGATGGTTTGATCGATTACGGTAGTTTGATTTACATCACATTGCAACGTAGCAAGACAGCTCGTGAAGCTATCAAAACAATGGCGGAATTGGTTTCAACATACGGTTATATGAGTAGTGGTGAGTCATTCTCAATTGCGGATCCTAACGAGGTCTGGATTATGGAACTCATTGGTAAAGGTCAAGAAAAAGGTGCTGTATGGGTAGCTCTTCGCATCCCTGATGGTTATGTTAGTGCTCATGCAAACCAAGCTCGTATCACTACTTTTCCTTTGGCAACGAAGAAAAATAAGAATAGTATCACATCAAAAAATATCGACAAACTTTTGAAGAATCCTAACATTGACTGTATTTATTCGGAAGATGTGATTTCTTTTGCGAAGAAGAATAATTTATATGCTGGTCCTGATGGATTATTCTCATTCTCAGATGTTTATGCGCCTGTAGATTTCAGTGGCGCCCGTGCTTGCGAAATCCGTGTATGGGCTATGTTTAATCAAGTTGTCGATGGAATGGATCAATATTGGGACTATGCTACAGGAAGAAACATTAATCGTGCTAAACCTTATATCAGTGGTGAACCACAAACACCTGAGAATTTCCCAACAAACAGAATGCCTTTATGGGTTAAGCCTAATGAAAAAGTCAGTGTTTTGGATATGATGGCATTTATGCGTGATCATTTAGAAGGTACAGAACTCGACATGACTCAAGATATTGGTGGTGGACCTTTCCATTGTCCATACAGACCACGTCCAATGGGCTGGGAAGTTGATGGCGTTGAATATGTTCATGAACGTGCAACGGCAACACAACAGACCGGATTCTCTTTCGTAGCACAATGTCGTCCTAATACCATAGCCGAAATAGGCGGTATTATATGGTTTGGTGTTGATGATGCAGCAAGTACAGTATATTGTCCTATGTACACATGTATGACAGAGATACCTCTTTGCTTTAGAGAGGGTAATGGCGATATTATGGAATACTCAGAAACAGCAGCATTCTGGGTCTTCAACCAAGTAACGAACTGGGCTTATACAAAATACGATTATATACATCCAGAGATAGCAGAACGTCAGGCAGCATACGAAACAGCTTGGGCTGATGGTTTAGCGGAAGTAGATGCAAAGGCTGCGGAACTATATCAGGAAGATCCTAACAAAGCTATTGAATATCTTACAGCATTCTCGAGCAAAGAGGCTGAGAGATTGACAGCCGACTGGAGAGAGTTTTATAAATATTTATTTGTAAAATACATGGATGGCAATATCAAGACTGCGCAGCCAACTCCAGAGAACTACAAATATTATGCACCTAAAGTTGAACAACCAAAATTCAGCGATGATTTCTACAGAGCAATTATTCAACAGACCGGTGATAAATTGAAAGTTTATTGATAAACGATATTTAATAAAAAATCCCGGGCTAATTGTTGAGCCCGGGATTTTTTTTATTGATAATATTTAGATGATTATTTGATAACGATCTTCTTTGTTATCATTGTCCCACCTAATATTCTGACGAAGTAAACACCGCTTGGGAGTTCTGATACGTCTATTGTTCTGCTTCCGCTGAAAGCAAATTTCTTAACTTCTTGACCTTGTGCATTAAGGATAAGAACGCTCAATTTGCCATTTTCATAATCTGATGAGAAGTTAAGATTATGTTGAGCGGGGTTAGGATAAATATCAACGTTAAATGTGGCTTGGTCGATGATAGCAGGAGCGTCTGTCAAAACATTTACGTTATTGCTATAACTAACTACTTTACCGGATACTCTTAGAACTGGATTATCAGGCATGTCGCATTGAGGACATGAATTTTGACCATCGATACAGTCAGGATAGTTAGGATGGCATTCGTCAATATAAGTAGGATCTAATTCGTAGAAGATATTGATGCAGCCATCGTTGATGTGTTCGCTGAGGTCGAAATCCCAGACCATTGCGATACTTCCTGGGCACCATCCGGAGCGGTTGTATGTCCAAGTGCCGTTTTGAGGTTGGCATCCAGAAGGGTTAGGGTTACATGTTCTCCATAAGTGTTGTTCGAATTCAGCTTGGTCGTTGATTTTAACTCCGTGAGTAGCTTCATAGAACTCAGCGGCATTACCTGTGTTATAAGAATTACCGCCATTTGAATAACTGCTCCAGTTGTGGCCTGTAGTGATGAGTTTTAATTTAGCTGCTTGGGTATTTGGTGAGAAGGTATAATCAACGTCAGGGACAGGTTGTTGGTTGGCATAATCACCGAATGAGTAAATGTCAAACCAAATTTCGTCAACGTTAGAGTAGAGATATTCAGGAGCACCTTTTGTCATCTCGAAAGTGAGTATAGGATTGAAGCCATCGCCATTCCAAGATTCAAAATATAGTTCGAATTCTACCAATCCCTGAAGTACAGAAGAGTAGTCTGTAACATCTAAATTATCTTCACATTGAACGCCGAAAGGTGTGATATAACGGAAGAGTTCCATCCATTCACCTCTATAATTTCTAACTTTAACACCACCGACACGGTCGTAAGTATCGCAGTTGCCGTTAACACAATTGTGGTCGTAATGAGCTGTAATCATATTGAATGCGCCTACGTGAGTTGGCATAACATATTCTCCAACAGCAGAGTGAATAGAAGGTGTGCAGATGAGGTCACCGTTGAGAGTAACAACGTTTAAGTCGTCATATTCGTTTGTGATGGTGAATGATGAAGATTTTGTTGTGACATTACCACCTGTTGTTGTAACGGAGACGGTCATATTATGTTCACCATATTGAGCAGGCATCCAATAGCAGTAGAAATAGCCATTTTCAGGGTCGTCAGGATAGTCTGTAATAAGATAGGAGTCTTCACCGTTGATAGAACATTTAACTTCTTCAAAATGAAGGGCATCGGCATGTTCTACCTGTAGGCTGACGTTAAGGACTATAGGTCTTAGCTCAGGAAGATAAACGTTGGTTTGGTCGTAAGGACGACGTATTGTAATATCTGTTGAGTAAGCCATAGGGTCGATAACCTCGAAAGTTTTTACGACATCAGGAGCGGGAAGCCATTCATCGTTACCTGCTTGTGTAGCTTTCAAAGAAACAGTACCGGTTTCACCTGTCAATGTCAAGGTATTACCTTCGATAGTAGCAGGGCCGCTAATCATTTCGAAAGATACAGGGAGGCCAGATGTTGCGGTAGCTTCTAAGGTATAAGGTTCGTTGATAGTCAGTTGTTTTGGGATATCAACCATATTGATATATTGCATATTACCTTCAGGCATTTGGCGAACGAGGAGATTGTCGAATCCTCCGGTTCCACCTTGGCAGTGGAAGAAGATGCCGTCCCACACTTCATAGTCGCGCATGTCACCTGAACCTGGAGTCATGCCCATATTAAGTTCTGTAGCTTCAGCTAACTGTGTCCATTCGCTCCATGTGTTATCGAAGGTTTTAACGAAAACTGTCAAAGATCCAGCTCCGTCGTAGGCGGAGAAGTCGAATGACATTTTATATCTGGCCCAGCCTTCTTGTCTGAAGTTTGAGATGAGGATATTGGTTCCGTCTGGGAGCATGATATTGGGATGATTATCGTTTTCGCTGCCGGCAACACGGAGAAATACGCCGCCATCGCCATCTGTCATACCTTGAAGAATGTTGCCATCACCGTCGGCATCGTAGCCGACACCAACATAGTCGCCCCACCATGCAGGAAAGATGTCGAATTCCAGATCGATGATACCTCCATTCTGGAAGTTAAAATCGAAATTGCCGGTAGCTTTACGTGTTGCGGTTCTTCCAACGCCAGGACCTCCGTAAGGGTAGAAGATTGCTATACTTTCATCTGGTGATAACAACTCATCGCAATTGTAATCAACGTCGAAGTCTTGTGATGAACCTGCAGTTTGATAATGTGTCACCCAGTTGTCTTGTCCGTTAAGACATTGAGTACCTGTAGTGTAGTTGTTAAAGTCAATAAGGTATTCCACTTGTGCTTTAACCATCGTTAAACACAACAATAATGATAATGTTAAAAATAATCTTTTCATTTTGGTAATTATTAAGTTAATTAATTTTCTTCCATCCACCATACCTTGGTTTCTCTTGTATCGCCATGACTCATCTTTCTGATTTGTTCATTATAATTGTCATAGTTATAAGTCACTTCTGATTGAGGATAAGGTAATCTGTATGTTACGAGTTTTTGGTGATCTATGGTAGTAGGTGTCATGAATGTACGTCTGGCGAGGCTCCATGCTTCATTAGGTTGGCGGAACAAATCCAACCAGCGTTGTTGGTAGATGAATTCCAGGTAAGCTGTTTCATCATACATGAAGTCGTAGTTGAGATACATCATCTCATTCATGACTTGAGATGCGTAAGAATCAGAGATAGACCATATGTCTCCGCCATCCAGAATAGCTTGAAGTTCCGGGTATATATATTTATATGTAGCGTCTGTTCCGTATATTGGAAGTTGTAACCACATATAATAAGAGTTCTTGATACCATTTCTTATGAGTTCTTCTACTGCCATTCCGAGTCCGCCTGGTACGATTCCTTTAACCATCATTTCAGCTTTTATGAAGCAAACCTCAGCGGGGCTCATCATGATTTGAGGTACGAAAACGTGGTCTCGGATGAGATAGAAGTTGAATGGTGAATACAAACAGGCAGGGCCCTTGAAGGCATAATTTTTGTCGCGTGCTGAAGAATAAGGCGAGCCACCTTCAATAGGAGTGTTTTCATCTCTTATTTGTGGGAAAGCTCTCCATGCGCCTTCAGGATAGTCGGCAGTCTTATTGTTGGTATCGAAGAATACGAAAACTCTTGGGTCGAAGATAGCATTGTCGATAGAGTCTGTTTCTTTTGACATCTGTGCGAAGACGGTCTCACCCATTCTTAGATTCTTATGTTCACGGAATGACCATCCTTGGTCGCCGAACTGACTTACGTTTATAGGCCATAAAGCGAAAGCTCCGTTGCCGTTATACATATAATCATCGATGACAGGTTCGTTGAATGCTTCTTGCAAGATAGGTTCAGCGAAAGTTGGATCTTTATGATACATTCTCATGCCATGACGTAAGATTAAAGAGTTGGCGATCTTAGCCCATTTGAGATAATCGTTTTTATACAACACATCGTATGCTCCTAGAGAATAATATTGGTTACCGAGTTCAGTTATATTAGAACCGCTATTCAGGATGTTTCTTGCCCATATTAATTCTTCCAATAATGTCTTGTAGATAGATTCTTGAGTATCGTATTTAGGTTTTCTGTTAGCTTCTGTATCGTACCAGATATAGCCGGCTTCTGAATAAGGGATGTCGCCGAACATATCTGTCACTTTGAAAGTTTTGTATGCTTCTATGACTGTAAGTTGAGCTCTTACTTTATCATCGATTTCGTTGTCGCCTGTTGAGGTACACATCTCATCGAGACGTTTGTCGATATCATGTATGTTAGCCAAAGCCAGATAATAATTGTTCCATACGGCATCGACACCGATGCTATAGTTACCCCATGATTCTGAGATCAAAGCACCGAGTTCTGACTCAGGATAGAAGATCTCGTTGTTGAGATAAAACTGTTCATCCCAAGTCCAGCAGAGGCTGCTGACGACTCCGTTGAAGAGAGGTCCTATGTCAGTACCTGTCGGGCTCATAGGGTTTTTATTCATTTCTTCAAAACCTTTGGTACAAGAACCGAAAACTAGAATGAGTGATGCTGCTGATGCAAGCAATATTTTTTTGAAATTTAATATGTTCTTTTTCATGATTTTTCTCCTTCCATTAATTAAAGACCGAATCTGAGTGAGAATATAAATGAGCGTGTCATTGGGAATGAACCGTATTCGAGACCTTGAGAGTTACCTGTTCCTAGAGTTCCTTCAGGGTTGATATTATCTGGCAATGATTTGTAGAAATAGAACAAGTCGCGGCCAGTCACAGAGATGGAAGCGTTTTGGAACACTTTAAGTTTTTCGATGATTCTGCTTGGGAAGTTATAGCTGAGTGTTATCTCACGCATCTTGATCCAAGTGTTGTTCAAGATACCAGGTGTTGAGAGGTAATTACCCCATCCTCCGAAGTTAGGCATATAATTGTAATAATAATGTACTACCTCTTCGTTTTCTGTTGCCACGCCTGTTTCAGGATCTACGTAAACACCAGGAAGTACGACACCGTAATTACCTAAGAAATTGCCTTCTTCATCATAAAGAGGGAGTCCGTTACCTTCACGTTCATACATGGTTTCAGGACTTTGACCTGTTTGCATTGCGATGACGTATGAACCGCAGTATATTTGTCCTCCTAATTTTGCATCTATCAAAGCATATAACGAGAAGTTTTTGTAGTTGTATTTGAGGTTAAGACCGCCTGTTACCAAAGGAGCGCAGTTGCCTACAGGAACACGTTGGTTAGTTTTAAGATATTCGGTACCATCCTCGTTGATAAGAGGAAGAGGATTGCCGTTGCTATCATAGAAAGGACCAACAACTGTTCCGTCGGCTGTTTCCATAGTATAGACGTAATCCCAACCGTATATGGTTCCATATTCTTCACCTTCTTGAACAGCTATAGCAGGACCGTTAGATCCCCAGACTTCTGACAAGATATACATGTCGGCACCTCCTAAGTCAACGATGCGGTTGGTGTTTCTAGCAAAGTTCAAACCGATTTGGAGATAGCTGTTAGGTTTTTGAAATACATTATAATTGATGATAGCTTCTATACCTTTGTTTGTAACGACACCGGTGTTGATACGTGCGCTGCTTGAACCAGATGACACCGCCATTGGAGAAGCTAAGATCTGATCCCATGAGTAGATGTCGTAATATGTGAAGTCCATGTTGACTTTATCCCATAAACCGAAGTCAATACCGATTTCGTAGGAACGTTGACGTTGTGGTTTCAATTGCAAAGGAGGGACTTGTGTCGGGAGAGTTGACATTAACTGTCCGCCGAAAGAACCTGTATTGTATGTGAAGTCTAATTGGTAAGGATTGTCATCGCTAGCTGTCATAGCGGCGGAACCTCTTATCTTCAAGAAACTGATAGGACCCCAGTTAATTTTGAATGCTTCTGTCAGAATGAAACTCAATGTTGCGGATGGATAGAAATAACTATTGTTGTCCATTGGCAATGTTGATGACCAGTCGTTTCTTCCTGTCAAGTCCAAGAAGAGATAGTTTCTATATGATAAGTTCAAGAAACCGTATAATGAGTTAACTTGTTTTTCGTAACGAGACTCTCCCGGGAGCATGTTTGTTGTGATAGGATTTGAACCTCCGCTGAGGTAATTGTAGAATGTGTATAGATCAGGGAATGCCCATTCGCCTGTGCTAGCCCACATGCCATACATGTTTCTGTAATAACGTTCTCCACCGAATGAGAGACGTGCGTTGATTAATGTTCCGAAGATATAATCTTTATGAGCTGTCAAGAGGAAGTCAGCATCAAGAGTGTAGTCTCTTGAAAGATTCTGTTTGTAATAACCTCCTGTCATACCATCGACAGTAGTGGCTTTGTTTCTTGTTTCATATTGGTCTAGACTGAAGTCGAGAGCAGCTTTACCGGCCAATGTCAACCAATCGGTGATGTCGTATGTGAGACGTAAGGAACCGTAAGCTTTGTCACGGTCGAGAGTCGTGTTGTTGTTATAGAAACTCCAGAATGTGTTGGCATTGATATATTGGAAAGGATAGTTGCCCCATTCTGTCATTGTTCCATCGGCTTGTTCATATTCCATCGACTCTATGCCTTGCCAACTTCTAGGCCAGCTGTAGAGAAGACCTTTGTTGAAGTTGCTGTATGATTCACCGAGTATAGGAGAGTTAAGACGGTGATAATCGAAATATGTAAAAGAGACATCGGCTTTTATCTTTTCAGATACGTTCAATACGGAACCGACGTTGAATGTAGTCTGACTTAAGTTACAGTTGTCGATGATAGCATCGGAGCGGTCGTCGGTGACAGAGACTCTGATAGAACCGAAGTCGCCGGCATTTTGGAAAGAGATGTTGTTGATGAACGAATGAGCGTTTTTGTACAACATGCTTAGGTTGTCCGGTTGTGGTGAATAGTCTCTATATGAACTGTCCCACCAGATCATATTGGTTCCGTCCATGACAGGACCCCATGATACTGCTCCGCCGTAATAACCGAATGTGGTGTTTGTCGGTTCACCTTCAGGACCGTTGTCCGACTGATAGTTGCCGTTGTAGATGTAATTTCCATTCGCATCTTGTGTTAATGTCGGTGTCATGAAAGATACAGGACCACCTGCACCGTATTTGTTTTGTACATCACGATAACCATAAGGTGTTGTCAATTTGTATGTTGATGAGAAATTGATACCTAAACCTTGCTGTTTCTTACCTTTCTTTGTTGTGATAAGGACAACACCGTTACCGCCTCTTGAGCCATAAAGAGCCGCTGCGGTAGGACCTTTCAAAATGTTGAGGTCTTCAATATCTTCTTGGTTGATATTGTTCAGAGCAGTACCCCAGTCTTGACCGCCGCCCCATCCAGTGACACCGCCCTCGTTAGTCATTGGAACTCCGTCAACAACAATAAGAGGCTGGTTGTCACCAAAGATACTGTTGTTGCCGCGTATGACGATACGAGAAGATCCTCCTGCGACACCATCGCTGGTGATGATCTGAACACCGGCAGCACGTCCGCTCAATGAGTTGATTACGTTGTCGCTACCAGAACGAGTCAAGTCCTCACCGCTGATGTCTTCAGTGGCATAACCTAACTCTCTTTTCTGACGTTTGATACCTAAGGCTGTGACAACAACGTTATCCAACATCATAGCGTCAGTACTCATTACGACATCAATTTTGTTTCTTCCGCCGACGGCTATGTCCTGAGTCTGATAACCGACGTAAGAGAATGTCAATGTATCGTGTGCATTGGCTACAATGGTATAATCTCCGTCAAGACCTGTGACGGTACCATTACTTGTACCCTTAACTAGAATAGTAACACCCGGTAATCCATAACCATCCTCCGATGATGTTACAATACCGGAAACATTAATGTCTTGCGCCCTTAGGGATATACTAACCCCTAAGAGGAAGATTAAGAAAAAGTAAACTTTCCTCATATTTAACACATTTTAATTTTCTACAAAAAATTTGTACAAAAATAATATAATTTACGATATGGTATAACAAGTATTTTTATTTTTGTATTGTAAAATTATGATGTTATGGCTAAGACTAAAACAATCTTTTTTTGTAGTAATTGCGGTAACGAATCTCCTAAATGGATAGGACATTGCCCTGGATGTGGAGCATGGAATACTTATGTGGAAGAGAGCGTCATAGTTGGCAAAAACAACAATATTACTAATAAGAATCTACTTGAGATCGCTTCTGAACCTGTTCTTGTCCAGAATGTCACTAGTGCTAAAGAAACTCGTATTGATTTAAAATGTGAGGAACTCAATAGGGTGCTCGGTGGTGGCTTGGTGCCAGGATCTATCGTGTTGCTCGGCGGTGAACCCGGTATAGGAAAATCTACATTGTTGTTACAAGTCGCTCTTAATATCAAGTCTCAGAAAGTACTTTATGTCTCAGGAGAAGAAAGTGCTCAACAAATTAAAATGCGCGCAGACAGAATTGGAGTTAAAAATGATAATTGTTTTATTCTTACAGAGACTAATACCGACAATATCATAAAACATTTCGATGTGATAAAACCTGATATTGTAATCATAGATTCGGTACAGACTCTAGCATCTCCCTCTGTGGATGCGACAGCAGGTAGTATAAGCCAGATCAGAGAGACTGCCGCCGAAATGAATAAAATGGCAAAGAAATATCATGTGCCTACATTTCTTATAGGTCATATTACCAAGGATGGCAGCATCGCAGGTCCTAAAATACTTGAACATATAGTAGATACTGTGATACAGTTTGAAGGCGATCGTCATTACGGATTCCGAATACTTCGTACTGTAAAGAATCGTTTTGGTTCTTCATCTGAACTTGGCATTTTTGAGATGAATGCCAATGGCTTACGTGAAGTTAGTAATCCAAGTGAGATTTTGCTCTCTCAACGTGATGAGGATGTCAGCGGTATCGCTATCGCTTCTATGGTTGAAGGACTTCGTCCGATGATGATAGAAACACAAGCTCTCGTGAGTTCTGCTGCATACGGCACCCCACAACGAAGCTGCACAGGCTTCGACATCCGCCGCCTTAATATGCTTCTGGCAGTCCTGGAGAAAAGAGCAGGATTTCGTCTCTCAACAAAAGATGTCTTCCTTAACATCGCGGGAGGACTGCGTGTCGATGATCCTGCTATAGACCTTGCTGTCATGGCTGCAATTCTTTCTTCTAATGAAGATGTCGTGATAAGTAACAGATACGCATTCGCAGCTGAAGTGGGACTGTCTGGAGAAGTACGCTCCGTCAATAGGGTGGAAGCTCGTATCGCAGAAGCCGATAAACTAGGTATGGAGAAAATCTTCGTCTCCAAATATAACTGCCGCGGACTCGATACCTCAAAGTTTAACGTAGAAGTGGTGCCTATAGCTTCCGTGACTGACTTGTTGAGAAAACTCTTGTGAGATTAATTAAAAACATATCAGCATATCTAAACTATTATTATCTTTGCACCTTAAAAATTCTAAAATTGAAACAAAAATGGAAAATAACGACAAACATTTCAAACGTTACACGGTAACGACAGCATTACCTTACGCTAATGGTCCTGTACATATTGGTCACTTAGCCGGCGTTTATATCCCGGCAGATACTTACGTCCGTTACCTCAGAATGAAAGGTGAAGAGGTCTTGTTTGTCGGCGGCTCCGATGAACACGGCGTGCCTATCACCATCAAAGCTGAAAAAGAGGGCTGTACCCCACAAGATATCGTCGATAGATACCATAATATCATCAAAGATTCTTTCCAAAAACTCGGAATAAGCTACGACATCTATTCTCGTACTTCTTCAAAGACTCATCACGAAACCGCTGCCGCTTTCTTTAAGAAACTCTATGAAGACGGCAAATTCATCGAAAGAGAAACTGAACAGTTCTTCGATCCGGAACGTAACAAATTCTTATCAGACCGTTATATCATAGGTACTTGTCCTAAATGTGGTAACGACCACGCTTACGGCGACCAATGCGAGAAATGCGGTTCTTCAATGAGCCCGGAGGAATTGATAAATCCTCAGTCAGCTCTCAGCGGCGCCAAACTCGTCAAGAAAGCTACCAAACACTGGTATCTGCCTTTAGACCAATACGAACAATGGCTTCGCGACTGGATCATCGAAGGTCATAAAGAATGGAAACCTAATGTCTATGGTCAGGTTAAGAGTTGGTTAGACAACGGTCTTCAGCCTCGCGCCGTCACCCGCGACCTCGACTGGGGCGTGCCTGTCCCGCTTGAAGAAGCCGACGGCAAAGTGCTCTACGTATGGTTCGACGCTCCTATAGGTTATATATCAAATACAATAGAACACTGCAGAGAAAATGGAACCGACTGGGAAAAATGGTGGAAAGATGAAGACACAAAACTCGTTCACTTCATAGGAAAAGATAACATCGTGTTCCACTGCATCATATTCCCTTGCATGCTTAAAGCTTACGGCGATTATATCGTCCCGGAAAACGTTCCTGCCAACGAATTCCTCAACTTAGAAAACGATAAGATTTCCACATCACGCAACTGGGCTGTGTGGTTGCACGAATATCTCGAAGAATTCCCAGGCAAACAAGACGTTCTACGTTACGCTTTGACAGCTAACGCTCCTGAGACAAAAGACAACAACTTCACATGGAAAGATTATCAAGACAGAAACAATAATGAGTTGCTCGCCATCTTCGGCAACTTCGTAAACCGCACTTTGGTCTTGACTCATAAATATTTTGAAGGTAAGGTTCCTGCTATGGCAAATCTCAACGAGAAAGACCAAGCCGCTATCGAAGAAATGAATCAATATCCTGATAAGATCGCTCATCTTCTCGACACTTATAAATTCCGTGAAGCCTTGTCAGAATTGATGAACCTCGCTCGTCTCGGCAACCGTTATCTTACAGAAAACGAGCCTTGGAAACAATTCAAGACAGATCCAGAGAGAGTGAAGACAGTCCTCGCCGTTTCATTGCAGATTGTCGCAAAACTCGCTATCTTGTCAGAACCGTTCTTGCCATTCTCAGCTAAGAAATTACAAGCTATGATTGGTCTTGAAGTAAACGGCTGGAATCAGGCTAAGGAGACTGTTTTGTTGAAAGAAGAAAGTCAGATAGGCGAAGTAGAATTGTTATTCACCAAAGTTGAAGATGAGACAGTCGCTGCTCAGATCAAGAAATTGGAAGACACCAAGAAACAGAATGAATTGAACGCTTGGGCTCCAAATCCAATCAAGCCTAACACCAATATCGATGAGTTCGGCAAGATGGACATCAGAGTCGGTACTGTTTTGGAATGTACAAAAGTCCCGAAGGCTGACAAATTATTACAATTCCTGATTGACGACGGCATGAACAAACGTACCATCGTTTCCGGAATCGCGAAATATTATCCGAATCCGGAAGAATTGGTCGGCAAGCAAGTTTGTTTCATCGCTAACTTCGAGCCTCGCAAGCTGAAAGGCGTAACCAGCGAAGGCATGATATTATCGGCAGAAGACAAAGACGGAAGATTGGTCGTTGTCACACCAAGTCAGCCTGTTGCTCCTGGAAGCAATGTTGGATAAAGACTTTTGCCTTTAGTCATTAGACTTTAGACTTACCTAACGGAAGGATAGAATGCATCTTCAATGTGTTCTATCCTTTTTTCGTTGTTTCTGTCGATGACGATGGAGATTATGTCGAAGCGGACATCGTTGTCATATTGGTTACGGTTTACGTAGGAGTTAGCTGCCCAGATGAGATTTCTTTGTTTATAAACATCGACGGCTATCTCTGGTTCAACCAGAAAAGTACTTTGCCGTGTTTTAACTTCAACAATGACGATAGTATCGCCATCTTTAGCTATGATGTCGATTTCTTTGTGTCCGTTAGACCAATTTCTTTCTAAGATTTGATAACCTTGCTTGATAAGATATTCGCAAGCGATTTGTTCGCCCAAGGCGCCTAATTCATTGTGTGATGCCATATTTCATAAATTTTAGTGATATGCAAAGATAGTAATGTTTCTGAAAAAAAATGATTAGGATATGATTTATATAAAATTATTTTATACTTTTGCGATGAATTAGCAGAGAAATAGAATAAAAAACTGTATAAGATAAAGAAAAATGGAATCGCCCTTTTTATATAAATTATTGGTTGTCAGCGCTTTAGTGTTGTCGGGGGGGGTAATTCGTCTTATATAAATATCATTTCTCCTTCATTTCCTTCCAATCTATTTCCAAATACTATAATACATAATAACATCTTTAAGTCTGTCAGGAATATTGACGGAACGCTCTCTTATTATCATAATATATCATCGGTTAGAGTTGATAAAAATTTGATTTTAAATATTTATTTATTATTCACATTATCTTTAATCCAAAAGAATAACAAATTAAAATTAAATAATCATTAACATTTAAAACCGATGGGCTCGATGGTTGATAACGGAGCTAAGATATTATGAAAAAGAGTTATTATTTTTTGATGCTTCTGGCAATTGTGACTTTTTTTGTTACATGTAAACCAAAGCCGGAACCGGAACCAGAACCTACTTACAATCTCACATTTTGGACAAATGAAGATTTTGGTGGTGTTATTGTAGTTAATTTATATAATAATGGTGGTTATGATAAAGAAGGATTTATTTCTAAAGTATATTCTTCTACACCTGACTGCGGTGATAATGGCTGCGCCACTTTTAAAGATTTGAAACCTGGAAAATATTATTATTTTGCAATTTGTGGTTATTATGAGTGGGAAGGTGAAGTAAATGTCAGTGAAACATGTGGCTTAATAAAACTTGACGAGTCAAATGCAATAATCAAATATAATGTCACATTCTGGACAAACGATAGTGATTGCAGTGACTATATCACAGTTAATCTATACAACAATTCAGGATATGATAAAGATGATGCTATTACTAAGGTATTATCCTCAACACCTGATTGCGGTGAAGATGGATGTGCTACCTTTGAAAATATAGAACCAGGGAAATATTATTATCACGCTATTAACGATGATTTTGAATGGGAAGGCGAAATAAATGTTAACGACGCTTGTGAGTTGGTGAAACTTGACGAGTCAAATGCAATAGAGAAATATAATGTAACATTCTGGACAAATGACAATGATTGCAACAATATCACAGTTAATCTATACAACTCAGGATATGATGCAGATAGAACCGTAACAAAGGTATTATATTCAACACCAGATTGTAAGGAAAATGGTTGTGCAAACTTTGAAGATATAGAACCTGGATATTATTATTATTACGCAAGTAATGGCAATTTTGAATGGGAAGGTGAAGTAAATGTCACAGAGACATGTAAGTTGGTGAAACTTGACGAGTCAAATGCAATAGAGAAAGAGAAAGGTAGAGTTTCATTCTGGACTGATGAGGAATATATCATTCAAGTTGTTGAGGTTAATCTTTGGAAGACCGGTGATCCTAGTGCATATGATGAGACTGAAACAATTACTATGTATTATAATCCTGGTTATTCTCCTGAATACTGTGGGGAGGAAGGATGTGCCAATTTCTATGATGTAGAGTATGGTGAATATAGTTTTTATGCAGAGAATGATTACTATTCATGGTCTGGTACTCTAACTGTTGATTATCCTTGTGAACTGATGAAACTAATCTTAGGTAAGGCAGAGGTTAAAAAGAATGCTCAACCATCAGGAAGACAACAAATACAACCAATTAAATAAATAATTTAAAACCGATGATCTCGATGGTTGATAACAGAGCTTATATATTATGAAAAGATTTATTATATTATTTTTTGTGACTTTTTTTGCAATTGATTTAATTCAGGCACAGGATATTATTGTCCCAAAGGACAAGACAAAGTCGAGATTGACAGTTGTTTTAACCAAGGTATCACAGGAACCTCAGGGAATTGTAGAGTATAAAGATTATAATAATCAGGAAGGTCCGACATATACTATGCCATGGTCTCAGATCAATATGATTATCACTATTGATGGTGCTACTATTTATCCTCCAGAGGAAATAGCAGAGGTTGAAGAGACATCTGTAAAGAAAGAGAAGACTTTTGTGTTTGGTGTCGTAGCCGGTATGAATATGTCCAATTTCAAATATAAATACTCCGATGGATTTGTCGGTAGTGTGTTGAATTACGGCTATGAGAAATCTTTGGGAGAGACACCAAACTATCAATCAGAGATGGGATATAATTTTGGTGTGACCTTAGATGTTAAATTAGTGAACAATTTCTTTATTAAAACAGGTTTGGTATATACTAACCATAAAGTATCAAATGATTTTAATGGTAAATATGAAATTGCAGAAGTTTTCAGCGATGAGGGCTACGTTGGTTATCTTATAGGATATATGTATGATCGCTTTGAGGAAAATTACTCACTTAATTATTTGGATGTACCTATCTTAGCTTCATATAGATTACCGTTGACAAAAAACAAGAAATTGAACATTCAATTCAATGCAGGTCTTAATGTCGGTATTGGCTTGTCAGGAAAATTAGATTATTCCGGCTATAATACTTCAGATGGTTACAATTTAACGTTTGTTGATTATTATAGTGGAAGTATTATTGATTACTATGGACGTGATACTTATATCGTAGGCAGCATGGATCTGTTCTCAGGTGATGGGTCATACGACTATTCCTATATCACAGGATCTTCTGGTTCAGAAAATATTGACTGTGCAAATCCATATAAACGTCTTAACCTAGGTTTAAATCTTGGTTTCGATGTGGAATTTGTAGGTATTAATCTGGGCTTTTCTTACGTCTTAGGTCTTAATAATTATGCTAATTCTTCTTTCTGGACAAATAGTCGTGCACAGATTACAGAATATGCGGGGAATGGTGTAAAAGATTATAAACAACATACAAACTCCATCAATATAACACTAGGTTATAAGATCAGATAATATATCTAGGAACAATTTACTAAGTAATAATTTATAAAAGTAGGTGATATGTCGCATTTTCAAAAAGATCAGGTATTTGCAGATCGATATGTTTTAAGAAAGAGATTAGGCTATGGAGCTTTTTCTGAGGTCTGGCAGGCGGAAGATAGTATGGCAGGTAATAAGGTAGCTGTCAAGATCTATGCGCCTGATAAAGGTATGGATGATAATGGTATAGAAATATTCAGAAGAGAATATGCTACTGTTTTCAACATAACGCATCAGAATTTATTACGTCCCAGCCATTTTGAAGTGTCGAATGACTCACCTTTTTTAGTACTTCCTTATTGTTCTAAAGGTAATGTGTCCAGATATATTGGTATGATGAAAGAAGCGAGGCTGTCTAACAACAAAAAGTTAGGCAGTTTCTTTTTTTATGAGCAAAACTCTGGATTATTAACATATTTGAAGATTTTTCCATGAGGGTTCTGAGATTTTGTCAGAGCATTCCAAAATGCGCAT
>SUWT01000019.1 GCA_015061335.1 Lentimicrobiaceae bacterium | reverse complement strand
CTATAATGCAAGTGGGGGGGGTAATTAAAAGCATCATTATCAATGCCTTAAAGTAAGTTATCCTCATTTATAGTTGTAATTTCTAGGTAGTACAAATATAATGATTTTTCAATTACTTCTGACAAAGATTTTCCATATCTTTGCAAAAAAAATAAAAAACATGATTTTCATTACAGGTTGTACGGGATTGGTAGGATCGCATTTAACAGCTTCGATAGTCAACAGACAACAGTTGACAGCTAGCAGCCATCAGCCATCAGCCATCAGCCATATTAAATTATTATGTCGCAAGAACAGCGATCTGTCGTTGTTAAAAAGAGTGTTGGCGAGATATGGTTTCAATGACATTCCAGAGAACATAGAATTCATTTATGGCGATGTCACCGATTACGATATTTTGGAGGAAGCGATGAAAGATGTCGATGAGGTTTATCATTGCGCTGCCGTTGTCTCTTTCGACCCGAGCGACAAGAAAAGTCTGATGCGAGTCAATGTGGAAGGCACGAGGAACATGGTCAACGCAGCCTTGCAATGCGGCGTAAAGAAATTCTGTCACGTCAGTTCCATCGCCGCATTAGGACGCGCTCTTGAAGGCGAGACGATTGATGAAGAGTCGCCTTGGACGCATTCCAAGAACAACAGCGTTTATTCCAACTCAAAACACGAAGGCGAGATGGAAGTATGGCGCGGCATAGCCGAAGGTCTCAACGCCACAATCGTAAATCCGTCGTTGATACTCGGTGCCGGACGCTGGGATTCGGGCAGTTGCGAGCTCTTCAACACCATAACCAAAGGATTTCCTTTCTACACCACAGGCATCAACGGCTTCGTCGATGTGAAAGACGTGGTTCGTGCCATGATAACATTGATGGAAAACAACAAATTCGGTCAACGTTATTGCCTTAATGGAACTCTTATCTCATACAAAGACTTATTTAACCTGATGGCAGAAAACTTCAAAGTGAAGGCTCCACATATAAAAGTCGGTAGAAATCTCAGCGAAATAGCATGGAGAATATTCTGGCTCATCGGGAAGATACAAGGCAAGAAGCCGCTCATCACAAAAGAGACGGCACGCACCTCAACAAGAAAATACTCATACTCATCGGCGAAGATAATTAAGGAGCTAGATTTCAAGTTCACGCCGATAGAAGACAGCGTAAAGGAGATTTGTGAGATATATCTTAAAGAAAAAAACAACAATTAAGATTATTCTGTATTTTTGCATCATAAAATTAATTCATCATGGTATTCAGCAGTAACGTCTTTTTACTTTATTTCCTGCCGATATTCCTCGCATTATATTTCATCACGCCGAGGAAATTCCGCAACTATACTCTCCTGCTCGCATCGTTTATTTTTTATGCCTACGGAGCTCCAGAGTTTGTTGTGCAACTTATACTTTCCAACATCGCCAATTTCTATTTGGTAAAATACATGTACAAAAGCGAGAACGTCATAACAAAAAAGATTCTCTGCGGAATATCCATCGTCATAAGCATCGGACTGCTGTTTTATTACAAATACGGCAACTTCACCATGCTCAACCTCAACGCCATTTTAGGCGTGTTCAACCAAGAACCTATAGAATGGATTAAGATCTTACTGCCGATAGGAATCTCATTCTTCTCATTCCAAAGCGTCACCTACACATTAGATACTTATCGCGGCATCAACGAGCCTATGGAACGTCTTACCGATTATATGTTATATATCACTATGTTCCCTCAACTCGTCGCCGGTCCTATCATCCGTTATTGCGACATAGCCGATCAGATCAGAGAACGCGAATCGCTCATGACCGACAGACTTCATGGATTCTATCGTTTTGTATTAGGTCTCGCCAAGAAGATTCTCATAGCCGACGTGATAGGTTATCAGGTTGATAAGATTTTAGGTCCTTCAAATTATGACGTATTGAGTGCGGCTCAGCTTCAAGACATCGCAAGCAAAATAACGAACTTAGACTCCACAACAGCATGGATCGTGATATTGGCTTTCACCTTCCAGATCTATTTCGACTTCTCAGGTTATTCCGACATGGCGATTGGTATAGGCAGAATGTTAGGATTCCGCTTTCCGGAAAACTTCGACAACCCATACGTCTCGACATCCATCTCAGAGTTCTGGCGCAGATGGCATCAGACTTTCAGCGTCTTCATGAAAAATTATCTCTATTTTCCATTGGGAGGAAGCCGAGTCAAGACAGAAGCGAGGAAATATTTCAACTTATGGATCTGCTTCCTGATTTCCGGATTATGGCACGGAGCTTCCTGGAACTTCGTCGTCTATGGCGCGCTACAAGGCATCTTCATCTGCGCCGACAAATTGTTCCTCGTAAAATGGATGAGCAAGTTAGGAAGAATACCTTCCGTGATATTCACATTCGCAATAATTGTATTGACAAGATGTTTCTTCCGTATAGAAAGAATAGATCTGTCGTGGGCGTTCTTGAAACGCTTATTCGCTTTCGACTTCGTTCCTTTCCATTTCTCCGACAATCCGCATTTCTATGTAACAATGATCGTTGCTGCTATTTTCTCGTTCATCACTTTAACGAAATTCGGTTTAAAATGGCAAGACAAGGTCTATTTCACAGAATATAATTCAAGACAGCATATCGTGGCATTCGTGCTTTCGATAATAGGTTTCATTTTCTGCTTAGGAGCTCTTAACGCAACAGGTTTCAGTCCATTCATTTATTTTAGATTCTAATGAAAAACAAGTTATTATATACTATATTATTCTCATTGTTATTGGCATTTCTTTTTTTGCCAATGATACAAGAGCATTATAGCATATTTAAAGTCAATCCTCTGAAAGGACATACCAAGCCTATCGACTTCCCGGAACTGACATACGAGTCTTACTCTGAAGGAAAGTTTCAGGGGAAGCTGGAACAATATATATCTGAGAATTTCGGTTTCCGTGAAACCGTCATTCGTATCTATAACCAATATGTTTGGACATTCTATAACAAGACATACGTCAGTTTCTTGGTTCCTGGGAAAGACAAATGGCTGTACTATTTTGGTGCTGTAAAAGATTACTACGGTACTGAGCAGCATAGCATGTATAGATCCACAAAAGCCGCAAAAGAGTATTACGACAAAAATATTGACATGATGTGTGAGCTAAGAAAGATATTGAAAAAATACGATATAGAATTTCTTTCGTTTATGGCTCCAAGTAAGGTCCGAGTATATCCAGAATATCTTCCAGATTGGGAAAGAGACAGCAGTACAATAAATCCTATAGAATACTACTCCAAGGCGTTCACAGAAGTAGGTTTCCCTAATATAGAAATGACATCGTGGTTCCAAATCATGAAAGACACTTTGGGTTATCCTGTTTTTCCTCAGATGGACAATCATTGGCAGTTCACAGCTGTATATGCTTACGACTCTCTATTCAGGTTTATGGACAGCTTGAAAGATTTCGGCATTCCAAAGATTAAATATGGAACTCCAGAACCTATAGAAGTTAAATTCCAAGATGATGAAGCTTCTTTAAATCTTCTCTTCCCCGTCAAAAACAAAATACCAGATTATAAATTAAATGTTGAGGTAATAAGTGACAGCACCTCAAGAAAGCCAAAGGTTTTATTCGTAGGCGACTCTTTCATCTGGGGTCTGACAAAATTCTTACCATGGAAAGAACTCATGGATGATGTTGAAATATGGTTTTATAATGAAGATGTCTATGATGGTTTTTCAAAAACACCATACAGAAAAAGTGAAATCAACATTCTTGAAGGAATACTCGATGCAGATTATATTGTCTTTTATAGCACCGGACATCAATGGTATAAAGCCACATACGGTTTTGTAGAAGAAGCATTAGAAGCGTTAAAAGATGAAGATGCAATTCGTATAGCTCAGACAATCAATATTATTAAAAAAGACGACAATTGGGTTGATGCACTCAGGATTCAATCCAGCATACAAGGAAAAAGCTTCAATGACATCATCACTATAGAGGCTAATAATGTCATCAACAACGATTCTTTGTTGAGAGATATGACAGACATCACTGAAGAACAGATTTTTAATGCGAAAGTTAATGAATTAGTTAGAAAATGGAGATTAGATCCTAGCATGATTCAATATCTTAAAGACAAAGCCAAAACAAAGAATAAAGATTTTGAGGTAGTGATCTATGAAGACGCTCGTTGGGTTATCAGACAAGAACAAAACAAGAAGTGATTTATGAAAAATAAATATCTATATCATATAATGTTTGCGCTGCTTTTGGCATTTCTTTTTATGCCTATGACGCAAGAACATTTCAGTCTGTTCAAAGTGAAGCCACTCAACGGTGTAAATTACAAAACAGAGGAACCTAAGTTTACATTAGCATCATATTCCGACGGCAAATTCCAAGCACAATTAGAGGACTACATCTCTGAGAACTTCGGGTTCAGAGAGTTCGTAATCCGACTTTATAATCAGTATGTATGGAGCTTTTTCAACAAGACGTATAACAAATCATTCGTCAGAGGCGAAAACAACTGGTTCTATTATTTTGAAGCCGTAAGGGAATATAAAGGCAACGAATACAAGGGCAGTTTCAAAAGCAAGGCTGAAGCCGTTGAACGTTATGAGGAGAATATCAGGATGATGTGCCAGTTAAGAGACATCCTCAAAGAATACGACATCGAATTCATGACTTTCATGGCACCCGACAAACCATTTATATATCCGGAATATTTACCGAGTCAGGACAGTGTTTCTGAGCCTTTGAGAGCTTTTGAATATTACGACAGACGTTTTACCGAAATAGGTTTCCCAAATATAGAAATGACAAAATGGTTTAAAGCCATGCGCGATACCGCATCTCATCCTGTCATGCATACCGTTGATAGTCACTGGGGAGTCGGTGCCGTTTATGGATGTGACTCTTTGTTCAAATATCTTAACAGTCTCAACGACTATGGTATGCCGAAGGTCTATTATGGAGATGCCATCGATATTGGCAAAGAGCCTACACATGATGAGAAAGTTCTTAACCTCCTCTTCCCTATCAGAAAGAAAAATTCCAACTATAGGTTAGACATCACGGTAAAAAGCGATGAAAACACAGAAAAACCTCGAATCTTATTCGTCGGCGATTCATTCATCTGGTCGATAACAAATCAGATGCCACTGAAAGAAATATTGAGCGACATGGAGATCTGGTATTATAATTCCACCGTTCATAAAGGCTTCAAATTGGAAGCAACTAAGAAAGAGAATATAAATCCGCTCTTAAGTATCTTAAGAAGCGACTATGTGGTATTCTATTCTTGCGGTCACCAATGGCATAAAGCCACTTATAAATTCTTGGAAGAGACATTAGCAGATTTTGGTGTCACCGACAGCACTACAAATCACGACAGAGAGAAAGTAAAAAAGGTACTTATGCAAATCGAGATTGAGAATGATAGCATATGGAACAACACACTCAAGACCTACGCTCTTTCCAATGATATAAGCATCGATGAGGCTTATAATATTGAAATTGATAACATACTGAATAACAAAGATTTGATAAAAGACAATTTCATTATAGACGAGAAGATGCTTTTTGATCATGAGGTTAATCTTCTGATCGAGAAATGGAGAGCTAATCCGGAAATGATGGAATATCTCAAAGACAAAGCAGCCAAGAAAAACAAACCTTTGGAGGATGTTATCCTTGGCGATGCCCGATGGGTTATAAGACAGAATAATAAGAAATAACTATTCTATCACAATTTCATAGACTTTTCCTTCTATGTCGGTTTTGTTATAAGGAATCAAGCCCTGTTCAAAAACGACAGGAGGCCACCATTCCGAATAATGATATTCTTGAGTTATAATACACAGCATCTGGTTGTTAGGTATTGATGTGTATTCGTCATTCATATAACCTACAACAGTCATTTCATCAGGTGATGGTCCTATTCGCCAGATAATCTCTTCAGGACGCCATTCTATCTCGTAGTAATAATAATCTTCTTTGAAAACGTCGTTGCTTATCGGAGATTTTAATGTCAACGCTTTATACAAATCTGTCCAACGCATTGCATCATATTCCTTATTGTCATACGGAATCTTATTTATTCCTGAGGCGAACTTATCCGGTTCAGGTGTCGCCAGATCCCAGTTTGTACAACAATACATTATCTCGTTGTTAAATTTCGGGGTTTCTTCTTCAAATCTCTTATCTTCTGAAGCATAATACATCTCGGGCCAATAACGCGATGCTTTGACAATCTCAATATCAATCTCTGAATAATGATAATCGTGACGTCTGACTGGGTTATCCGAGTCGTCGTTTTTATCTATATAACCTCCGCCAGCCGTGCTCGTCCTTCTGTTGTTCCAAGCGTGTTCATCTTGATATATAAGCCAGAAAGCATATGTCAAGCCATTCCAGATATTCTCTTCGTTAAGCATGACAGGAAACTTTATCTTGCCGCGATATTTTCCATATGTAAAACCGACTCTTGTGATGACTCCCGTCGATTCTTTCTGGAGATTGTTCATATCGTTATTGCCAGGATTAATCAAAGAGATGCTATTGTCGTCATTAAGTTTCACCGTACTGCCCAAACAATCTGTCACAAAAGGATAGTTGTATTGAAGCTGCGCACTATCATATTTCGTCTTTGCATCTTCATATTCCTTCATCGTAAATGGATCATCATCAGAGACCACATCCTTGATAAGAGGAATATTTCTCAATGTATATTGTTGACTCACGTGACTGAGGAACTGTTTATACAAAGCATTTGAATACATCTCATCAGAATCGCTGCATCGTGGATTTGAGTTATCGACAGAATAATCATCAGTCTTGATTTGAGTCTCATCCAGGAAAACACCATATTCAGGAGTTATGACAGCACGAGTCTTCAGTGTTTTAGGACTGATAATCACATCAATATCATCAGAATTATTATTCAGGAAATATGCGTAAGGATTAACGAAATTACCGTTCTCATCTGTAAGGCTTATATTTTTAATATAATCAGGAATCTCGTTCATAGCTTTCTCATCACATATCACGAGCATGAAAGAATATTCACCTACACGAGGATTACGTTTGAACCTGTTATTTATATCACCGCGATTTTTATTATCGTTGATAATCCATATCGCATCCAGATACAATTGTTTATCAAGAGAATTACCGTTATTATCAGCTTTAATCTTTACAGATTCCAACCATTCTGGAGTGTTATATATAGCATTAATGACATTGTCAACAGCCTCTTCACTAAATGAATTCTTACTCAGATCAGCGCCATAATATTTTCTCTCATCACGAGGATTTCCGACAATTCTAAAAGAATCCGTCTGCAAGCCAGTCTTTTCCACTTTCTTAAAACCTATATTGACATCCTCCCAGCTACCATAGAAATTCTCACTATTCAAAGGGTTGTCATTATTGAACTTATACGACTCATTCTGATAAAATATCTTATAATACTGTCCTTCTTTTGCATTAAAGTTAAACACGAAAGCGGCTTCATCGCATTGATTTGCGGAAGGGATAACGATACCATCATTGACAACGCCTTTTAAGTCCATATCCAAACTAACGACATCTTCATCAGGAAAATTCGCCATTGGATCAAAAGCATGATCACCATTAGTGCAAGAGAACAAGAGAGATGATAACAAAATTAATAATAATCTTTTCATAACAACATAATTATCTTATAATCAAAATCAGAACTCTAGGTTCTCCGCTCTAAGATCTCCATTTCTAGCGTTCTTCTTCATATCTTTATAACTTCCGTCGAAGATATCGAATTTAACGAAACGGCATTCTAGAGAGCCGTTATAGACTTCTATCTTCCTAGAAGGTTTCAAGCCAATGAGTTTAAGGATTTCCAGGTTGCTGCTTATCACCCAAGCCTCATAACCTTTGAAGTTACGTTTCAAGGCATTGCCTATATTCTTGTATAGATTGACGATGTCTTTCTCTTCTAAACGTTCGCCGTAAGGAGGATTGATGAGCAGGATTCCAGGAGCTTCCGGAGGTGTCATCTCAAACATATCCTGCTGACTTAATGTGATGTCGTGCGAGAGATGCGCTCCCTTGATATTTGACTGAGCTATCTGAATTGCCTTAGCGGAATGGTCGGATGCGAAAATCTCATAGTCGAAGTCACGTATTTCCTCGTCGGCTGACATTCTTACCTCTTTCCATAATTTTTCATCGAAATCACGCCATTTCATGAAGCCGTAGCTTTCTCTGAAATAACCAGCTGGAATATTCATCGCTGCCATGGCAGCCTCGATAGGGATGGTAGCAGAGCCACACATGCAATCGACGAAGTTTCTGTCGTAATTCCAGCCTGTGAGTTTGATGAGACCGGCAGCGAGCACCTCATTCATAGGAGCTTTATCGACAGATTTACGATAACCTCTCTTGTGGAGAGAATCGCCGGAACTGTCGAATGAGAGTGTCACCTTTTCATTATCAATATGAATATTGATTCTCAAATCTGGATTCTCTGTATCTACTGAAGGACGTGCGCCATATATATTACGAAATTCATCGGCAATGGCATCCTTAACTTTCAGAGCCACATACTGTGAATGATTAAAATAGTTTCCGCTTACTACAGCATCAATAGCGAAGGTCTCTTCTATACCAAAAATCTCATGCCATTTTATCTTAAAAATGTTCTTGTACAACATCAATTCGTTACGAGCAATGAAAGTCTCAATAGGTTTCAAGATTCTTAAAGCTGTTCTTAAACAATAATTAGCCTTATACATCAAGGCTTTATCAGCCTCAAAACTGACAGCTCTATACAAAATAATGACATTCTCGGCTCCTAGTGCCAACAATTCATCCGCAAGGATCTGTTCAAAACCTGGCAATGTTTTCGCTACTAATGTAAAAGTATTTTCCACCGTTTTATTTTTTTTTGCAAAAATACGATTTTTTAATTCTATAAGTCAATATGACAATTGTCTATATGTATTTTTTTTATTTTTGTGAAAATATTTGACTATGACAATAGAAGAAGCACAGAAAATAGTTGACGAATGGATCAAGACGCACGGTGTTCGTTATTTCAACGAACTTACAAATATGACCTTATTGACGGAGGAAGTCGGAGAATTAGCAAGGATAGTGGCTCGTACTTACGGAGAACAATCGTTCAAGAATTCAGATAAGGAATATGATATGGCAGACGAGATGGCTGACATTCTTTGGGTGTTGATTTGTCTCGCCAACCAGACCGGCATCGACTTGACAGAGGCGTTTAAGAAAAATCTTGAAAAGAAGACGAATAGGGATAAGGACAGACATCATAATAATCCGAAATTAACAATTAACAATGTATAATTAATAATGTATAATTAACAATGTATAATTAAAAGTTGAAGATGATGAATTGTAAGTTCATATTGATAATATTATTATCATTTTTATCCTTTGACATCATAGGACAGGAAGAGGTAAAAATCCAAAACATCAAAGGCTCCGTCGTTGACGCTGCGACGAAAGAGAAACTCGCGTTCGTGAACATCGTCATCAACGAAGACGGCACTTTAGGGACAACCACCGACATCGACGGCAACTTTTCCATCAACACAAAGAAAGATATTAACACTCTTACCTTCTCTTTTGTCGGCTATAATAAAAAGACCATCAATATTGAAGACGGCAGCGATATTCATGTGAAGCTGAAACCTGTGACTATCAATCTTTCCGAAGTCGTTATCGATGGCAGCAACGACCCTGCGAACCGCATCATCGACAGTGTTTTAAAATACAGAGATTCGAACAATCCCAAAAGCCAGAACTCGTACCATTATAAAATGTATGACAATATGGTATTTACGATGGATACGTCTATACTTACATTCGACGAGATACGCGAAACGTTAAGACACAATGACATTTTAGCGATTGAAACAGTTTCGGAACAATATTATAAGAAACCAAATAAAAGTAAGAAAATAATTATAGCCAACAAGTTCTCAGGTTCTAAGAATCCGATATTCGTTTATATGTTGGAAAACATTCAAAGTATCGGTTTTTACGACGATTTGATAAGCATTGATGCGAAGAAATATGTCAATCCGATTAGTAAGGGAAGTAAAAACAAATATATCTTCGTCTTGGAATCTTCCTTCAAAGATGAAAACAACGACAGTATTTTCACCATCTCATTCCGTCCATACAGAAACACCAACTTCAATTCCTTAAAAGGAACCTTAACCATCAATTCCGACAATTGGGCGATACAAAATATAAAGGCGAAACCGGCGAGAAAAGACGGAATGCTCAACATAGAGATTCAACAACTATATGAGAAAGTCGATGGAAAGTATTGGTTTCCAAAACAAATCAATACAATTATTGCTACATTCGACAGGGAAAACAGTAGAATCGATTCAGTAATGACAAGCGACACCACTGCATACGTCGCTCTTTCTCTTGGCGGAGAAGTAACAAGTTCCGTCCCAATGTTAGGAATAGGCAAAAGTTACATCACGGATATTGAGATAAACAAGGAGATTGACAAAAAGATTTTCGACAACTCTAATTATACGATAAACGACGATGCCGCAAACAATGATGATGTAATACAATATTATCGTTACGACACTTTAAGTAAGGAAAGGTTAGAAGCCACATATCAATTCGTTGATTCCATTTTTCAGGAGAGCGGCTTAGACCTCGACAACATCTCAAATATACTTGCATCTGCAATCTCGAGTCAGATTCCAATAAGTATTATCGATTTAGACCTTAACAGCATAATGAACTACAATATCGGCAATGGTTATATGTTAGGTTTAGGATTAAGCACCAACAATCGTGTCTCTAAAAGATTTTCCATTGGCATCTTCGGCAATTATTGGTTCAAGGCAAAAGAGCCAAATTACGGTGGAAATCTAACTTTTAACATACTACCTTCAAAAGATTTAAAATTTAACATTTCGGCATCACATAAATTCGAGCGATTGGGCAATTATGGATTTAAAGAAAAAGCGAGTATGTTGAATTCATCAAATTATAAGAGATTTTATATAAATGCTACGTCATTAAACAATTCCGTCTCGGCTAATTTATCGACTTATTTTAATAAACATCTAAAAGGAGCAGTGAACTTTGAAGTAGCCGATAAGATGATTTTAAACAGCTATCAGCTGTCAGCTATCAGCCAGCCATATCGTTTAAGTACTCTTGATTTCAAGTTACGCATAGCATTCGGTGAGCAGTTTATCAAATCAAGCGAGGGATTAAAAGTAGAAGGCGATGCCAATCCTGTGATTTGGTTATCATATCAAAAGAACTTAAAAGACGTTTTCGGCAGTCCATATAACTTCGATAAAATAGAATTTATATTTAGAGGTAAGAAATCCACGAAATATTTAGGCGAGACATCGCTGACGGCACAGGCTGGATATATAAACGGATTTGCTCCGATTACGGAATTGTTCAATCTTGAAGGAAGCTATTGGAACAAGTTAGACATCTTATATTGCACAGAGAGTTTCAGCACCATGCGTCCCGATGAATTCATCTGCGATAGATTCGGAGTAATATATTTATCTCATAATTTTAAAAATCTTTTGTTAAACTTCAAAAAATTCCATCCAGAGGTAATTTTAGTCACTAACATCGCATGGGGAACAAATGCTGACGAAAACAGTTCTCAGATTTATAATGATTTAAGCATGGGATATTTTGAAAGCGGCATCGTGATTGACAAGATTATACATGCCGGCATAAGCAAGATAGGCTTAGGAGCATTTTATCGTTACGGTGCTTATTCTTACGATAATGTTTGGGATAATGTGGTCTTTAAGATCAGTATGGGATTTAGTTTATAAAAGACAAAAGGCTAAAGACGGATGTCTGAAGCCTTTTATTTTTTAATTATCTATCACTCAATTTTCTAGCTTTAGAAAGCTATTTTCTTTTGAATATCCAAGAATTCCTCTTCAGTGAGTTGAAGTTTGGCACGTTTAAAATCAAGGTCGCCTTCTTTTTGCATTGGTACTAGATGAATGTGAGCGTGAGGGACTTCGAGACCTATGACAGCAATGCCGACTTTAGTACAAGGTATAGCCTCTTTAATTCTGACGGCTATTTGTTTAGCGAAAACCATCATCTCAGCCAAATCGTTATCCTCAATATCGAAGATATAGTCAGTTTCTTTTTTTGGTATCACTAAAGTATGACCTTTCATTAGAGGATTAATATCCAGGAAAGCGAAGAATTTTTCGTTTTCAGCGATTTTATAACATGGTATTTCACCATTGATGATTCTTGTGAATATTGATGCCATAATGAAAAGATTTAACGGGTAATTTCTACTATTTCAAACATGACTTTACCAGCTGGCACCTGAATCTCGACTTGATCACCTACTGATTTACCGAGTAAGCCCTTAGCTATTGGTGATGTAACAGAAATCTTGTGATTTTTAAGGTCGGCTTCTTTTTCTGGTACCAAGGTATAAGCCATCACGGCATTAGTCTTAAGGTTTTTAATTTTTACCGTTGAAAGGAGAAGTGCTTTTGATGTATCCATTTTGGTTTCATCAATAATGCGGGCACTCATGATAAGTTGTTGAAGTTCCACAATTTTCATTTCAAGATGTTGTTGAGCTTCTTTAGCTGCATCGTACTCAGCGTTTTCTGACAAGTCGCCTTTATCACGTGCTTCAGCAATTGCCTGCACTACTTTAGGACGTTCAACGAGTATAAGTCTATCTAGCTCATCTCTTAATTTTTGGAGTCCTGACTGTGTAAAATATTCTATTTCTGCCATAATATCGATTTTTTAATAAAGAAGATAGACCCTTAAGAAAAGGGTCTATCTTGTTATCGTAATTCGAATGCAAAGATACGAATTATTTTTAAATACTATGTATTATTTAGAAAATAATTCTTGCACCGATTGAGTGAGTACCTTTGAAATGTTTTGATTCACGGAATGAATAGTCGATAGATACTTTCATTTTTTCGCTAAGAGGAGCTTGTACTGAAGCACCTAATGACAATCCTGAATTAACATTTGTACATTCATCGCTTTCGATATCTTCCCAAATACCTTCTTCGTATGAATAACCAGCACGGAGTACTAAGTAATCTTTCAAAGAACCTTCGAGACCTAATGTGAATTGGTCTTTAGAGAAAGAGTTTGAAGTGAAGTTACCAGCGACTGTGAGGCGATAACCTGCGTTGAAGTTGAAGTCGTAAGCTGCAGCGATATTCAATTGTGTTGGCAACTCAAATTGGTCGGCACGGTGAATAACTGTAAGGTCTGAACCCCAGAATGATTCTGGTGTAGCAGAGAATGTAAGACCGTCGCCACTGAATTTCATGGTAGGTCCGATGTTCTTCAAAGTGATACCAAAGTGAATGTTGTCAGTGATACCTGTTACATATTGGATACCAGCGTCGATAGCGACACCTGTACCAACCATATCAGAGATTGACTCACTGATAATCTTAATAACAAAACCTGCATGAATACTGTTTGAGAATGATTTTGCAAGAGCAATGTTAATATTCATCAAAGATGGTTTGAAGGTACCTAATGTCTGATCTGGGTTTTCTGTTGTTGTTCTGTAGATTTCACCTGGGCTGAATGACATAACATAGAGACCTGCTACTACTGACTCAGAAACACGTGTTAAGAAACCGAACGACATAAGATTAATTTCAGAACCTTTCAACCAGTTTGTGTAAGAGAAGTTCAAATCAAGAGAATTTGTTGCTGTGATACCTGCAACGTTACCCCACATAGCTTCAACGCCATGAACCATTGACATACCAGCGTTGCCCCATCCTGATGAAGCAGCGAATGGGTTGATCAACAATTCAGTTGCACCAGCTTGACCGGATCTGTCCTTATTACCTGCGAAAGCTGTGTTGCTGTATCCTAATACTAAGATTGTTAAGCTAACAATAACGATAGATTTTAATAACTTTTTCATGATCGTACTTTTTTATTTTTTCGCATAATAATAATTAGAATGTATTTAAGTCAACTTGACGCATTGCAGCATAGAATTTAACAGTCTTTTCACCGCCATTTACGTTATCTTTAACGTGGATAAGATAGAATCCACTAGCGATAGGTGTGTTAGCGAAGTTTGTCAAATCCCAATCTATTGATGTAACGTTAGAGTCCTTCTTGAATTGACGGATCTTAGTACCATTAACAGTATAGATTGTAACAACGCACTTGTCAGGGAGGTTAGCAATCTTTACATTATGGGTAAGAGCATTACTTTCATAACTTGAGAATGCATAATATGGGTTAGGTATAACAGTGATGAGATCAAGGTCTGATTTACCCTTTTCAAGATCTTGAAGTGTTGGACCACAACCTTCTGTTGAGAAAGTATAATAAGGTTTATATCCTTCATGATTGATAGTATCATATAACTCATCTGTTACAACTTCGAGAGGAAGTGATGCGTATCCTGACTTATAAGGTTTAGCAACACGAACAGAGATTGTTACAGGATTACCTTCTGGTAACCATTCTTTACCTTCGATAGCCATTGGCATACCTGTCCATACTGGTTGTGACCATAACTTGGTATAGAATACCATTTGTGCTGATGTTGAAGAACCAATACGATCTAATGTTCTGTGGATGTATGCACCAGCATCGTAAGCAGGTGACTTGAAGTCGATAACGTTACCAGCTGAACCTAATTCGCCTAAATCAATCATAGGGAAGATATATACGAAGTGTTTAGCACCTAAAACTGCTGTTCCATCAACTTGATCGAAGATAACAGGATCCAAAAGTTGTAATGAAGCATCATTTAATGCGGTCATTTCTTTTACTGCTGGTGGGTTAAACAACATATCGCGACCATTCAATTCAGGATATTGTGAGTCTTCACCGAAGCAGATGTTAAGACGTGCACCTGTTTCAAGATCGATAACATAACCTGGGAACCAACCCATACCTTTAGCTGAGATATAGTTAGGATCTTCAGGATTTGTACTTGGTTCCATGTTGATAGAGTCACAAGGAACACCGTTCTTATCTACTGATGGAGCATTACGCAAAGCGAATGCAGGTACGTTACCTTCTGATAATTTCTTATCCATACACATTTCGATAACAGGACAACGTGACCATTTTGACTTATCAGCTGTTAATACGATATCTATTGAACCAATATTTCTGAATATAGAGTCAACTCTACAGTTCATGTGATACAATGGAGCTGCTACGTAAGTACCAGAGTTACCTGATACATTTGAGAGTAACAATGGAGCCCATGATCCGTCAGCGATCTTTTCGAAATCTTCTGTCGGGTCATATGGTTTAGAATTACCACCAGTAGCTGATGACACTGCGTAGTCATTATTAGCATTATCAACTTGGTCAGCATAAGTACCAGAACGAATCCAGTTAATAGCTGATGATGGAATAGCGTCACTATCTCTGATACCGCTTAACCATTTGTTTGAAGAGTCAGCGTATGTTACAGAAGATGTAATAACACCATTATTAGCTGCTAAGATTTCCCATGCTGCACCTGGTGTACCATCGTTTGAATCACCTTGAATACCAACTTGGATAGGACCAATTCTCCATGGCTGTTGGATCTTAATAGAAATACCTCTTTCAATGAAGATGTTTTCACTTTGGAATTCTGTTGTAGTATCTGAATAGAACATTTCGTTTGTATTCAAATCTTTAAGAACCCATCTGAAAGCTTGTTTTGAAGCTGAGTCACCAACGATTGAAGGGTCGCCAGTTACTGTTGTTAAATATTTAGTTTGGAATTGTTCAAACCAAATAGCATAGTCTGTTGTTACAACATTCAATGGGTCAACAATCTTAATGTCAACAGGACCATTACCAGCTTTATATGTTGGGTGATAAGCTACAGGATAATCTGGATGTCCGAATTGAACGATATCATCACCATACAATGCTGTATCCTCTTTAGCAGGACCTTTAGCGAGGATTTCGTCAATAGTTTCCTGTGTTAATTCTACTTGGAGACCGCCGTTACCAGTACCTACCCAACGTGTGATTTGTGGTTGATCACCGTATGTTGAATTAATGATAGTACCGTTAGTAGCTTTATGAGGAACTGCTGAGTACAACTTAATATTCTTACGACCTGCAAGATAAGGAAGTTTTTGACCGAAGAGACCCATTGGGTTATTAGGGTCAACAACATAATCTTGATAGTTATTATAAGCATAAGAAATTGCCATATAATAATAAGTCTTATGGTTAATCAAGTTAACGTCACCTGTTGTTGTAAACTCATCTTGAGTAATAACGAAACTATGATTGATACCTTCGTTTTCACCTTCTACCATTAAAGTAGGGATTGATGCTTGTAATTGGTCATCATATACATAGTTAATGATTCTAGATATATCATTCTTAACGTCGCATTGATAAACCAAACGAGCTTTTGTAACATCGTTAAGTTCGTCAACGTTAACTTCGTCATTAGCCAATTGATAAACTAAATAACCTTCGAAACGATATGTAGAGTCGCAACGTTGAGTTGAGTCTGTTGCAAGAGGACCACTGATTTGTGGGTCTATTTCTGTATAAGTTTCGCCGTAGTTATTAGAATTTTGTGAGTTAGAGATATAGACGATAAGTTGTCTATCGAGTTCACGGAATGTCAAGTCTGGTGCGTCAGGACCATCGAGAACGTCGAAGCAGTTATCGAACATAGATTGACATTTATCGTCAACACGGCGTAACAATTCTACTGATGCCCATGCTGTACCAGCTGAAGAACGAGCCCATGGCACACCGAAGGTAATGTAGTTAACAGCACCTGGTTTCAATGTGAAAGGACCAGCCGACTGCATGAAACGACGGTCATCAGGGTTGTTAGGGTTACCGTTGTCACCTGTTTCTTCAGACCAATAGCCGTTAAAGCCTGGATCCATGCCGCCTGTACCCCATTTACATGGGTCAGAATCGAATGGGAACATGAAGTCACAAACAACATCACCAACACCTGGAGAACCTGGAACAGCGTTACCACCATAGTGCATCTTTTCACCATTTTTCCAGATACCTCTAAGAAGGTTATAGTAGTCAGCTGCCTTATCAGGGTCACCATAAACAGGGTCGTTAGTATTAACGTGATATACGAAACGGCGCATACCGAAACGCTCATCATCGATAATACCATTACCGAAGTTCACACCATTGATACTTTCGTCGCAGTTCTCACCTGTTACAGGATTATATTTAGGGTTGTCAACACCGTCTGGATCCAAATAAGGACCTTGGAAGAAGTCAACACCTACTGCAGGAGGGTTATTACCATAAGCTTCAGGCTGACCGCTACCGTCAACGTTAGAACCATTGTAACCATAACCGAGACCACGAGAAACGTCACAACCTACGAAGTCGTCGTATGCATAGCCAAGGTCAACGTCAGTCCATGGTGAGAAGTAAGTATTTGTTAAGGTATAGGTTGAACGGTTGATAATTTCATAACTATAGAAAGTCATGTTATTGATCTCGTCATTAGTAGCAAAAGCGAAAGCTTGAGCTCTAATTTCCATACCGATAGCAGAACCACCTGATTCAGTATGTGAGTTACCCTTATCGTTAAACACCCACCAAATAGTTTGGTCACCTTTAATAACTTGGTCAGCCAAGACTGATCCTTTTATTGAACCTTCCAATGCTTCGTCCATAGTTGGGACTTGGCTATGGCAGAGTTCATTGTCGATGTCATAATAAGGATAGTCACCATCTTCTGGTCTATAATGACCGTCTTTGTTATTATCATAGAATGGTGCGAGATAGTAACTCATACCTCTTGACACGTCACCGTGAGCTGGCCATTCAGAGATTGAAGTAGGAATTTGATATTCGCTAAGATCAGGGATACCTGTTTCTGGGTCGCAGTGGAGTAAGAACTCATCTACTTCAGCACGGGTAATACCATACATTTTATCATATTCCATACATGTTGCAGCATCGATAGCAGCTGTACCATCTATAGTAAGAGGGCCTGTCCAAAAGTCGTTACCACCTTGACCATTAGGTCCTTGACGGAAACGAACAGCAGCACATTTTAATTGTTGGTTAACGTCGAGACCAGCGATCCAGAGTGAACCAGCGTATAAAGATGTTGCAGATCCGTTTGCAGGTATATAATACTTAGCACCTGTACCACCTGGAAGATCCCACCACATGTCACCACCGGCATTAACACGGACTTTAGCATTGTTGATATTCAACCAAGCGAAAGTAGAAGACGGTGTACAACCGGCTGTCGTACCTTTAAGATCACGAGATTTTCCACTAGATAATTTGGATTTCTCGGCTCTTACCTCAGTTACATTCAAAAATAGAAATGCAACAATTAATAAACGAATAATAGTCTTCATATTTATCAGTAATTATTTATTTCTGTTTTAGAAGTTAAAGATAACACCAAATCTGATCTGACGTGGTTGTGAATAGTGACCAGCATAGTTGACATACATTTCATATAAGTCTCTATATGCTTGTGGGTCTCTTTGTGTATTGATTTCACGTTGCCATTCAGGAGCTGTCAAATAACCGTCATCATCAGGGTTGCCTGTTGCAGCATAAACACCCATGATATTCTTGGAATTCAACAAGTTCAAGATTTGGAAATAAACATTTAAGTAAGCATCACGTGATTCGCCATCTTTCTTACCGAGTCTGAGGTTGATGTCTTTGTCAACACGGAGATCTAAACGGAATGACCATGGAAGACGTGAACCATACATAGAACCTTCCAACAAGTTTGTAGATTGTGTAATAGGTGATGAGATATTACTTGCAGCTGTGTAAGGAGTACCAGAACCACCGTTAACTGTCAAACTTGCACCTGTGTTTGTCAACCAATTGATAGGTTTCTTACCTGATTTCTCACGTTTTGTGACAGGACCATTGTAGTCTTTACCTTCGCCAAAACGATAGTCGAGAACGATATTAAATTGGTGACGACGGTCCCAAGGCATTGGGAATGTAGAACGTAAGTTAGGAACACCAGCAGCAATCAATGACTGCATTGTTGTTGTGCTAGCACCTGTTGCATTAGAGAATTGCAATGTATAACTTGCACGTAAACGAACGTTCTTTGTTCTACGTAAGTCGTAAGAAGCTGTGATACCTTTAACAGTACTAAAGTCTAAGTTACTATATGATGTATAATCTTTAGGATAAGCACCTGTGTAACGATATAATTGGATCATGTTACGGATTTCACGGTAGTATCCTGTGATTGTCATTGATGATGAGTTGGTCAACTTTTGAGTGAAACCAAGTTCATAGTCAATGGTTTGTGATGGCTTCAATGATGGATTATTGATAGCGCTGTTGATTTGATCAAAATAGTAATAGTCATAAATATTAGTAAAGATATTTGATGGACGTTCTGTCAAAACATCGTAGTGAGCAAAGAACAAAGCTTCGTCAGAGATTGGGAATGAGAATGAGATACGAGGCATCACACTCCATTGTGGATCATAATCTTTGAAAGAAGTTGTGCTGATTCTACGTTGTTCCGGATCAACCAACCATGGTGAAATACCATTACCTTTATCTAATGTTGTAGGGTCATTGATTTCACGACCATCAGCTGCATACCATGTATTACCGTTACGGTAACCGACGATTTCTGTGATGTCATCGATCTTATTTACATATAATGCAAAGTCATCACCGATGTTATCTGGGATATCGACTGAGGTACCGTTTTGAAGAACGATATTACCGTTAGCATCTTTTAATTCACCAACTGTCTTATAATCATAAAGGATATAAGGATCTTTCAAGACTTTCTGGTTAGCGTCGAAACGGTCAACACGGACACCGACGTTGAAAATAAGATCTTTGAAAGCGAACTTATCTTGGATGTATCCAGCCATATAGATAGGTTTGAATGAACCTACAGGACGTGTGTAATTACCATTTTCGTCTGTTTCTGTGAAGAAATCTTCGAAACCAGGTTGAGTCTTAATCTTATTACCTTGATAATCATAACCATAGTATGAAACGTATGAGTTACCGTCTTGTGTTAACTCATCTGGTGTAAACATACTGATATCGAAACCATTTTGTAATGTTGCAGTATGTAATTTACCTTCTCTGTCATAATATTGGATTGAATTATCGTTGAAGTCGTATGAGTCTATATTGATCCATTCTAAACCATCGACATCGAGACCTAAGGCTTCACGGAGATTCTTGTCGAATTGATATTGTGAAGACTCGTCATATCTTCTATAGTAACGAATTGTATCAACGAAGCCGTCGTAGCTAACTACTTCAGGATTGTTAATGTCTAACTGTTGGATGTGGAAGTTAGCGAGGTTTCTCATCAGGTACCACATTCTGTATCCGTTGATACCATAACCTCTTGTGTTACGTTGTTCGTATTGGAAACCTAACTTAATTTCGTGGTTACCGATTGTCATAGCACCAGAGAGGTTAACGTTGAATTTATCATCTTCGCTATAACCATAGTTAGATTGGATTGATCCTGGAGCTGAATACAAGCCATAGAATGCTGAGTTGTAGTCACCATTCAAGAGACCACCACCGAGTTGGATGTCGGTAAAGTTTTGGTAGTGTCCCAATGGATCTTCGAACAAATCATAATAAGTTGAAGTATAGTTAGAGAGTAAAGGGTTCTTATCTGAAGCTTCGAAAGATACCAATGTATCGTAGTCCCATGATGTTGTTGCCCATACATTATTATAATAATGGGTATTACCATTAGCATCTGTTACTGTAATTGTAGTATCTGCGAAACCGTAAGAAGGAGTCTTATGGATGGTATATTTACCGAGGTATCCATAATCCCAGATGTTATCCCAGTGGTCTGGGTCACCCCATTCGCTATTATAGCGGGAGTAGTCAACTTGCAAGCTATAGTAGAAGTTTTTAATCAAAGATGTGCTCTCTTGTGGAGTTGGGAATCTTTGAGTGAAACGACCATAGACGCGCCATGTTTGGTCTTTACCGACAGCATTTTTATCATAGTTAAAGTAAGCATTGCTTCTGCTATAACTATTATACTTGCTGAGGTTGAATGTACCACCAAATGTTAAGTTGATAGTTTCTGTTGTACGGACGTTGATGTTACCTGCGAAGTTAGCACCCCAGTTTGAAGTATTCTGTGAGTTTTTAACATACTCCATAGAACCTTGTCTGGTGTACTCACCATTGAGGTAGGTACCAGTACCGGCACCGACGCGGATAGGATTTTTTTCGATAAATTCCAACCACTCGTCTGTAGCTTTGTAATGACCTACTGCTGACAAGCTACCATCACGGTTGTAGTTAAATTCTCCTGACAAGAAGAAACCTAACAAAGCTGTTTCACTGTTTTTACCTTTGATCAAAGGACCTTGAACATTAAGTCCAGCTCTGCTATGTCCATAGCTGTCTAAGAATTCAGAAGTCTCTAATTCAACACCAGCGCCAAAAGTTCTGGAAGGACCTTTTGTTGTCATGTTGATAATACCACCGGCGGCATCACCATACATGGCAGGAGTACCTGACAAAAGGACTTCAACTTGGTCGATAGCGGATTGAGGCACACTTGAAGAACCGATAACGCGGACACCGTCAACATAATAAACGGCACCACTACGAGCACCACGCATGTTACCGGCTTCACCGTCGCTTGAGAACACACCACCAACGCTGGCAGCAACAGCTGATGCTGAACGTTGAGGCATCTTAGCGATTTCTTCTGCAGTAATAGTAGCACCACCAGATGTATTATCCTTTGAAATCAAAGGCACCTTGTAGTCCACAATCTCAACGGCATCCAACATCTCTGATTGAATGCTCATAGGCACATCCTCGAAAGTAATCTTATTCGCAGGAATAACAATACCTTTCATGATGTAGGTATTGTAACCAACGAAAGTAGCTTTCAAGTCGTAGGTTCCCGGAGGAATCGGGTTGATGTCATAGTTGCCATCAAAGTCAGAACTGGTACCACCAACTTGCGTACCACCATTTTCCAAAATAATGTTTGCAAATGGAATGGGTTCTCCAGTGGCTTTGTCAACAACTTTTCCTTGGAGTCGTCCAACTTGCGCATGTGCTAACGACCACGATGTCAGCACAATGCAAAGGGTAAATAGTAATTTTCTTAACATACCTTGAAATTTTATGTTATACTACTCAATTAGTTCGTTAAAAGGAGTTCAAAAATACGACAAAAATCAAAACGAAACAAAGTTTTTTCTCAATTAATCTCAAATTATTTTTCAACAGCTCAAATCATAACAGTATTAACATACTGTATTATAGTGATTTATACCTGTATTTTCATCAAAAAAAAAATAATAATTATCTTTTTTTTACCCTACTTTAACATTTTTTACGTAAAAAAAGATGTTTATATATATTTTTTATAAAAAATATTAACAAAAATAAATTATAAATTGTTGATAACTTCCATGATTTTCTCCTTCTTTCTTTTCGACACAGGTATTTTATCTCCATTGGTTAAAACTATCATCATCTCATCCTTAATAAAATTCATAATACATCTGATATTCACCAGGTGTGACTTATGTGTTCTAACAAAATCATACTCTTCCAATCTTTGTTCTATTTCCTTCAACGTCTTGCTAACCATTAAGTTAGAACCATCTTTAAAATATATGATAGTATAATAATTGTCAGATTCACACCTTATTATATTATCAACATCTATGAGATGTATTTTATCGGTGGTAGAAAGACTGATTTTTCTCACCGTCAGTTGCTCCGGATTGAGTGTCTTTAACAAAGAATCGTACTGTTTCTTCAGGCCTTTCTTATATTTAGCTTCCTTAACTTTCTCGACGGCAGCGATGAGTTCCTTTGGATCTATTGGTTTCAAAAGGTAATCTAAAGCGTCATGTCTGATGGCTTTAATGGCAAATTGTTCATATGCAGTGATAAAAACGACCTCAAAATCAAGTTTATCCACCGAACTAAGCAGCTTGAAGCCACTACCTCCTGGCATCTCAATATCCAAGAAAACAAGATCTGGACGGTAGGCTTCAATCATAGCTTTACCGGAATTAACATCCTCTGCCTCCGCGCAAACCATAACATCCTTACAATATTGCGCCAGCAACGACTTTAACACATTACGTGCTATCTCTTCATCTTCTACAATTACACATCGTATCATATATTATTATTTTTATTCTTGATAACTTATTATGATATTAACACGAGTTCCTGCGGGATCGCCCAAATCATCATATAAATCTACTATTTCAACACTGAAATCATCATTGGAAATCTTACTTAACATTTCTAGACGACGTTTAGTGATACTCATGCCGTACGATTTATGCACCGATCCACTTTCCATCTTGCTCCTCATTGAGGAGTCTCGCCCTACTCCATTATCTTCTATTATACATATCAACTTATCTGAAGCTATTTTAGATAAAACTATCTTCAAATGGCTATTACTTTTTTTAGGCATCAAACCATGTATGATAGCATTCTCGACAAAAGGTTGTATTAATAAAGGTGCGATCTCAATATCTTTTTCATCTATTTCAGAATCAATATCGATACTATAACTGAATCTGTTTCCTAAACGCATCGATTCCAACTCCAGATACAATCTGATTGCATCCAATTCGTCCGACAAAGGAATAAACCTCTCATTTGAATTATTCAAGATTCTTCTCATCAATTTAGAGAAACTTGAAAGATAACGCACCGCATTATCAATATCGTTATTGATGATATATTGTTGGATGCTATTCAAGGTATTAAAAATAACATGTGGATTCATCTGAAGTTGTAAAGTCTTCTGTTTCAACTGGTTCATCTGAATTTCAAGTTCATTGATCTTTCTCTTCTGCTCTCTTTTCTGTAAAATAATCTTACTTCTTTGTTTTATAATGATATAAATTGCCAAAATCAGCACAACGATAATGGTGATTTTGAATAAGATTGTCTGATACCAAGCGGGATGAATTATTATTGTAAGTTCGAGGGGGTTCTCACTCCAGACTTTAGTCTCATTAGAAGCGTTTAATTTAAAGATATATGTACCAGGGCGAATCTTATTATAATCTGCATAACGATGTGTAGAGTTATGAACTGACCATTCCTTATCATAATTCTCTAACATATATGTATATGTTATCATATTCTTTCTCAACAGATTAATTGTCGCAAACTGAATCTCAAAAGAATTATCTTTATAAGTCAGATGTAAGGTATCACCATGCGTAAAATATCTATAGTGTTTATCGTTATTGGTTCGTAAGGAAGTGATTATCATTTTAGGATTCGTAGTCTCAATATAAATATCATCAGGGTTGAAATAAGAAAATCCGTTAAAACCTCCGAAGAAAATAAGTCCGTCGCTATGATTCAGGAAAGCATTAGGTGTAAACTCATTGGCTTGCAGTCCGTCGCTGGCATCATAAGTCATAGCTTCTTTGGTTCCAATATTATACTTTGTAATACCCTTATTAGTACTAGCCCAAAGTTCGCCCGTCTTATCAGGAATGATGGAATAAACCATGGTACTACTAAAACCTCCTTTTGGTATTGCAATCTTAATCTCTTCTGTACGAGGATTAAAAGCCACCAAACCACATGAATACGAACCAATATAATAACGTCCATCATGTCCTAGGACTATGTCATAAAGACCATTATTTTTCACCACATTATCTTTAGTCAATGAATCAGGGACTCTGAATGTGGTGAAATTATCTTTTTCATAATCATAAACCGCAAGTCCGTCGCCTGTAGTGATATATATCACTGTATCAGCTGATATGAGATCATATATGTCATCATTTGGTATTGAAGAAAGATCATTTTTATCATTTCTGTAAAACTTAACCTCTTCAGTCTTAAGATTTATACAACATAATCCTATATTCGTTGCCACCCAGAAATTATCATCTTTGTCGCGCATCATCTCTCGCACAACAGCATATTTAAGATTGTTTATCTTATAATAATCTGCGACATCAATGATAGTCTTTTTCTCAAAATCATATTTATAGAATCCATCATTACGCGTACCAACCCACAAAGAGGAATCCTTGTCGTCATAATAGAAACTATAGATGTAAAGAGAGTCAAAAACATCGTCATCAATATCGTAATATTTATCGAAATCAGTGCTTGAGAGATCTTTGATATTAAATATCTTAATACCTGATTCTGTTCCAACTAGCACATTATCGTTTGGCATTTCAAGAAAATATGTTATAGCCAGGATGGATTTCTCTTTGGAAAATTGAATTGTAGAGAAGTTTGTAAGTTTTTTTTCTAACTTATTAAGTCCTGTAAAAGTAGCGATCCAAACTGTTCCCTTGCTATCTTTATAAATATCGAAAACGTGATTCTCTGATATAGTGTAACGTTTATTCAATTTGGAGATACTGATCACACTTTCTTTAACATAATTGTAAAGGAAAATACCATCACCACGTGTACTGATCATAATTTCATCTTCACTGAAAGGTATTATTTTAGAGATATCAATTTTATATGACTGATAATTAGCGAGTTCATTAAGGTTTACTCTTCTGAACGTTTTATCTTCTGCATTAAGGATACACAGACCATTCTGAGTTCCAATGAATACATTTTTGGAATCTATGGTACAGATGCAATTTATAACATTATCAGGAATAGAGTTTTCCATTCCTTTTACATGATAATAATGCTTAATAGATTGATTTTCATAGCTAAAATTCACAAGTCCATCAGATGTTGCCGCCCACCACGAGTCATCATACGGCATATATTCAATTGAGTTTATCTCATATTTAGGTGAATAATTTTCTATCTTTATGATCTCAAAATCTCTGGTTTTCAAGTTATATACACTAGTTCCTCCCTTTGTACATATAACGATTTTATTTTTAATGGGTTGCGATATAAAAGTAATGTTATTATCAGGAAGTACAAGAGAGTCGGTTTCTGCAAAATAATTAGTACACTCTCTAGTTTTCAGGTCATAAACACTAAGACCTTTTACCGTTCCGACGAACAAAGTATCGCCGACAGGACTGATACTAGATATGGTAGCGTTGATAATTCCTTGATTTTGATTATATTCCTCAAAAGCATAGCTATCGAATGAATTCAATCCTCGTTTTGTCCCAAACCAAAGCATACCATATTGATCCTGAGCAATGGCTGTAACTATATTAGAACTAAGATAAGTTTTTGTCTGACTGTTATTTAAAACATCTTTATACAGATGATAATGCTCCAAACTATTCTCTTGTCCTTCAATTTTGGCAAAAATGAAGATTAATAAAACACAGATAATATATTTCAAAAGAGCTCGCATCAGATTAATTCTTATTTATGAAGCATGATTTTGACTTCGTCTTTCTTAATGGTGTAGTATCTTTACTTCTTCTGACATTTTCTTTCATTGATCTTCTTGCCGACCTTGTCTGACTTTTATGATGAATCTTAACAGCCTTCTCGTATGGTATCTCCTTCTCCTCTTCTTGCTGTGGAAGAGAATGCTCTGGTATTATAATATCTTTTTTTCTAGGTTTCTTAACTTTCTTTTTCGTAGAACAAGAATAAAAAGATACACTTGTCAACAATAAAAATAATATGACGATACGTTTATACATGACTATTTTCTCAAAAGACCACAAACTTATAAAATTTTTGCAAAAGTTAAACAAATAAAGCGTATTTTTGTTTTTTATTTATGAAAAAAATATTTGTCATATTACTTTTAGCGGGTTTGTTATCCTGTGGTGGAGACACTCCGCACAATCCTAACATCCCTCAGGTGTACATTAACTTCACTATTAATCCTAACTCTACAGAGTATTATGAGATCAACACTGTCAGCGGATGGATGTATCTGGGATCTGTAGCACCTAGCCGAGGTATTATAATATATCGTTATTCTATGGATGAATTTAGGGCATACGAGCGTCTGGCACCTAATGATCCTAATACATGCGGAGAGAATTCAAGACTTATTGTCGAGTTTCCTTTTGTCATTGATACTTGTCTGGATGTGAAATACAGTATTTTAGACGGCTCTATAATAACAGAAGGTTATTCAGGTTATCCTCTGATTCAGTACAACACTCAGTACGATGGCAGAATGCTTAGAGTATATAATTAATTGAAAACTGAAAGTTGATGATTAATAATTATTTTAAACTTTCAGTTTTGATGTAATATATTGAGACGTGTCAATGACGCCTTGTTTATCTTTTTAGGTGTCATTGACGCATCTCTACATTAATTATCAATTTTAATTAGTATCTGTAAATATCTGATTTGTAAGGTCCTTCAACTGGAACTCCGATATAGTCGGCTTGTTCTTGTGTGAGTTTTGTTAATTTAACACCGATTTTTTCCAAGTGTAATCTTGCTACTTCTTCATCCAAATATTTTGGCAGACAATAAACATCAACAGGATAGTTGCCTCTGTTTTTCCATAAGTCTAACTGTGCCAATGTCTGGTTAGTGAATGAGTTACTCATCACGAAACTTGCGTGACCTGTTGCGCAGCCAAGGTTAACCAAACGACCTTCTGCCAAGATAAAGATAGCATTTCCGTTAGGCAAGATATATTTATCGACTTGCGGTTTGATGTTGACTTTCTTAACGCCTTCGAGATTTTCCAGTGCTGACACTTGGATTTCATTATCGAAGTGACCGATGTTACAAACGATAGCTTGGTCTTTCATCTGAAGCATTGTCTCGAGAGTGATGACATCGCGGTTGCCTGTACATGTGACATAAACGTTACCTTCTTTTACAGCTTCTTCCACTGTCGTGACTTCGAAGCCTTCCATTGCAGCTTGGAGTGCGCAGATAGGATCGATTTCTGTCACGATGACTCTTGCACCGTATGAGCGCATTGAGTGAGCGCAGCCTTTGCCTACATCGCCGTAACCGAGAACGACAACCACTTTACCAGCGAGCATGACGTCAGTAGCGCGTTTGATACCGTCGGCGAGAGATTCGCGACAGCCATATAAGTTGTCGAATTTAGATTTTGTGACACTGTCGTTGACGTTGATAGCCGGAACCAAGAGTTTGCCTTGTTCTTTCATCTGATACAAACGATGGACGCCTGTCGTTGTCTCTTCAGAAACGCCTTTCCAGTTAGCCACAACCTCATGCCAGAAGTTAGGATTTTCTTCGTATGTAGCTTTAAGTACCGACATAAGAGCAGCTTCTTCAGCGTTAGATGTTTCTACGTTCAAGAGACTTGGGTCGTTTTCGCAGTCGTAGCCTTTATGGATTAATAATGTAGCGTCGCCGCCGTCGTCAACGATCAAATCTGGACCTTTACCGTCAGGGAATGTGAGAGCGCGTTTCGTACACCACCAATAATCTTCGAGTGTCTCGCCTTTCCAAGCGAATACAGCAGTACCTGTTGCTGCTATAGCAGCTGCTGCATGGTCTTGTGTCGAGAAAATATTGCAACTTGCCCAGCGCACTTCAGCACCGAGAGCGACTAAGGTTTCAATTAAGATTGCTGTTTGGATTGTCATGTGCAAAGAACCGCTGATACGAGCGCCTTTCAAAGGTTGTTCTTCGCCATATTTTTTACGAAGCGCCATCAAGCCAGGCATTTCGTGTTCTGATACTTCGATTTCTTTTCTTCCCCAATCGACGAGATTCATATCTGCCACCAAATAAGGAAGGTCTATTTGTCTTAATTTCTCGTTCATTATATGATGATTTATATATTTCTTTTTGAGGATGCAAAGATAAGAAATTGACTAAAGGCAAATGATAAAAGACGAAAGATTTTTTTAAAACTAAAAATCTGAGAAATTGAGAAACCTGAGAACTTTGAACTAAGGCTGTTGGACTTAGCGTCCTTGCGAGCTTGCGACTTTGCTACTTTTCGCCTCTCGCCATTAGTCATTCCTCAGATTTACAGGTTCTTAATCACAATCTTAATGACTTCACCATCGATATTGAAGAAATAAATGCCATCCTCATAGTCGGAAACATTAATTTCTATCTCATCAGAATTGATTTCTATCTCTTCAAGCATCATTCCCATGACATTATAAATCCTAAGTACTGAATGCTGAGCGTTGACAGCCGACAGCTTAACATAATCCTTTGCTGGATTTGGATATATATTATATATTAGCTCTTCATTTTCATCTATATTGTTTATTACTTCTATAGAGAATACGTGAGAGGCCTCATCTCCGAAATCACCGTTGCCATCAACGATAAGATCGCCTCTACCATCGATGATTCTATAATATCCGTCACCATGGTTACAACATATACCATTTCCGATTGCATCGTTGATGGTGAATTTCAGACATTGGTTCAATGGGAGTTGAAGCGGAATCTCATGTAATTCGGTCGCTGTTGATTGTCCGAAGTAATATTCGTAAGGTCCGCCTGAAGCCACAACGGTATTATCGTCGGTTGTGATTTGCCATGTCGTCTCGTTACCAAATTTATCTTGCATTAGTTCAAGAATGATCTCGCCATTTTCATCATCGAGATATGCCACGTTCCACTCATCACATATCGTCTCATATTCCATGGAATAATTGAAAGGCAAGCCGTTAGCTTCAACAATTTTAAAGTCAACAGTATGAATCCCGACTGGCACTTCCATCTCAAATTCAACTTTCCCAAACTCGTATGATGCAATGCTTCCTTTCCACTCATATTCGAATGTTTCTCCATTATCGGCTTCCATCTGCATCCTGATAGAAGTGAGTTCGTCTAAACCTCGATTCATCATATCGATGGTGAATGTCATATTGTTTGAGCAGAAGCTATTCTGTTTCATGCTGATATTCTCAAAATATGGAAATACTGTTTCCTGAGTACCGACAAGTATCGGCATATCGCATACGTTCAATATTGGCAGTGATGCCATTTCAATAAAGCTATTGGACACGAAAGCGATGAAGTCGATATGGTTAAGATTGACCTCTACTCCGTTAGGGTCACCAATTATCTCAGGAATTTGGTAGGTATATGTCTTTGTTATGAGAGTACCTTCTGTTGTTGGACCAATCTCATCGCCCCAAGTCGGAGTTATGATGTCGCGTAGCGTATGCATGTGACAATATTTTCCATTGAGATATTGTGAAGGGTTAGATTCTCCGTTGACTTGCGGTCCCCAGACGCTGTCTTGTGTCATGGCGATGGTTAGCAAATTGGTCTCAGCGTCACTGTCTTGAGTGTAATATACTTCAACCGTTATCGTTGCTGTGCGACTTGCTTCGTCAATTATCGCCTGTCCTGCGATGTTGCAAGGAGCGGACTCTCTCGTTATGCTATAGACTGCAGCTTCCCAGTGACCAGGACTTGGTTCAAAATTTGTACTTCTGTTGACGCGACCGCTAGGAGTACCAAAACCATGCAAGGCTCCATGGATTATTTTTCCGTCTTCAGTTTTGAAATTAGGATATTCATCTGGCGCGAACCACTCATGTATATTAATTAAAAAGACTTGTCCAGGATTGTTGTTCATCAATTCGTTGGCTTTCTTATGAGCACTAGGACAAGCATTGCATGCTATACCTGTGAATTCTTCTATCACCACCTTTTTTAGTGATGGTTCTGTCGAGACAAACTGCTGAGCGATAATAGTACCAGCGCAACAAAAGAATAATGCTATAATAAATGTGATTTTTTTCATGATTTCTTATATTTTATATATCAACAGATATTGTCCATAATTCTCAGATTCTACTTCACCCATTTCCCGCTCCCGTTCCCGTTCCCAGTCCCCAGCTCCCAAACATAAGTTCCACTCTTCCATCCCGAAGCATCCACACTCGTAACATCATCCGTTATTTCTTGTTGATGAACCATTCTTCCTTGCATATCATAGACTGACAATGTTGCGTTACGCAAGCCTGTTCTTATATTCATGACATCACCGCCTGGATTAGGATAAACGACGGCGAGATGCAAACCGTGGGCGTGAGCTTCCTCGATATCAAGGTGTCCAAATGACAATTTTAATATACTCGAACTTCTATTAACTATTAGATTTCCATCACCTCTTGCTGTTTTTATTGAAGAAATGGTATTGTCGTAAAAGAAAGTGGAGATAGTGTCCAAATCAGCATTGAGATGTTCTATCACACTGTATGGTTTACCATCAATATCGTAATTACAAGCGAGATACAATGTATTGTCAGGAGCGACATCAACGGCTCTAAGAAGAGCAGGTCTGTCGTATGTGTAATCATTACCTCTGATTATATAATTGTCTGTCGATAGAAATTGTGGCGTTGTCTCTATATTATCATCTAATTTATAAAGTCTGCAATCATTATAATGGTCAGACGAAGGATCTTGTATGTTACTTGCCGTTACCGACAAATAAGTCGTACTGTCGTTGGCTTTAACAACAGTAATATCTCTTAATGGATCTACTAAAGGGTATTGGATATTATAATCTGGATGTGTCATATATTTCTCTGTCACATAATTAAACTCCTTATCATAATAAGTGATGGTGCCATGTCTGCCATTGGTTGCTCTGTCATAAAAGATATAATGGGAATCTGTTGCTACAATATGATTTCTACGATAATTAGACTGATACCAACCTCCATAAGTATCTTGTTCATAACCTTTTATATTCACAATCTCACCTGTAAAATTCATTCTGAAGAAGAAGAGAGTGTCATTGCCACGAGGATTATTATAGTCCCAGCTTACTGTTTTCATATAAGCACCTATTATGTCGCCTTCATCTTCAAAGGCGGAAAAAAGGAATATGTTGCCGCTGTATTCGTTTGGAAGATATTCCCATGTGGGATTTCCTCTTTTTTCAAAAGTGTCTATAGGAAAGCTATGTTCGTAACTTTCAAGAAGGTTGAGATTCTCATCCAATTTATACAATGCTATGATAGCATCTGTTGGAGGATTATCGTAATTAAGGAAATGATTGAAACTTAGAGGATCATGTTCTGGACTATATGTGGAGAGGGCAAAAAGTTCTCCATCATTTTCAAAAAGATAAGGAGCATACGACATGGATGTATATCCTGGACGGAAGAAATTATTACGCGCCAATTCGATGCCATCGGGTGAGATTAGTGTGACAGCAGGATGTGCGGAGTAAAAGTCTCCAAATCCGCTTCTGTAATAGAACTCGGAAGCTACAGCGATGTTGCCGTCCGACATCTCCATCGCATCAAAAAAATAATGTCTTTCATCTTCAGAAGCATGTGTCAGAGAATATTCCCATACCTGAGAAAAAAGATTACTCGCTCCGCAAAACAAAGCGAAAAAAAATGCAGATAAAATAACTTTACGTATCATATTTTAATAATTTAGATTTGCTACACAAAATTAGTATAAAAGTAATACATCTTGGTTTGTAAAATATCAAACAAAAGAAGCTAATATTTTCAAAATCAATCTCTTAAATACAATCTGTCAACAAGATATTTATACAGCAATTCGTTTCTTACTTCTATAATATTGCATATTTTACTTCTTCTGGTTTTGATGGCACTATATGTAACGCCTAATAACGATGAGATTTGTTTATCGTTAATATCAATCAGCATCAGGCAAATATAACATAAATCCTCTTTTTTCAACCTCGGATATTCCTTTGAAATATTATCAACAAAACCTCTAAGATTAAGATTCGCCGATTGAAGCAGCATATCTAAGTCGTCCTGATTCATCTGGAAGTTCTTATCATTGATAATTCTAAAACATATTTCAGAACCTAAAAAAGCGTCCATTCTGACAATTGTCTGTTCCTTATCTAATTTTTCCTTCATCAAGAAAATCTCTTCATTCTGTTTCTTTATGAGTTCTGCCTGTTTCTGTAGCTCAACGTTTTTGTTCTTTATCTTGCCATTAATTAATGAGTACTTGTAACTGATATCCCTGATGACATTGTCCTTCGTATTGATGTCGTCGGTCATATTGTCGATTCTTTTGAGAAGGAGTCTGTTTTTCTTTAAATATCTGTATCTGACATATATTGCTGCCGCAACAATCAAAGCCAATGATAAAAGGAAAATTAATACAATACGTTTTCTTGCTATAGCTTCTCTATCTGCCTGTTTATGTTCGTTATATATATCATTCATAGCTCTGACACGATCGACTTCAAAGTTACCAATCCTTTCCATTCCTAATCGCGCCACAATACCATCGTAATACGACTTTTTCTCATAATCTCCCAAAGAGTCATACACCCTTGACAGATTATCAGCGGAGTTTAATTGCAAAAAGTAAAGCTCACTATCTACCGACATGCTTAAATAATAAATCGCCGAATCATATTGTTTGCAATCACACATCATCTCTCCTAAAAGCGTATAGTATGCTTCTCTAACATTTTCATGTTCTATTATGCCGAGATTGCTTCTCATCAGGTTCAAGGCACTGTCTCTCTCGTTTTTCTCATAAAACAATATCTCCGCTATCGCCTTATCTACATCTATCTTATTCAGATGATTAGGGTATGTATCAATACACTTCTGATAATAATATATGGCAGAATCCGCATTGTACGCATGATGCGCAAATCCTAATCTTTTGTATATATGTGACAAGACATCATCGCTATTCAGATCTTTAGCATAACCCAAAGCCATATTAAAGTGCGATAGCGCAATGTTGGGCAAATCAAATTCCAAATATATAAGCCCCACCATCGCATGAGCGTTCAGAATCTCAACAAGTTTACCTCTGCTCTTTTTAGATCTGACAGAATCATCTTCCTCCAGCATATAAATAACCTTATAGAAATTCTCGCATGCGGGCACCAAGCTGTCCTGTTCAAACAAAGTCAGTGCATAATCAAACCGCGCCTTAGAACTCAACGTATCGATACTCTCTTGAGCATTGACGGCAAGCTGCCAAAATATAAGAAATGATATTACAATCGATTTAGCTTTCATAGTTCTGCAAATATAAGTAAAAGTCAACAGACAACAGACAACGGACAATAGTTTTTTTTAGCTGTCAGCTTTTAGCTATCAGTTGTCAGTATTTGGAGTTACATATTACAGAAGGCTAATTGCTGACGGCTGACAGCTGATAGCTAATTTTCAATTCTATTTCACCCACTTCCCGCTCTCCAAAATCCTGCTCCCGTTCCCGCTCCCGTTCCCAGTCCCCAGCTCCCAAACATAAGTTCCATTTGTCCAATTTGAAGCGTCTATTGAAGTAATCTCATCTGTAACTTCTTGTTGATAAACCAATCTTCCTTGCATGTCATAAACCTGCAAGGTGCAGTTGCGTAATGATGTTCTTATGTTCATCACATCTCCTCCAGGATTAGGATAAGCGACAGCAACCTTTAAATTATGTGCGTGAGCTTCTTCGATGCTGACAAATGCCGATGCAGGGAATTTGGTGATATTGTTATACCCTAGAGCGAATAAACCTCCATCCTTTGTTGCTTTAATCATACTAAGAGTTTTGTCATGAATAAAAGTGGAAATAGTGTCCATGTCAGTATTTAAATATTCTATCACACTATAAGGTTTACCTATTAAATCACAATTATATGCAAAATACATTGATGTATCATTAACGATGACAATGGAATTTACCGTTATTGCTCGTTCATATGTGTATGGAGTGCCCCTGTGTATATAATTGTCTGTTGACAAAAAATCCGATGAGTTCTCTATGTTGTCATCTAATTTATATAATCTGACATCATTATAATAATAACCCAATGGATTCTCATCACAAGTTACGGTGACAGACAGATATGTCGTATTATCATTTAGCTTTAAGACTGTAATGTCTTGTAAAGGGTCTATAACAGGAGGGAGACCATGAATACTATTATTATAATCAGGATGTATCATATATTTTGTTGTTATATGATTAAACTCTTTGTCATAATATACTATCTTACCATGTCTATTACCAATATTATATTTATCATAGAAAATATAATGAGAATCAGTTTTTACAATTTGTTCTCTGCGATATCTATATTGGGGAACACCCAAACCATTGCCTCCAGTTTCATATCCCTTAAGATCTAACAATTCCCCTTCAAAATTCATCCTGAAAAGAAATAAAGAATCGTTGCCACGAGGATTATCA
>SUWT01000107.1 GCA_015061335.1 Lentimicrobiaceae bacterium | reverse complement strand
GAATTTTAGATGATAAAGTCCGTAAACCTCATGAGAATCCTTCGATTGGAATTGTGCTTTGCAGAAACGCCAATAAGGATTTCGTGAAATATGTCATTCAGGATTACGACAAACCAATGGGAGTAGCAACTTTTAATACTTCATCGGAGATGCCTGAAGAATTGAGAAAAGCATTGCCAGATGTCGATGATTTGATAAAGTTGTTGTGATATCGTTTATCTTAATAGACAAAAAAAGAGTCGTAAGGAATTACGGCTCTTTCTCTTTATTTAGACGCATCAACATTTGTTTGTTTTTAAAGGTAATGTTGCCAAAATACTTTGTGTTGAGCAAAAAAAAGACATGTAATGGGCAAACAAAAATGCCTAATTTACCTGTTTGTTTAATTTTAAATAAATGTATATCTATTATTTACCCCCCCCATATTTTTTAAAAAAATATTTAAAAATACTTGTATATTTGAAATGTAATTACAATATTTGCAAGATAGAATAGAGAAATAAATAAAATAGCAGATGTGGTGAAATGGGTTCTGCCCACAGATGTTTGGTAATTAATATAAATAGAACCTACCTAAAAGTCAAATCATGAAAAAGTATCTTTTATTAATTGCATTTGTTTGCACATTATTGATAGGATGTAAACCAGATCCTGAGTTACCAACTGTAGATACATTTCAGGTACAAGAAATTACAGGAACGACAGCACATTGTTTAGGTTATGTTACCGATAATGGTAATGCTACAATCATTGCAAAAGGTTTTTGCTGGAGCACAACCAAGAATCCATCGTTAGAAAATGGTTTTACAATAAAAGCTGATAGTAGAAGAAGTGAACCTGCATATCTCTCTTTTACAGCAACTATCACTGGTTTGAATCCTAACACGACATATTATGTAAGAGCTTACGCAACAAATGAAAAAGGAACAGCCTACGGTGAAGAGCTCTCATTTACCACCTTAGAAGAAATAATAATTGAACTCCCTGAAGTGAGAACCGTTTCGGTGACAGAGATCACGCACAATAGTGCTGTCGTTACAGGAGAAGTCGTCTCTGATGGACGAGCAGAAGTGACATCTCGCGGTTTTGTATGGAACAGATGCCACATAGAAGATGACTCTCCGATTGAAGATTATAATGTAGAGGCAGGTGCTGGCACAGGAACTTTTACATACACTTTATCAGGACTGCTTCCAAACACGGAGTATTGGGTTTATGCTTACGCTGTTAACAGTGAAGGTAGAACAACAGGAGAGCATCATTATTTTACTACGCAAGACGACGGGACAATCAACGGATATGAATATGTCGATTTGGGACTGCCAAGTGGCTTGAAATGGGCAACTTGTAATGTGGGAGCAACTGCGCCTGATGAATATGGCGAATATTATGCGTGGGGAGAGTTAGAACCTAAAGGTTATTATGATCTTCAGACATACTTATATTATAACGTTGATTTGCCAGATTTTTCAGGAGATCCTCAGTATGATGTGGCAAGTGCTAAATGGGGGGCAGATTGGAGAATGCCGACAAGGGCAGAATATGAGGAACTATTAGAATATTGTACTTTGGAACAAGCAACACTAAATAATGTTAGTGGATATAAAGTGACAGGACAGAATGGTAATCATATATTTCTTCCTGGGGCTGGGACCATTTATGGGACAAATACTAATTTTGAGGGAGATGGTTACTATTTGACATCTACTCCAGAACTTGAGGAATGGGATGGATATTATATGTGTTCCATGCATTTAAGCGGTACTCTATTTCGCATATTATATTACGAGAAGTCATACGGAAGTTCAGTACGTCCTGTGACTGAATGATTACGATAATATAATAAAAAATCCTTGCGACAAATTCAGGGTTACGGAAAGTGTTGCAAGGATTTTTTTTATCACCATATAAATACAATCATCATTAATAATTTGTATTCTTATAACTCCTTGAACGTTAATGATTTTTAACTTTATTTTCCTTGACAAGGAGTAAATTGTGTTGTATGTTTGCAGAACCCCAAAAAAATAACGCCTCCAAAGTGTGCTGTCTCTCGACTCGCATGGGAGGCTTGTTATCTTAAATTTATGAATTCTGAGACTTGTACGACTTCTCAAACCTCCTGATGCCTTTCTCCCTGTTGTAAGCGTCCTTCTTTGCCCTTTCGGATGTATATCCCACCAGAAGTCTGCGTCCGTTACCCTTGTCGTATTCGTGCATCTGACGGTCTATCTTCTTCTGTTCCAATATCCACTGCTTTATCACATTGGACTCGTTCTTTATCTTGGCTCCGATGATATATTTATATCCGTTCTTCTCCATGTCGAGGATGTTCTGTTCGTTCATCAGACCGGAATCGGCGACGATGACAAAATCCTCAAGTTCGTATTTACTGACGAACTCCTCAATTACCGGCATCATGGTATGCCCCTCATACCTGTTGCCCTCATGTATGCAATACGCCAGCGGGTAGCCGTTGAGACTCACCAACAGTCCCAGAATGATTTGAGGGTTCTTGTGACGTCCTTCTTTGGAGAATCCCGTCTTGCGCATGTCATCCTCCCTGTCAGCCTCAAAGTAGAGCGTCGTCACGTCATAGAACATCACTCCGATATTGCCGCCGAGCAGCTTCCTGGTGTGATGCACGCTTATATCCTGAACCTTCTCCTGCTGTGTATGGTTGAGCTTGTCGAAAATCCTGTCCAATATCAGTTGGTCGCCGTTTACGAGTATGTTCTCGATGTTGGAAAGGAACGCAAGCATATTCTCAGATTCCTGCCGTTTCGCCTCGGATTCTTCACCGTATAAGTCCAATTCGGGAGAATGCCTCGACTGATATTTTTTTATCCATTCCTTCCCCTGTCTGACAAGTCTTTCTATTTCCTCCTCGTCAGAACTGATGCCTATGGTGATATGCTCCTTGTATTTGTTGCTTGTCTTTTCTACAACAATTACACTTGTACTGCCAGATCTGTTTTTCTTCTTTCTTACAAACATATTGCAAAAATAGTAAAAAAAGCAGTTGCGTCACCCAAAACGGGTGACGCAAAAGAGTTAAAATATTACTTTTCAACAATTTATGTTTTAACTAAAATTTTAGTGACGAAGTCAGGAGAAAAATATTAAAATAATTTGAATTATTAAAAAAGTTTTTCTAAGTTTGCGGATACATTTATGGTGGCCATAAATGGGGTTCTTGACTACTCATAAATGTTAGAATGAATTTGTAGAACCTCACCTAAATTGTACAACTATGAAAGCAGAGAAGAAACATTGCAAAGAAGAGGGTTATATCTCTTTTGACCCTGAGGAGTTGAAGAATGCAACTCAAGATGGTGATCCTAATGACGAGGCATACGAATTGTTATGGGAAGCAACATGTGTGTCGTCGCATGTAGATGATGCCGCTAAGGCAGCCGGTCGTACCAATGAGGATAATATCTATCCTACAACTGCAGCAGAAGTCGATGCTATGGAAGATTTGGTGAATAAGGCTCAATCTGCTCTTAAGGTGCCTGACACGCATTTTACGGAACGAGTCGCTGAGTTAAGGAGTATTATCGATTGGTCACGCAAACGTCATTGGAAACTCAACTGGAGAGTTATTGCCGGAGTTATTCTCTCGGTATTTATCCTAAAGATGTGTGTCGATAATAAGCAAGGTGATGTGAAAAAAGCGGAAAACAAGATGGAGCTTGTCGAAAATTGGCAGGAACAGTCGCTAACCATGTTAGATCTTGAATCGCTCAAAGGTCAGTCATTCTTCATCAACGATAACCCTTTCGTGTCACCAGAAGCATGGTTTTATTGGAAGCAACGTAATGTGGCATACGATTACCACATTGCTGTTAATAGTATCGCATACAACGAAGAAGAGCTCCAAAAACCAGATATAAGCAAGGATCTCAAGGATTTCTATAGCGAACAGCTTAAGGACGCTCAAAAGAAGATGAAGGAGACTAAAAACCAATTCGAGAAGCTTCAGAAGGCAGATTTCAAGGAACTTAAGGAGATGGCTATGGATGAAGCCGAAGAGATCATCGATGAGAAGAAGTCTGATGCTAAATTCGTGAAGTTCTGGAATATCTTCTTCTTGTTGCTCATCCCGGTATATATCTTCGCTGCACGTCCATACGGCTACACCATCAGTCGCTATCGTCTCGAAGCTGATGGCCTAAGCGCTATTGAGAAGATTGGTTTGTGGCTCTCGGGTGGTCTGCTTTCCGCAGGCATGGGCATCAGCTTTGTTAATGTTGTTACCAAGTGGAGCGACGGCTCTACAACAAGCCGTGATGACGGCACAGGCCCGGCTCGTTTAGCTATTCAGTTTGGCTTATTCGTAGCAGCGGCACTCGTATTCTGCGCCGTGAGCTGCTTCCTTATGCTTTATGCAACAATTACCGGTTTGATTCGTAATTACAATTGGAAAGAAGTCAAAGCAAAGGCTGTCAATGCAGGCAAGGCTGCTAAGGCAAAGTACGATGAGGTGAAGAGTGAGTAACGGATAAAAGCTCATAGCTCATGGCTCAATGCTCAGAGTTCATAAAAACCGCTTCGATGATGAGTCGAGGCGGTTTTTGTGTTAAATTTTTACAATGAATTTTCAATAGTTGTTTTGTCAACGATTTCTTGTAATTGATATTCTGCGACACCGATAGGAGTGTTGATGCCTCTAAAAGCCCATTCAACCATTGTTTTATCTTTTGATTTGCAGATTAAAAGCCCTATACTTGAGCTAATTTACTTTGTGGTTCAGAAAGTTGATTGTTAAAATTTGTCAATGCTTTTCCCTGTTTTACATATAAGTTGTCTGAGATGTTATCTTCAAGTTCTTTTCTGCTCCAATTTTGTTCAATAGTTTGATGAATGTAAAACATCGCTTCCTCTACAGATTTACATTTGTAAGCGATATGGACGTGATGGCGCCAAGGTACCAATGAGAATTCCTTAGGTAAACTAAAATGCGAACCAACTTGGTGCGATTTTGCAAAGTGCTCGTGATAAAACAAATACCATTATTTTTCAATTTATTTGGACGCAGCAAGCCACGTCCCTACAATTCTCAAGTTTTCAGATTCTTTTTTTGTGGGCTTTGAGCTATGAGCTGTGAGTCATTGATCATAACTCATAGCTCGCAGCTTAAGATTTCTCTCATGTATTAATTAATACTATTAATATAATATATACTTATAACTCCTTGAATGTTAATAATTTTTAACTTTATTTTCCTTGACAAGGATTGAATTGTGTTGTATATTTGCAGAACCCAAAATTGAAAATCGTTATATTATTTATTTTCAGTAAATTATTTATATCGAACTTACTTTAAATATTCTCTTTGACATAACTTTTTATCAAACCATAGATTGATTCTATACCAACTTCACCTACCTCCTAAAATAAGTAACGCCCCCCAAGTGTGCTGTCTTACGACTCGCATGGGAGGCCTATTATCGTTGTTTTGTGTAACTTCAAAATCTGTGCAAAGATAAGAAAAAATTATAAATTATATGTTCCATAAAGAATTATTTTTCCAATCTATAGGAAATCCCATATAATGAACGTTTACATTAGGATATAGGTTTAATAGTTCTGTAAAATGTACTCTGAATTTGGTGTTTGGATTAACTGTCTGTAATATGTATAATATTGTACATAAGAAATAATATAGACGGGAGTTTTTTACTGTTTTAAGTTCATTTTCGCTGAGCCAGATTCTATCTGCACTTGGCTTTTTATATTTTGTGGGTTGTATCGCAAATATATGATTCCATAAACGCCCATGATGTGCACAGATGTTTCTTACGTAATTGATGGAATGTAACCAGGAACAAAACACCTTTTCATTGTGAATGTGAAAATAGTCTGCAATTTCTTTAATGTCAATTTTCTTGTTTAAACCTTGACAGATTTTTGATAATTCGCTGAAATATAATAGTTCAATACTCATCCAGCTTGGTGGAGTTTGTGGATTGTTATATTTTTTGAGATAGTGCTCTATAAATTGAACTTTTCTGTTTGCGTTT
>SUWT01000018.1 GCA_015061335.1 Lentimicrobiaceae bacterium | reverse complement strand
CTACCGCATCGCATTCCAATCCGCTTTTATCTCTATAATGATACACTTTACCATTTAAAGCTTCTGCAAATACACGCAGGTCTCTTATGCACATTGCTTCAAAGAAGAATCCCATTGTTTTCAAGTCACTAATCAAATCAGCAGGGCCTAAACCTAATGCCGCTGTTGCAATTGATGGGTCAACGAAATAACGTGTGTTAGCAGTGCGGATTGCAGTCTTTGAACGAAGATTAGGATTCCAGGCCGGCATGTCCTCTATCACTGCAAAAATAATTAAATTATCTTACATTCGGTAATTTGGAATAATATTTTTCGGTAATTTGGCACAAATTTATTCGGTAAAATATACCAGCTTCAGGAAGTAGACACTAAAAAAATTCTCTCGAACAATATAACTCCCTTTTATTTTTTATTATAAAGACCCAAAAAGTAGGGAGAAAAATATTTTTTTGCATAAAAAAGTAGGGAGAAAACTTTAAAAAGTAGGGAGAAAATAATCGTTCTTCTTGCAGAGAATGACAGACTGAGTGCCACGGCTCTCGCTGTGAAAATCGGCATCTCCGCCAAGGCTGTAGAAAAACATCTCGCCAATCTCAAAGCCGACGGCACCATCGAACGCATCGGCCCAGCCAAAGGAGGATATTGGAAAGTAAACCATCCTCAAAAATTATTTTAAAATTTTCAAAATTATTTCAAAAAAAATTACAACCTTTGCGATACAAAAATATAGCTTTGATTGTTTAAAGTTTTGAGCTATGTGCTGTGAGCCAAAGCTCCTTAAAAATAAACTTACAACTCATAAACTCTAAACTTTTAAACTACTCTAAACTATTAACTATAAACTATAAACTTAAAAAAAATAACATTATGCATTATCTTTTAATTTTACTTTTAGTGTCATTAGCCGTCTCGGCTCTCGGATGGGTTTATTTCATCTATTTCTTCAGCCTCGGCTACGGTTTCGGCGTATCAGCTTTGGCAATCGCCATCGCCATTATCTTCCGTGACGTCATCACAATCCCGACCGCTCTCCTCTGCGTTGTCATGTTCATCTTCGGAATGCGTCTCGGTCTTTACTTAGCAACCCGCGAGAAGAGATCTGCCGAGTACAAGAAGATTCTCTACGGTCCTGATGCAGCCAAGAAAAAACCTCTCTTCGTCGTCATCACAGTATGGATTTTCTGCGCTCTTCTCTATGTAGGTCAGGTAAGTCCTGTGGCATTCTACCTCGCTAACGCCGCCGACGGTGTAGCTGTCAACGAGTTATGGGCTTGGATAGGCGCAGCACTCATGGCGATAGGTGTCATCTTAGAAGCAGCATCCGACGCACAGAAGAAAGCCGCCAAGAAGAAGAATCCTAAGAGATATGTCGATACCGGATTGTACAGAATAGTACGCTGTCCGAACTACTTAGGCGAGTTAGTCATCTGGACAGGTTCATTCGTAGTGTGCATCGGTGCTTCATGTTCAGCATGGCAATGGATTGTAGCTATAATAGGTTATATCGGCATCGTCTATGTGATGTTCAGCGGTGCTCGTCGTCTCGAGATGAGACAAGCTGTCACTTACGGCAACGACCCTGAGTTCCAGAAATACATCAAAAAGACTCCTATCCTACTTCCATTGGTTCCGATATATAGTTTAGCAAAACACGAATGGCTTAAGGCTTAGGGAATTGACAATTGATAATGTACAATTAATAGTTTACAATTAACAATTTTAGAGACGTATCACATTACACCATTGAAAATAAACAATATGTAATTGGTGCGTCTCATTAATTAGCAGTCAGCCTTTTTATTAACTTTGCACCACAAAACAAAAGCATTTTCAATCATGAAAGAAACCCCAATTTTACTCCTTACCGGTTATCTCGGAAGCGGAAAAACAACATTAGTAAACAACATCTTAACAAATAAAAAAGGCATCAAATTCGCTGTAGTCGTAAACGACATTGGCGAAGTAAATATCGACGCTGCTCTCATTCAGAAAGGCGGTGTCGTTGACCAAAAAGACGACAGTCTCGTGGCTCTTCAAAACGGCTGCATCTGTTGTTCTCTTCAGTTCGACATGGTGGAACAACTCGCCGACCTAGTGAAAATCAATAAGTTCGACTATATCGTCATCGAGGCAAGCGGCATCTGCGAACCGGAACCTATAGCTCGTACCATCGCTTCTATCCCTAATATGGACGAGAAATACAGCATACACGGTCTTCCAAAATTGGATTGCATAGTGACAGTGGTCGATGCTCTGAGAATGAAACACGAATTCGAATGCGGCAATAAGTTAGATAAAAACACCATCGAAGAAGAAGACATCGCCAACTTAGTAATACAACAAATCGAGTTTTGCAACATCGTACTTCTCAACAAAGCTTCGGAGGTAAGCCGCGAAGATTTGAATCGCATAAAATCAATTATCAACAACTTACAGCCCGGCGTTGAAATCATCGAATGTGATTACACAAACATCGATTTAGAAAAAATTATCAACACTCATAAATTCGATTATTATAAGGTGGCAGGCGCAGCAGGATGGATTAAGCACATAGAAGAGCCGTCAGCTGTCAGCGATCAGCATTCAGCAAATCACCATGAACATCACCATGAACATGAACATCATCATCACGATGGAGAAGAATGTCACGATGAGAATTGTCCTTGTCATCACCACCATCATCATGGTCATTCTCACGGCGATGAATATGGCATCAGCACTTTCGTATATTACAGACGTCAGTCGTTCGACACCAATAAGTTTGACAGATATGTGACATCAAAATGGCCTGAGAATGTGATAAGAGCGAAAGGCATCTGCTATTTCAGCGACAATCCCGACATGACATATTTATTTGAACAAGCCGGCGTTCAGAAGAAACTCACCGAAGCGGGATTATGGTTCGCCACAGCTCCGCAAGACGAATTAGAAGAACTCATGCGCAACGACCCAAGCATCATGAACGACTGGGACGAGAGATACGGCGACAGAATGGCAAAGATTGTCTTTATCGGACAACATTTAGATACTGAAAAGATAAGCAAGGAATTAGACGAATGCCTTGTGGAGATATTTTAATTTACAATTTACAATGCACAATTAACAGTTACAGTTGATATATAAAAAGACGTATCATTTGACATAAACATCAGGTCAATGATGCGTCTTTATAATTTTCATCATAAAAAAATTATTAATTGTTCATTATTCATTGTTCATTGTTCATTATTCATTGTTCATTGTTCATTGATTTCCAATCTTCGCGTCGTCGAAATTATGTTTCCAGCGACGGTGACTCCAAAGCCAATAAGGAGGATTTGATTTTATTGTCTCTTCCAATAATTCGGTATAACGTTGCATGATAGCACCGTCAGGAAGTTCGCTCGGCTTTTCGCAGATAACTTCCACATCGATACGATAATGCCCCCATCTTTCTTTTATCACCTTATAATATAATACAGGAAGATCGTATTTTCTGGCGAAACCTTCAGAGCCACGTATGAATCCTGTCTTCTGATTCAAGAAATTCGCCACATAACAACGTTTCGGGTTACTCGGATTCTGGTCGGCGAGAATCATATATGCAGCCGGGATATGATTGTCTTCATGGTAAGCCATCACCTCACGCACATTATCATGGAAAACGACTTGAGTCCCGTAACGCGTTCTCGCACGATTGATAAGTTTCTCGAACACCTTATTAGTATTGTGCGCCCCCACTCCTATTCCGTAATGTTTGAATTGCATATCCAAACTCAAAACCATCCACTCCCAATTGTTATAATGACTGGAGGTCAGAATCACGCTTTTGCCTTCATCAAAAAATCTATTAACGACTTCCGGATTAGAACAATGATAACGACGCATCACGTTTTTACGTGACATCGAAATCATTTTTAACATCTCAACACCGAGTTGTGTTAGATGCGAATAAAACTCAGTTCTTAATTTTTTTATCGTTAATACATCTAATTCTGGAAAAGATTTTTTAAGATTAGTATCTATTATTTGCTTTCTATATCGCAAGACATAACGAAGAATTAGATATAAAGGATATGACAATGCGTATAGGGAAAATAATGGTAAAATTGATAATGGATAGAAAATCAAATAGAAAGCAATACGTGTTAACATTTTCTTCAATTAAAAATACGATGTAAAATTACAATATTTTTAGCAAATGGCGCAGATTTTTTTTTAAGATTAAATTTAAAAATCGATATTTTTTTATTGATTTAAATTATTATCTTTGCAAAAATTTTGAGAAAACATTTTTATAGAAATAAGAATAATAAAATAAAGATAAAAAAATTTACTATGGCAAAAGACATTAACGAAATTATGCAAGCATTAGCATCATACGGAATTAAAGATGCTAAAGAAATTTCTTACAATCCATCATACGAAGAGTTGTATAAAGACGAGATGGAACCATCTTTAACAGGTTTTGAAAAAGGTGTTGAAACAGAACTTGGTGCTGTCAATGTTATGACAGGTATATATACAGGTCGTTCTCCTAAGGACAAATATTTTGTAATGGATGAGGTTAGTCGTGACACTGTATGGTGGACATCAGATGAGTACAAAAACGACAACAAGCCGGTTACTCCAGAAACTTGGTCAGTATTGAAGAACATTGCTACTGAGCAATTATCAGGCAAGAAGCTTTATGTGATGGATGGTTTTGCAGGAACAAACAAAAACACACGTTTAAAGATTCGTTTCATTATGGAAGTAGCATGGCAAGCTCATTTTGTAAAGAACATGTTCATCCGTCCTACAGATGAAGAACTTGCTAACTTTGGTGAACCTGACTTTGTAGTATATACAGCATCAAAAGCTAAAGTTGAAAATTACAAAGAATTAGGTCTTAACTCAGAGACTGCTGTCGTTTTCAACTTAAAAGAAAAGGCACAAGTCATCTTGAACACATGGTACGGTGGTGAGATGAAGAAAGGTATGTTCTCAATCATGAACTACTTATTACCATTGAAAGGCATCGCTTCAATGCACTGTTCCGCTAATACAAACGAAAAGGGTGAGACAGCTATCTTCTTCGGACTCTCTGGTACAGGCAAGACAACTTTGTCAACAGATCCTAAGAGAGCATTGATTGGTGATGACGAACACGGTTGGGATGATGAAGGCATCTTCAACTTTGAAGGTGGTTGTTATGCTAAAGTTATCAACCTCGACAAAGAAAGCGAACCAGACATTTACAATGCTATCAAAAGAGACGCTTTGTTAGAAAACGTTACCGTTGATGAAAATGGCAAGATAGATTTCAAAGACAAGAGCGTCACAGAAAACACACGTGTTTCATATCCTATCTATCACATCGAGAATATTGTAAAACCTGTATCAAAAGCTCCTGATGCACAAAAGGTTATCTTCTTATCAGCTGACGCTTTCGGTGTTTTGCCTCCAGTTTCAATCTTGACTCCAGAGCAAACAAAATATTATTTCTTATCAGGTTTCACAGCAAAATTAGCAGGTACAGAACGTGGTATTACAGAACCAACACCTACATTCTCAGCATGTTTCGGAGCAGCATTCCTTTCATTGCATCCAACAAAATACGCTGAAGAATTAGTCAAGAAGATGGAAAAAGTTGGTGCTACAGCTTACTTGGTAAACACTGGCTGGAACGGCACAGGCAAACGTATCTCTATCAAAGATACACGCGCTATCATTGACGCTATCTTAGACGGTTCAATCGACAAGGCTGAAACCAAGAACATCCCTTACTTCGATTTCAAAGTTCCTACATCATTGCCTGGCGTAAACCCAGACATCTTAGATCCACGTGACACATATGCCACAGCAGAAGAATGGAATGTTAAAGCTGAAGATTTATCAAGTCGTTTCATCAAGAACTTCGACAAGTTCACCAACAACGAAGCCGGTAAAGCTTTGGTGGCAGCAGGACCAAAACTCTAAGAATTTCTTTATTGCATGATATAAATTGCAGAAAGAGTCGCATAAAAATGCGGCTCTTTTTTATTTTTTAATAGTATGAAATAACAAAAAACACTATCTTTGCATTATGAAAAATGTAGCGGTAGTCATATTAAATTATAATGGAAAGGCATTTCTGGAGAAGTTTCTACCTAATGTGATCGAAAACTCCTCCGATATTGCCCAGATTATCGTTGCAGACAACAAATCCACTGATGACTCCGTGGATTTCATGAGAAAGAATTTTCCAAATATAAGACTGATTCTTAATGATTTCAACGGAGGTTTTGCAACAGGTTATAACATAGCTCTTCGTCAAATAGAAGCCGATTATTACATACTGCTTAATTCCGACATCGAAGTCAGTCAGAATTGGATTGAACCAGTGATAGAACTGATGGATAGCGACGAAACAATTGCAGCATGTCAGCCCAAGATCTTATCATATCACGATAAAACAAAATTCGAATATGCCGGAGCAGCAGGCGGTTTTATCGACAAATATGGCTACCCTTTCTGCCGTGGACGACTCTTCCAAAACCTGGAAAATGATGAAGGTCAATATGATGACGTAAAAGAAGTATTCTGGGCAACAGGAGCTTGCCTATTCGTGAGAGCTTCTATTTACCATAAATACGGAGGTCTGGACGACGACTTCTTCGCTCACATGGAAGAAATTGATTTCTGTTGGAGGCTCAAGAACCTAGATTACAAAATAATGTATTGCCCCAATTCGAAAATCTATCATATCGGAGGTGGAACCTTGCCAAAATCATCCGCAAGAAAGACTTATCTTAACTTTAGAAACAACCTTTCTTTGTTGATGAAGAACCTTCCCGATGGCAAAGTCTTCTGGACTATATTCTACAGATTCTTCTTAGATTGGATTGCAGCGTTTAAGTTCCTCTGCGACGGCAGCTTCGCCGACTTCTTCGCAGTGACACGTGCACACCTCAGTTTCTTAAGACATCTACCTTCTCTAAGAAAAAAAAGAAAAAAATTTACTCATAAAAAAGTATCACAAGTTTATCAGAAAAATATCGTTTTCAAATATTTCTTGGAGAAGAAAAAATTATACAGCGAATTGGAAGAGAAAGATTTTTCATGAAGCCTTTACAGAAAACAACAGACAACGGTCAACTATCAATAAACATCACTCATTCTATGTTTAAACTCATGATAAACCTCCAATTCCTAATTCCCAATTCCTAATTCCCAATTCCTAATTCCTAATTCCTAATTCCTAATTAAAAACCCCACCGCTTCTTTATAACCTTCAAGTCCATTACCTACAATACTTTTCACACTTGCTTCCGCAGTAAATGAGTGATGACGATATTCTTCCCTAGAATAAATATCGCTTATATGTACTTCAACGACAGGTATTTCTATAGAACGGATGGCATCAGCCAATGCTATTGATGTATGACAATAGGCTCCGGGATTGAAAACAACGCCGTCATATAAATCCCAGGCTTCATGAAGTTTATCAATCAGCACGCCCTCATGGTTTGATTGAAAGTAATCCAGCTTATGTTCAGGAAAACATTGTTTCAAATTTTCGATATAGTTCACTAAAGATTCTGTTCCGTAAATATGTGGTTCTCTTCTACCTATAAGATTTAGATTAGGACCGTTTAAAATCAATATCTTCATCGTAATATTTTTTACAAACATAACAAAAAAAATAATAACTTTGCCACGACTTTCAATAGGGGTGCCTTTTTTACGTAAGTAAAATGAAATTCGGGCTGAGATTACACCCTCTGAACTGGATACGGATAATGCCGAGACCAGGAAATGAGATATATCAAAAATTTCCTCCTATTGATTTAATTATATTTATTAACAATTAAATCAGTACGTTATGTTAAAAAAAATCACAGCAATCCTTATCTTGGCAGTTATGATGCCATTGAACATCTATGCTCAATTTACGCTTAGCGGCAATATCATCGACAAGGAGAACCACGAGCCTCTTGTCGGAGCACACATCTCGGTAAAAGAGTTAGATCTAATCGTTATAAGCGATGAGAATGGTTATTTCATCTTCGAAAATATCAGAAAAGGAATTTACACAATAGAAGCCACATTCTTAGGATTCAAGAAATATTCTTCAGACATTAAGATTTATAAAGATACAAAGACCAGAATTGCCATGACGATAGATTCTATGATGGAGGATGAAGTCATCGTCACGGCATCGCGTGTTGGAGACAAGACTCCCCTCACCTATTCCGAGATTAATTCAGAAGAACTTAAACGCAGCAATCAAGGTGCGGATTTACCATTCTTATTACAGAACACGCCTTCTGTAGTAGTAACTTCTGATGCAGGTGCTGGCATTGGCTATACGAGCATGCGCATAAGAGGCAGCGACCTCACAAGAATCAATGTCACATTAAACGGAATTCCCGTCAATGACGCAGAATCTAATCTCGTTTATTTCGTTGACTTGCCTGACTTAGCATCATCAGTAGATAACATACAAATTCAGAGAGGCGTTGGCAACTCTAGTAACGGAGCAGCAGCTTTCGGAGCTTCCATCAACATTAAAACCGACGAACAGATAACAGAAGCATACGCCAGAATAAGTTCTACAATAGGTTCTTTCAATACATTAAAAAACACCATCAACTTCTCTTCTGGAAGAAACTCTAACGGATTCAATTTCAACGGAAGAATAAGCAAGATCAATTCTGATGGTTACATTGACAGAGCATATTCCGATTTATTCTCCTATCAGCTTTCCGCTTCTTGGTCAGATGATAATGACTTCTTTAAGTTTATGATAATGAATGGAAAAGAACAGACTTATCAGGCTTGGAACGGAACTCCTAAAGACAGTCTTGAAACAAATCCTACCTATAACCCTTCTGGAATAATGTACGATAAAGAAGGTAACTTCATCGCTTATTACGAAAATGAAATCGACAAATATGACCAGACTTATTATCAATTACATTATGCACATAGTTTCTCGCCGAGACTGACATTGACAGCATCGGCATTTCTCACAACAGGAAAAGGATATTACGAAAACTATAAAAACGACAAGAAACTCTCAAGTTACGGACTTCCGGCTTTCGTAATTGGAGACACTGTAATTGAAAGACTTAACCTTATCCAACAGAAATGGTTAGACAACAGATATTACGGATTTAATATAGCCTTAAACCAAAAAGCAGGAAAATTCGACATCAATTATGGCGGAAGTTGGAATCGCTACGATGGAGACCATTATGGAATAATAAACTGGGCGGAATATGCAGTCCCTTTGAACTATAGATGGTATGACAACACTGGTAACAAAGAATACTATAATATTTATGTATCAAGCAATTATGAGTTAAGTTCTAGTCTTAACATTTTCGCCGAGATACAATATCGTCATATAGATTATAAAATAAATGGCACTCATGATGATTTAAACGATATAACACAGAGGCATATTTTCGATTTCTGGAATCCTAAAGGCGGTATTTTCTATACTATAAATGACAATAACAGTGCCTATTTCTCAGTAGCTTATTCCAACAGAGAGCCCAACCGTGACATCTACACCGATGCTGATGAGATTCAAAGAGAGCGCATAACTCACGAAAAACTAATTGATTATGAATTAGGTTATTCTTATATGAACAGGAAGACCAATCTCAATGCAAATTTTTTCTATATGGATTACAGAGATCAACTCGTGATGACGGGCGAGATTAACAATGTAGGTAATGCCATCATGACAAATGTAGATAAGAGCTACAGATTTGGTTTAGAAGGCAGTGCCGCTTTCATTTTCAATAGATTTTTCAGCTTGGATTTCAACTTCGCATTGAGTCAGAATAAGATAATTAATTTCGTAGATTATGTAGAAAATTACGATGCCGAATGGAATTATCTCGGTCAGAAAAAAACAGAACTAGGAATCACAGATATTTCATTCTCACCTAATGTGATATCTGGCATTAACTTAAAAATCACTCCATTAAGATATTTGGACATCATCTTTCAAGAGAAATACGTTGGGCGACAATATATTGACAACACTTCTAATACATCAAGAAGTCTGGATCCATATTTCATAACTAACATTAACATTAATTATGAATGGAAACAATCCTTATTCAAGGATATGAATTTCAATTTAGCGATAAATAATATCTTTAACAGTCGATATTGCAGTAATGCATGGGTTTATAGAGCCCTTGTTAGCGGGGAGGAATACATCGAAAACGGATATTTTTCTCAAGCGGGGATAAACTTAATGCTTAGCTTAATAATTGGAATATAATCAGTGTCTAAATACGTTGAGCTAAGACATCTGCAATATGAAGTACTTGAATATCAAAACCTTGTTTTTTTATACAAGTATCAAGTTGCATCAAACATGAGATATCATTAGTAATAATATATTCGGCTCCTGTAGCCATGGCATCTTTAATCTTCTTTTCTGCCATGGCTACAGAAACAGCCTCATGCTGAATGGCAAAAAGTCCTGAACCAAAACCACAACAAAATTCAGGATGTTTCATCTCAAGAATCTCAATACCAATGACTTTTGATAACAGTTTCCTTCCCTCATCCTTAAGATGCAGTTCTCTTAAAGAAGAACATGTATCTTGATAAACCACCTTATGATGAAATTCTGCACCAAAATCTAAAAAATTAATTTTGTTAACGAGAAAATCTGTAAGTTCATATAGATTAGGAAGCAGTCGTTTATATTCTAAATGTGATGCCGTGTTGTAGAATAACTCCTTAAAACGAGTTTTTATATATCCCACACAAGATGCACTAACTCCAACTATTGGTCTATCATTTGGAAAGTCATTTAAAAATTTCTCTCCCAACATCTTAGCCTCATCAACAAAACCACTGTTAAAAGCGAATTTACCACAACAAGTCTGTTCCGTATTATACTCCACATCTACACCTGCTGTATGCAGGATTTTTATAACATTTTTAGCCGTTTCAGGATAAAATTGATCCATAATACAAGAAATAAAGAGATCTATTGTCATAATTACAGGCTTTAAATGTTGTTAAAATGTTAAAAAATATTTGCAAATATAATAAAAGACAACAGATCATATACAACAGAGAACAGTTTTTTTGTTATAATCTGCAAGACCTGTCTATTATTTCATAAAAATTCGGATATGATTTTGACACCACTTCAATATTATTCATAGAAACAGCTCCGATTTTCATAGATAGAATCGAAAGTGCCATCGCTATTCTATGATCGGCATAATTATTAAAAATCAAAGGATTATTCTCAGTAAATCTAGGCAAGACATCAGGAGCTAACATTTCAAGAGTATCCTCTGATACGTTTTTAAAAGACACATTAATCTTCGACAATTCATTCATCATGGCTTTTTTTCTATCAGACTCTTTTACCGACAAGTTTCTTAGTCCTGAAAATATAGCATCAACTTGTAGTCCTGCACATGTTGCTATTACAGCTGGGAACAGATCAGGTGAATTGGTAAAGTCGAATTTAAGTTGTCCTGTTATGGAGTTATTTCTCTCAATCATGACACCATTTTTTACTGCCATAGATTTCACGCCCATAAGTTCAAAGAGTCTCGACGACACGGAGTCAGCCTGTAATGAGTTGATATTCAAATTATTTAGAACTATTCTAGTAGAATTTGACAATGCTGTCATTTCATACCAAAATGCTGCCGCACTCCAATCCGGTTCTATAACAATACCATCTAAATTATATATTCCAGGTTTAACTATTATATCTCTATCGTTTCTAAGCACATCAATTCCGCATTTTTTCATCATATTGATTGTCATATCAATATAAGGCAATGAGGATATAACACCCTTAATATGTAAGTTCAAACCATTTTCCCATAAAGGAGCTGCGAGGAGTAACGATGATACAAATTGGCTGCTTTGCTCGGCACAAACAACCGTCTCACCACCATTTACCCGACAGCCTCGCAACATAACAGGCGGGTATGACTCTTCAGCAAGATACTCTATTTCAACGCCCAAACTTCTTAATGTATCTACCAACGCTCCTATAGGACGCTGCCTCATCCTCTCACTTCCTGTCAAAACCCAACATCCTTCCTCCATACTCAATGCTGTCATCAAAAAACGAAAGACAGTTCCAGCATTGGCACAATCTATCTCAACGACATCTCTCTTATCTGCATTATTTATCTTATCAATAATTCTCTGCAAAAGCCTTGTATCATCAGAATCCGAAATCGGAACATCATACAATTCCTTTCCGGCATAAAACGCAATCATCAATGCTCTGTTACTCTCGCTCTTGCTCAAAGGCAAATCTAACTCTAAATCCAAATCCCTTGCTTCTACAGAAAAAATCATATCTATTCCCTAAAAATATTTCTCAATATACTTATCGACTCTCTTATGTCATCGACTTTGACCTCAACATCTATAATGGCTTTTTCCGGCTCTGAAATGAGTACAAAACGAGGCTCACCTCCAATGTTTTTCTTATCATGAGAAATAAAAGATAAAACAACATCCTCATCTATGCCACTAATATCCATGTGTTTATAATTGTCACGCAACCAATTCTCATAAAAATCAAACCAATGTTTATCCATCCCACAATAGTTAATTGACAAGAATAATGCAGAATACATTCCAAGCGCAACAGCTTCTCCATGTGTAAGACTATTGTTTTTCTCCATGAAGAATGTCTCCAATGCATGACCAACAGTATGTCCGAAATTCAGCATTTTCCTTATGCCTTTTTCATTCATATCAAAATTCACTATATCTTCCTTCAAGAGAGCGGCTTTCTCGATATAAGCCAGATAATTATCATTATTAATCTTTAAAAAAGAAGCGTCAGCTATAAAAGCATATTTCATCATCTCGGCTAGTCCCGATAGAATATCTCTTCTATCTAAAGTATTGAGAAACGAATGATTAATCAAAATCGAGTTCGGTTCAGAAAACAATCCTATCTGGTTCTTGATATTATTGAAATTAATAGCATTCTTTCCTCCTATGGAGGCATCTACCATAGCGAGTAATGTAGTTGGGATATTGACAAAATCAATACCTCTTTTGTATGTCGATGCGGCAAAAGCACCTATATCAGAAATTGTACCGCCACCGAAGTTTATCAGCAGGGAATCTCTACCAGCATGATTTTCAAGCATTTTCGACCATATACAACACACATTATCTATAGTCTTGTTATTCTCCCCTTCTGGAATTACAATTTTTATCACTTTGTACGAAACTACGGATGCAAGCAAAGATGCGTATAATTTATTTATTCTCTCATCAGTAAGGATAAATATCTTATCATACTCGTCCATCAGCAAGGAAAGCTGACTGAAACCGTTTTCTCCAAAAAAGATACTCATTGTTTTTCTGATTTAAAATTACGGGCAAAGTCTTTAAAGATACGGCCTCTCTCTTCAAAATTCACATATTTATCGTAACTAGCGGCTGCCGGTGAAAGAAGACATATCTGATTAGCACGAGCCATATCTTTCATAATATTAAAAGCTTGGCGCATATCATCATATTCAAATATAGCTCCTTGATAATCATAATATTGCAGCATCTTCCTAATACTTTGTCCAGCCTGACCTGTAATAAGGATATTTGAAACGGGATTATCTTTAAGATAAATAGCCAATGAAGAATAATCTATACCTCTGTCATAGCCTCCAAGTAACAGGAAATCAACATTATGTATAGTCTTAAGAGCTGCTATGGTTGCTTGCGGAATTGTAGAAATACTATCGTTATAGAATTTAACTCCATCAAATAAACCTACAAACTCCATGCGATGTTCAAGAGTTTTAAAACTATAAAGATATGGCACTAGTTCGCCTACAGAAATACCGAATGTCTGACATGCACAAAGTGCCGCTTTGATATTCAACACATTATGCTCACCCTGCAATGGCAGTTGATCCCAATCGAGGCAATAATCATCAAAGTTATAGCTATCAAATGTAACATGACGAATTTGCATCATATCGGCAGTAAAAGAAAGATTGTTATTAGTAACAGCAATATCGTCATTATCCATATAACGCAAGATATTGAGTTTAGCCTGCTTATAGTTTTCAAAAGTAATAAAATGATCAAGATGTTCTTCAAAGACATTCAGAAGAACACCTATATGAGGCGATTTATGAATGAATTGAAGCTGGTGAGCCGATAATTCATATACAATGATAGTTTTCTTTGTAATATCTTTAAGACAATCAAAAACTGGTATTCCAATATTTCCAGCTAATATAACATCTTTACCAGCATTTTTTAAGAGATGGTATATTAAAGAGGAGGTTGTGCTTTTACCTTTTGTACCCGTAACGCCAATAATCTGATTATCAAATGCTTCTAAAAAAAGATCAGTCTGTGAGCTAACAATATTTCTATCTATATCAATATTTTCAAGTGATATTCCAGGAGTTTTGATTACAATATCATAATCCGATGCGTTTTTAAGATAATCTTCGCCGAAATATAACTTATATCTTTGATTGTCAATATCATTCAAAGCCTGTTTGTTTTTATCAGCCACAGCTATTTCCGCATGAGGAAGATATTTCTGTAAGAATTTCAATGTTGATTTACCTTCGCGACCATAGCCGGCGATAAGGATTCTCTTTCCACGAAGACGTCTAAAAATAATATCAAGCATCGCAAAATAATTTTAAATATTAGTTCTCAAGATAGAATCGAAAAAAGCAGGAAGATTATTATTCTCATCATAAGCTGACAGAAGTTCATTTATATCACTACTATATTTTGGATTTAACTTAGCTATAACATCTTCAACAACAAATTCATTTTCAATAATATAATTCAAACAGACATTAACCTCTTCCAATGTTCCGACGCATTCAAACGGTTTTACCTCAGCTTCACCATTAAGCTGTTGCAATATCGGGATCAATTCTTTGTCTTTCAACAAGTTCTTGCCAAAAATATCTGTAAGAACATTTTGGGGAATAAATGCTGACATAATAATCCATGTAAACAAGCACTTAGGACATTTACCGCACCAAGAATCAGTCTTACTTCCCACATTACAGCTTTTGAATTTCTTATAATAATCTTCATTATTACTAAAGATATGAGCAATTTGAAGTTCATTCAGAGGTCTGAGGAAGCTAAAATACTGAATATCATGATTGATATAATTATCAACGTAATATCTGAAATCGTTTTCAAACTCAATTGATTTACTATATTGATGATTGATTTCGGAATTAGGCACAGTGGGTTCGTTTGAGCTAGACTCGTTCGAAAGAGCTATATATTTTGAGTTAGTCAGAAATGCGATCAAGAGTGAGTAGAATGCAAGAAGTGCGGAAAATGGGGTATGACCGTTCAGGAAGCCCTCATTATTCATTTTCAGCATTGTAGGATCAAGAGTACGTTTTATTACCGCTATTTGTTCTTGAGAGAAACCTGCTGTTGAAACGCATTCGTTGGTAGCAGCTCTAGGATTGATTATCAGAGGTATAACAGGAATTTTATTCTTAAGAAGTTCCAAACTCACGACTGAATCCTTACCTCCACCTACAGGCACTAAAGATGTCTCAGAAAAATTATGACATATCATATCGCAGATATTGTCACTTTCCACGACAATATCCATAAAATCATCAAGATTTTCTTTTATGTTATTCAAGTAGAAAAATTCAGATAAACCATTGAAATACAATTTCTTCCACCATTTTATCTGTTCATCATTCAAAAAATGAGGCGCGACATAGACTTTTTTAGGACAGGCTAATTTCCAATAACTTACCAACTCTATCATACCTATGTTAAACAAAAGCGTATCCAGATGACTTTCTGACAACGTATCCCAATTATATATACTCTTTGCAGGTATTTCAAAAGAAGGATGGAAAAAGTACTTATCATCGAGTGAAAAAGAAAATTTCACCGTTAAAGTAGCATTTTCCAAAGTATAATCGTATCTTTGGAAGCGGAAAAAACTATATTCTTCTCTTAGAGAATTATATTTATTTTGATCAAAATATACTGCCATAACTTTTATAAACTGAAATACAAAAGTATTAAAAAATACGTTATAAAGCAAGTATAATATTTTCAAATCAAAAGAAATAATATCAGAATGAAAAATGAGGAACTATTTAAGATTCAGAGCAATACATTAAATGTCAAAACTGGAGACATTTTACTTTCGGAACCTTTTCTCAACGATTTCTATTTTAGTCGTTCCGTGATACTTTTAATTGATCACGATGATAATGAAGGAAGTCTGGGTATTGTAATTAACAAGAGACTATCTGTTCCATTCAATGATCTCGTAAGAGGTTTTCCAGAGTTTAATGCTGATGTTTATCTTGGAGGACCTGTAGGTACAGATAGGATTTTTTTCATTCATACTGTTGGTGAGATCATTCCAGATTCTCATAAACTAAAGAGCGGGCTATATTGGAGCGGCAATGTCAACGCACTTAAGTCTATGATTAAACATGACTTAATAAAATCTCACGAGATAAGATTCTATGTAGGTTACGCAGGTTGGGATGCAGGACAACTCAGAAAAGAACTTAGACTTAACTCGTGGGTTGTCAACAATGTCAGTCCCAAGATGATATTAAACACTAATCCAAGCAAGATGTGGGATGTATTTATCAAAAACATGGGGAAGCGGTACGCTTTATGGAACAGATTCCCACTCAATCCTACTGATAATTAGATCATTTATTTTCAGTGGCTTTATAGAACAAGTCGTGAATTTGTGTTCTGATATTATGTTTTGAGATATAATTGTTATCAGAACTTGGATAGACTCGGTTAGACAGAAAAATGACGATAAGATTATTTACAGGATCTGCCCATGCGAATGTCCCTGTAAAGCCCGAATGTCCAAAACTCTCCATAGAAGATTGTTTTGAAGGAGTGTAGTATTTTGCATTGGGATCCAGATCAGGCTTGTCGAAACCTATACCACGTCTGTTATCATTATCGGCAAAAGGTGCTGAGGTGAAATAATTTATGGTAGATTCAGAAAAGAATTCTATTCCATTAGCACAACCATGGTTGAGAAGAAGCTGCATTATTACGGCGAGATCTCTTGCATTTGAGAAAAGACCGGCATGCCCCGAAACACCACCAAATAAAGCTGCAGTCTGATCATGCACATCACCGCAAATCAATTGTTTACGAAAATAATTATCATCCTCTGTTGGAACAATATGCCATTCATCAGTATATAAATAAGGTCTGAAAAAAATATTATTCAAGCCTAAAGGTTCATAGAAGTTCTCTTTCAAATACGACTCAAACGACTGATTGACAGTCATTTCTACGATTTCAGGAATAAAATAAAATCCAATATCGCTGTATTTATATTTTTTCTCTTTCAACTCTGATTTCATTATGGTATCATAAATTACATATTTAAATTCTTCAGTGAGATACATATTTTTAGCGACACGAACATTGTATTTCTCATCCATAGACTCTCTAAAGTATTCTGTTTCAGATGTCTTTTCATCGCAAGTCATTCTATATATAGGAATCCATGGTGTCATTCCTGATTGATGAGTAAGAATTTCTATCAATTTAATATCAGCCTTATCAGATTTTTTAAGATAAGGGAAGAAATCAGATAAGGATGAGTTCAAATCTATTTTACCTTCATCATAAAGCTTCATTATTGCCAATGTTGAAGCAAATATCTTTGTCAAAGAAGCGATGTCATAAACGTCGTCGGAGCCAACCACTTTACTATCATCGTATGTAAATTTACCGAAGTTTTTCTCATAAATAATATTTCCGTCTTTGAGAGCCAATACTTGGCACCCTGGGAAAGCTTGATTATCAATAGAATTTAAAATAATATCGTCAATTTGTCTTGTATATTCATTCTCTATTAATGAAACAGGTAATGTCTCAGGTGATAGAAAATCATCGTACGTCAGTCCATATCCGCAGTCATACTTCTTCAGAGACACAGGTAATTTTCCCATTGGAGAACGTTTTCCCACCATAATATCAAATATTGCATTAGCCACCATTGCATTATCTTCATAACCAATAAGGACAGCATCAGCATTATTATCTAGTGAAAATTTATCAAGGGCGTATGGACTTGCGAAAAGATTAAAGACAACATTTTTAGATTTCTTAATTTTATTTACGAAATCAACCATATTATTTGTAATACCATAATTTTTAGAAGGATAACTTGATGTATTTCTGATATTTACTATAATTACATCATATTTATTAAGTTGTTTTATAGTACGTTTTGTTTCCTCTTCGGAGATATTATTATCAAGGAGGAATGAGGTATTCGTGATTCCATGATCATTCATTTTTTTTGAGAATGAGTTATCCTTTCCAAAGGTCACGACTGCTATTTTAGCATTATCTTTATTATTAAGAGGGAGGATATTCTTCTTATTGGACAACATGGTAACAGCCTCATTATAAAGACGTTGTCTTAATATATAATATTTATTTTCATTAAGATCATTATGTAATTTATCTTGAGGTTTTGCACAATAATTATCAAGACCGAGTCTGTATTTATATGTCAGGATTTTTTTACAGCTTTCTTCCACTCTATCCATGACTTCAGGCGTATTTTCAGCTGCATTGATGATAATCTGTATAGAGTTTTCCAGATTGATAGGCAACAACATAACATCATTACCAGCCATCAGTGCGTAGAGGCACACGCTATCCGGATCTATTCCATTATAAGCTCCTTTCATTTCCAAACCATCAGTAAAGATAACACCATCATAATTAAGATCATTAATAAGAAGATCTGTTACGATATTTTTTGATAAAGATGAGGATGTATTATCAACAGGTTCCAATGCAGGAAAGTAAAGATGACCTACCATAGCACCCTTTACGCCATTATCAATCAGATATTTAAATGGCACTAATTCTGTTTTATTAATCTCATTGAGGCTATTTTTTATTACAGGAAGAGCATGATGAGAATCAGTGACGGTATTACCATGACCCGGGAAATGCTTCATTGAAGGCAGGACACCGTTATTCTGAAGTGCGAGGGCGTATGCCAGACCTTTAGAAGCCACATTATCAGGATTTTCACCGAAGCTACGGAAACCTATCACCGGATTATCAGGTTCATTATTAACATCAACATCAGGAGCAAAGTTTACATTAATACCCAATCGAGTACATTGTTCAGCTATCTGGCATCCCATTTCGTAGATAAGAGAGTCGTTGGTGACAGCACCCAATGTCATTTGATAAGGATAAGAGATACCATCATTTATTCTCATTCCCAGCCCCCATTCTCCATCTATAGCTATCATCAAAGGTGTCTGTGCCAAATCTTGCCATTTATTAGCCTGATCAACAAGCAGTTCAGCATCGGTTCTAAAGAATGTAACGCCACCGATATTAAATTTTTCAATATACTCATCCACTGCTGAATCAAATGCACCTCTTGGCTGGTTAGCACGAACATTCATCAGCTGTCCAACTTTCTGTTCTAGAGATAAAGAATTATAAACAGAATCGACCCATTTTTCCTCATGATTCTGTGCAAAAATATTTAAAGATGATAAGATTATGATATATGTTATTATTATTCTCATGAGTAATTATTTTATAAGATTCATTATATCGTTAAAGTCGAAAGGTTTAGAGACAATTATTTTTTCATTATTCAGGATAAAGATTGATGGTGTTGAAGTAACGGCATAATCATTAATTGTCGGGCTATTCCATTCCAATCCATCGTGATAGAAAAAGCCTCTTATTTTATATTTCTTTACAAATCTTTTAATCTTATTATGTTTGCCTTTCACGCATACTGAGACCAAAGAAAAGTTATCATTATTATCCAGGAACTCTTTCAGTTGTATTAGAATATCATGACAATGAGGGCAGGTATATGACCAGAAAAGAACTATAACATATTCATTATCTATACCATACAAGTCAAAATCATCATTTAGTACCGTCTTACCAGATATATTTTCAGCCAGATTTCCTATTTTCACCCTAGAATTAGATTCTGTTATAGCAATAATTTCATTGTATTGATCATCCGTGCATTCTATACTTTCGATATAAGGTATTCGGGTCATATAATCAACGATCTCATTCATTCCCAGCTCATTAAAACCTTCTATAAGAAATTGGAACACAAATTTATACATTTCAAAATTAACGCTAGCCAGTTCCAGCAGATGATCGACAGCGAGTATCACAGCTAATTGTTGTTGTTCATAATTCTGGGTGCTATTTTGGTTTAATGTGATATAATCTGCAATTTTTGTTGAAAGTTCATGAGAATATATCAGAGATGTATCATTAAAATTGATATTATCGAAAAAATTATCCGGAATATTTTGAGTCATAGCATAGCATGGAAGCAATGATAAACATAAGATCAAGATTTTCAGTATTTTCATGTTCAATGTTACAATTAGAAGTTAATAGTTGGTTATTACCAACTATTAACTTAGAAAGATAATATTCAAGTATTAAAGTTCTTTAATTCTCACGTTTCTGATCAGCAAGCCTTCGCCGTGTCCGCAGAAGCTGATATAACCTTTTTCGTTGAAAAGACCTGGGTGATTATGTTTATCGACGGTATAAGGATTATGTTCAGAGCCATCAGGTGCTACATTATGACCTTTACAAGCCTTACGTATGTCACCTTCGAGAATAACTTGATCATTAACAGTAACTTTAACATAGTCACCATTAAGGATGATTTCTTCTGTATTCCATGTTCCTAGCTCTGGGAACACGAGACGTTCTGCGGGAATTATTCCATAAACTGAACCATGTACTTGGTAATCACGCAATCCTTGGTATATAGGAGCATCATGATCGAGGATTTGAATTTCCATACCTTGATATGCGGCATCCACATTCATAGGAGTTCTGACACCGACACCATTATTAACACCAGGTTTCAGATAACAGAATTCAAAACGATAAATAAAGTCAGAGTATTCTTTATCGGTATAGAGATTTCCATCGTTACCATAATCTGCTGTTACATATATATTTCCATTTTTCACGATATAATTAGTTTTATCGCCAATCCACTTATCGAGATTTGTTCCATCGAAGAGTATTACGAAGCCATCCTTTTGTTCTTCTTCAGAGAGGGTAAAGACAGGAGTTTTAGCTATTTTAGTCAGATGTTCCTCAATCTGAGCTTTTTTATAGATAGCGTCAGAATCGGCAAAGACGTTTCTGATTCTTTCGAGCAGTTCAACCACTTCAGTAGCATTATATTCAGGATTTCTATAAGCTATATTAAGTATCACGTTAGCAGCGGTTTGTATTGTATTAGGATTATCGAGATAATCGGCTGCAAGCATAATACCCTGATAAGAGTTTGTTGTTTCAACAGCATTTAAGATATAATTAATCACTTCATCATCAGGCTTCAATTCGAGAGCTTTTTTCAAGGAAGTAATTTTTGTCACATCAGATTTTTCATATTTATTAACAAGATATACATAACGTTTCAATATGATATTTTTGTTTAACTCATCATCTTTTGCCATATCAAATAGAACATTCATCATACTTTCATGATCCATTGAAAGTAGAGCATTCAGGGCTTCTTTTTCGTTAACTCCTTCATTATAAGCATCTAACACTAGATTTCTAGTAATAAATTTCTCATTAGAAGCAAATATCGGGTAAAATCTAGCCTGTACACTAGGATTCTGTCTTTGATAGAATGAGATAAAAGAATTCATCACCTGAGGGTTAAAAGAGTCTTTATTAGAGAATAATGTTATCAAGGCATTCTGAACATCTTCCACATAAATATCGTCAGTTATGACAAGTTGAGATTGTAATACAGGAATCTCTCTAGTTCTAACCACATTTTTCAGAGCCACAAATGCCATTTTTCTAACAGGATCTGACACCATTTCTGATACGCATTGAGTAAAGACATCTACGTACATTGAATACATTCTACGTTGGCTCACGACTGTCAAGGCAGTGATTTTCTGTTCATCGTCACCTTCTTCCAAACATTTAACAAGAAGTTTATAAGGAGAGCCCTTATATGACTTAAGATTATCCACCATTACGTCTCTAAATCTCTCATCAGCAAGTGGGAATAGAGCTGTCAATTGATCCTCGTCAGCGAGCAAGCACATGGCACGAATTGTAGCTTCTGCAAGATTTTCATTTTTAGTATTAGCTTGCTTAGCTATGAATTCCATTTGAGACTTAGCGTTAAAATTAGACAGCCATCTTATCACATCAGCCTTGACATCATCTTTTTTAGCTACTTTTATAACATCAACAAAAAGCTGTTCATTAGCGTAAGGTTTCAACAAATTAAGAGCTTCGTTACGTATTTGAGCATCTTTATGTTTAACGTATTTTAGGAGTGTAGGCACGGCGTTACGACCGTAAAGAGCTGCATTAGCGTTAAGAGCTGCTATCACGACATTAGATCTTTTGACTTTAAGTAGAGTTTTTGACTCTTTCACCACATTAGCTGTATCTTTTTCTGTCGCCAGTTTCAGAACGACATTGACGTATGCGTTTGTAACATCTGTAGGATCGTTTTGATATTTAACAATTTTAGCATTTTCTTTAAGAACAGGAAGAGATTTAGATGTACCTATCTTTGATAAGGCGAAATAAACTGCTGTTTTTGTTGACTCATCAGAACCATGGAGCCAAGAGATCAGTTCACCCTCCACAGAGGCAATATTTTTGTATGCTACTGCGTATGCAAGAGTTTCTTTATCACCTTGTTCATTCATCACGCGATTAGCTATGAACTCATCAGAATCAGGTATTGACATTATCGTCATCATTGTTGTCATTGCCAGATCCTCATCATATAGGTAATTAGCAAGAGTTTCCAAATGCTGAACATTGCCGAAGTTTTTAAACAAAGAAATCAGGAAAAGTTTATTGTTTTTATCTTGAGTCTGTTCAAGAGCTTCTGTCATTGCTTTGGCGAATGTCCCATAATACTGCATACCACCGCGTGATGAGACGTAGTGAGACAAGCCATCAAGGGCATATTCTATTGGGGCATTAGAGCCATTTTCTATAGGCTTTAGCATCAAAGCCAACGATTTCAAGCCGTCTTTTCCTGTTCTGCACAATTCTTCCATAGCTTTATATAAATGATAATCATTATCTGCAGGCAGTTCATTAAGCACATCGGCTATTATTGTACTTGCTTCACGTTGTCTTTCGTCAAGGATTTGAGCGTTGATAAAAACAGGTGACAGCAAGAAAGCTAAAATAAAAGATAATTTATTGATTTTTTTCATAGCAATCATATTTTCCATGGTGATCTCATTGGTTGATTAATAAGTCTGTTAGCTTCGTCGTCTCCTATAAAAGAGAGGGTTATAGGGTCAAATTTAAGTGCTCTATTCAGGCGTAATGCCACTACACCCATATTAACGAGTGTTGAGGATCTGAATCCGTTAACTTCGTTAAGAGCGAATTTCTTACGTGTTCTTACGCAATCGAGGAAGTCGGTATTTTGAGGTTTTGGATCGGGATAATCATTCAATCTGCTCATGATATTAGGGATAGTACATTCGAAGCCTTTGTAAACCTTACCATTAGGTCCTTCGATATAAGCGGCATTAGGGTCGCCATTATCCTCACCTTCTAATATTATCTCGCATCCGTCATCGTATCTGAATGATATTCTGCGCCATGTTCCGACTGCATCATGATGTTGTTGAGGTGCATCAATTTCCACGCTTACAGGAGAAGTATCATCTTTACCCAAGATATATTGTACAGGGTCGAGATAATGTTGTCCCATATCAGCAAGGCCACCGCCATCATAATCCCAATAACCGCGGAATGTCTGATGCACGCGATGTTCGTTATATGGTTTATATGGAGCGGGTCCGAGCCACATATCATAATCGAGGTGAGCGGGCACTATCTGTGGGCTCAGATTATCTTTTCCCACCCAGAAGAATTTCCAATTAAAACCTGTAAAGCCAGATATTGTAACCTTAAGAGGCCATCCCAAGAGACCGGTATCGACAAGTTTTTTCAGGAGACTCACCTGAGTACCAAGTCCATAGAAAGTATCTGTAAAACGGAACCAGGTGTTAAGTCTGAAGATACGACCATTTTGTTTCATGGCTTCCATCACTTTTTTACCCTCTCCTATTGTACGTGTCATAGGTTTTTCACAGAAGACGTCTTTTCCCGCATTAGCTGCATCAACCGCCATGATACCGTGCCAATGAGGAGGTGTTGCAATATGAACTATGTCAACATTAGTATCTTTAATAAGATCACGATAATCGTGATACGTAACGACATTTTCATTAAGTCTTTCTTTAGCCTGATTAGCCGCCGCCTGAAGATGATTTGCATCGACATCACAGATAGCTGTAAGACGGCATGACTCATCGCTGCTAAAATGCAAAGATGAGCGTCCTATACCGCCAACGCCGATAATTCCTTTGGTAAGCTGATCGCTAGGAGCTATATGTCTGCTACCTCCAAGAACCTTACTTGGCACAATAGTAAACAGAGCCAATCCTCCCACTGCTGTTAAAAATTCTTTCCTATCCATATATAATATTTATTTCTCTTTTTTTAAAGTACAAAGGTACTAAGTATTTACAAAAAAACGAAAAGTTTTTTACATTATTTTTTTCAATTTACGCCAAAACAAGCTATTATTCGCAATCAAAAAAAACTGTAACTTTGCAATAAAGGAGAAAGTCTTTATTAATACTCTTAACAAATTGACATTCAAATGAAAGCTCAGATTACTAATCGTGAAATATGGAATATTGCATTGCCTATCATGTTAGGTAACATGGCTCAGACCATCATCAACTTCACCGACACTGCTTTTTTAGGACATATCGGGGTGATTGCTTTGGGGGCTTCCATGCTGGCTGGTTTATTTTATTACGTCTTCACTACTATAGCCGCTGGTTTTGCCATTGGAATTCAAATCATCATTGCGAGACGTTTCGGAGAAAAGAATTACAGCAGAATAGGTATCATTTTTGAACATGGTTCCATATTTGTATTCATATTGGGTTCCATATTATTTTCCATATTATATTTCTTTTCCGACCATCTGCTATTATGGCTAATCGATTCACCAAATATCTATGATGCTTCATTAGATTACATAAAATATCGTCAATTTGGAATTATCTTCGTGTGTTTCAATTTCTTATACAGAGGATTATACGTTGGTATTTCTAATACTAAAGTCATAACATATTCAACGATAATAATGGCTTTTGTTAATATATTTTTAGATTATTGTCTGATATTCGGCAATTTCGGTTTCCCGGAGATGGGAATCGGCGGTGCTGCATTGGCATCGTTCATAGCAGAGGTATCCGCTTTCGTCTTCTTCACCTTATATAGTTATATCACAATGAGGAATAAAGAGTTCGGCTTGTTCAAGATTCATAAGTTAGAACCAGAGCTTATGGGAAGAATACTTCGCATATCCACCCCGACCATGATACAGAAGTTATTTTCTTTCAGCGTATGGTTTATTTTCTTTGTTTTGATAGAAAAGATGGGAGAAACCGCAACTGGAATCTCGTCCATAACAAGAAGTATCTATATGATTCTCATCACACCTTGCTTCGCTTTTGCCACGACCACAAATACTGTAGTAAGTCGTACCATTGGCGAAGGTCATGCCGACCAAGTTTATTCCATCATATTTAAGATATTGAAAAACTGTCTGTTATGCACAATACCGATTGTGGTATTGGTAGCTATTTTCCCGGTGCAGATAGCAAGAATATACACTAACGACATCAATCTCGCTTATTTAGTCATTCCATCCATTTACATCATATGCTCAGGAACCATTTTCCAAGGCATCGGCAATGCGTTTTTCGAAGCCGTTTCTGGCACAGGAAACACCACTGCCGCATTATTTTTAGAAGCGATAATCTTAATCATTTACATCGTTTTCATCTGGATGATGACACATCTTACAACAAACGTACACTGGGTCTGGACAGCTGAAATTTTATACGGAGCATTACTCGGAATGTTCTGCATAATTTACATGAAATTCGCAAAGTGGGACAAGAAAAGAATCTAGAGTTTAGAACTTGGAATTTAAGAATGTTGTGATGCAATATTGTATTCTTTAAATTTGAGACGTGTCAATGTTCATTTATTTTACAAGAAACATTGACGCGTCTCTACATTATTGCATACTAATAGCTGATAGCTGAATGCTGACAGCTCATCAATCGATCATCGATTTTAAATTAGGGGAGATGATAAGTGTTGCTTCTGTTGCTGCTTGGACGTCTTCTACCGTGAACTCTGGGTGTATCTCTGTGAGGACGATGCCTTCCGGTTTTATCTCCATCACGCCCATTTCGGTGATGATCATGTTGACTTGTCCTGCTGCAGTGAGCGGAAGTGTACATTTCTTCAAGATTTTAGGTGCGCCTTTCTGTGTGTGTTCCATGGTGAGGATCACTTTCTTGGCTCCTACTACCAAATCCATCGCACCACCCATGCCCGGTGCCATCTTGCCTGGAATGATCCAGTTGGCGAGGTCGCCGTTTTCATCTACTTGCAATGCGCCGAGGAACGATACGTTGACATGACCGCCTCTGATGATTGCAAATGATGTTGCTGAGTCGAATGTGCTGCCGCCTGGTAACAAGGTGATATGGCCGCCGCCTGCGTTGATTAGGTTCTTGTCTTCCTCGCCTGCTGCCGGTGTTGGTCCCATGCCCATAGCACCGTTTTCACTTTGAAGTGTCACGGTGACGCCTTCCGGCAAATAGTTAGGAATCATTGTTGGAATACCGATACCAAGGTTTACGACGTCGCCGTCGTGCAATTCTTTAGCTGCTCTCTTGGCAATGACTTCTCTTATTTGATCTTTATCCATTGTTATGTCTTTTTTATATTATACCTTATTTATTATTTCTCTTTACCATTTCTGCCACGATGAATGATGCTACGTCGTCGGCGTATGTGTTCATGCCGAAGCCGGCGTCGAAGCCTAATTCCTTGGCGAGTTCATGGGTGATACGTGGACCGCCGCATACGAGTATCATCTTGTCGCGCAAGCCTTCTGCTTCCATCAACTCGACCATGTTTGTCAGGTTCTGGATATGAACGTCTTTTTGTGTGACAGTCTGTGAGATTATCAAAGCGTCGGCGTTGAGTTCGATGCCTTTTGCTATGAGTTCCTCGTTAGGGACTTGGCTTCCCATATTGTAGGCGTCAATCATCTCGTAACGTTCGAGACCATAGTGACCGGCGTAACCTTTCATGTTCATGATAGCGTCGATACCTACGGTGTGAGCGTCGGTACCTGTACTTGCTCCGACGATAACTACTTTACGGCCGATGTTTTCTTTGATGAATTCGTCTGTCTCATACATATCCATCACATTGCTTTCTACCTTAGGAACATAGATATTGGTGTAATCCACTGTATGTTGGCAGCTGCCGTAGCAGTTGAAGAATGTGAATCCCGGTGTGAGTTCTTTATAATAGACGACGCTTGGGTTTTCGAGTCCCATTTTCTTCATCATAAGCTTTGCTGCCTCGACAGCTTCTGCTCCGCATGGAACGGGCAAAGTGAAACTCATCTGTACCTTGCCGTCGTTCATGGTGTCGCCGTATGGTTTTATTTTAGTCAAATCTAAGGTCTTGTCGAAATCCTTAGCTTCCATTGAATATAATCCTTCACTCATGGTTATATGTTTTTTCTATTTTTAACTTAATTAATTTTTACCTTTCATCAATTCAACGAATGGGTTGATGTAGTTCTCGCCTTTCATCGTCACGCCTTGGAGACCTTTGCCGCCGTTCTTAGGACGTTTCACATCGCCGAAGATACCTTTTTCGAGAGCGGTGAAGAGACCTTCTTTGTTGATGTCTTCAAGTAATGAAATTGTATTATCGAGGACTAACTTAGCGCGGTTACGGCAGATACCGTCGGCTTTAAATTCCATTTCGTCGCCTATGCTGCGCATATTGTTGAAGATATATTTAGCGTTTTCTATTGAGAGGTAACGGTCGCTCATGAATGGAGTGTGGATAGCTTCAGTAGGCATACCAAGAAGTTGGATACCTTGGTTAGTCCAGATGCCGATCATGTTGAAGAGAGCGTCTTGGATGTGACCGCGGAAGATGTTACCTGTCATGAATTTTGTTGGAGGCATATATTTTAATGTTGCCTTAGGGAAGATCTCGCGTGTCATCTGAGCTTGTGCGAGTTCATAGAGGAATCCGTTTTCGAGTTCAGGATCCATCTCGAAAGCGTGACCGAGTCCCATCTGTTCTTCTTTAAGACCTGCTGAGAGAGCGAGTTGCTCGTTGATGAGGTCGGAAGCGAGAACTGTATGAGCTGCTTCTACTGCGTCGGCTGTTGTGAGATAGTTGTCTTCACCGGTATTGATGATGACGCCAGCGAAGCCGTTGATGATACGTGACATATATTGGTCGATGAGAGTACGTTGCATGTTGATGTCGCGGAACAAGATGCCGTAAAGAGCGTCGTTGAGCATGACATCGAGACCTTCGAGAGCGCCCATGGCAGCGATTTCAGGCATACAGAGACCTGAACAGTAGTTGCAGAGACGGATGTAACGACCGACCTCCTCGCCGACTTCGTCGAGAGCCTTACGCATGATACGGAAGTTCTCCTGTGTAGCGAAAGTACCGCCGAAGCCTTCTGTCGTTGCGCCGTAAGGTACGTAGTCCAAGAGACTTTGTCCGGTAGTACGGATAACAGCGATGACGTCAGCACCTTGACGAGCGCCGGCTTGAGCCTGGATAACGTCTTCGTAGATGTTACCTGTAGCTACGATGATATAGAGATAAGGTTTTGGACCTTCGCCTATTGTGTTAAGATAATGTTCACGGCGGTTGCGGCGAGCGCGAATCTTGTTGATATTTTCATCGATGATAGGTTGTAAGGTGTCGGCAATCTTCTTGCTGTCTTTTGTCACCACCTTTGTTATATCCAATTCGCCTTTGGCTACGAGTTCAGCGATTTCCTGAGGATTCTTGCCTGTCTCTATCATTGCGTTAGCGATGAAGAAAAGCACGCCTTCACCGAGTACGCCTTTGTCTTTCAAAGTATCGACGACGACATTTGGAAGAGGCACCTGGTTTTCGTCAACGCCGTCGATGCCAATCAAACGGCACAAAGTACGTTCAACAGCGACGGTTGTGTATTGTTCCACGAAACCTTGTACATCGTCGGCGATGTTTTTCGCCAACTTACGAGCCTGAGCTACTTTTTCAAAATCTAAGCCTAATTTACTCATTACTTTAGTTTTATATTTGTTTATTTCTTTAATTCTTAACAGGTTAAAGATATATCAAAATATCATTTGTAACACATTTATCAAATAATACAAATGATACTGATTAGCCCACAAATATAAAAATTTTTTCTTCATTATTAAATATGGGGCAAAAATAATTTCTCATGCAAAAACGCTTTTTTAGAATCTGAAAATCCTAAAATCTGAGAATATGAAAATTTGGTTTAAAGTTTAAGGTTTAAGACAAAAGACTATAGGTGAATTAAAAATTTAATGTCGCAAAGTCATAAGGTCGCAAAGTGAATTTATAAAAAAATTACAGAGTCATTTTTAACCCTGTAATTTTCATTTACACAAAATTATGGATGGTGCCTAAAATGACCGTCGGGCTATCTAAGAAGCCCGACAGAAATGAATCGGATACGCTTCGCTTTATTCTGTGATAGGGCGTATAGTAAAGCCATAGTCACGACCGCTGACCCAATACACGTTCTCGCTACCATTGCCGAAGTCGAGGTAGTACGCGCCGAAGTCGCTGTCGTAGTCGTCCGGAGTCGGACTCCAATAGCTGCCGTAGTCACCGTAGTTGAAGAGCGATGACCCGTGACGGTAGCCCGCAGCAGGAAGGAAGATACAGCTTCCGTTAGGACCTATAACCTTTGCACCGTTTACTCCATTAACCTGTGTCCATTCCCATTCACAGTGGCCTACCAATTCCTGCATCTCGTCTTTTGTTGGCATCCTCCAGCTTCCGCCCCAGTTGGCAGTGGCTGCATCGTATTGAGCATTGCCAGAGATGTCAGAATTAATTGTAGCTTCCCCATTATCACACCAACCATCTCCATCTATGTCATTCCAGTGCAGATATGTATCCCAGTCATATTCCGCCTTAGGGCTTGTCTCTCCCCATGCGAAGTAGTCGCCGTATTCTTCCGGTGTTTCTGCTCCAACGTTGCAGGTTGCCCATTTAACGCCAGACGGCAAGCCGAGGTCAACGTAGCCATGACCGGCAATATAGCCGTCTGGGTCGCAAGGTCCTTCTTCAGTGGTGAATTCTTCCATCTCTCCATACCAAATGTAGTCATTCCAATAAGCGAAAGGTGCCGCATAATATGTCTCCCCCGTAGATAATCCCGTTGCAGTAACATCATAATAATAACTCTCAATATCGTTAGACGACGGTGACGGCTTGTAAGAAGCTACTTCTGTTATGCCGTTAGATTCGAAAACAGCAGTTCCTGTTTTCAATCCTACAGCCGACAGGAAATAGATTATGTCATGCTTCCAGCTTATGTCAGCAGAGGTCTTATCTCCTTCCGCTGTAAATTCGGTGATGTTCGGAAGTAGATACATCTTCTGAGACCATAAGGTGAAATCTGGAAACTGTACTGATAATTTTGGTAATTTCTTACCGAAAAGTTTTGCTATACAATATAATTCTGAGCCGGCCTTAAGTGACAAATCAACATTAGGATTGGTCTTTAACAGATCTTCTGAGGATAGTTGCGCCTGTGTCGCCAAGGATAATTTCGGTTCCAGATTAAATCCTATACCACTTGTTGCACTATATAGACCAACAAGCAGCCCTAATTTAAAACCTGAATAAATTTCACCTTTAACATCAAATTCACTGACAACCCACGGACTTTTATCCGTTCCTCCATGCGTAACATTCCTGATCCATTGTCCGTTATCGAACTTAGCGACACAATTACAATTATATTCATATTGCAATCCCAAAGTTGCTGACAATTCGCCTCTTATTCCAAAGCCGGCATTAACATATAACGTAACAGGAAAGATAATAGGTATCCCAGCAGGGGTCAGTACCGTTATCTTAAAATGCATTTGTCCTACACGTTGCGTGATTTCCAAAACATTTTCTGTCGCTATCTTATTTTGTACTCCTAATTTCACATAAGGAGTAGCATTCAGGTTTAAATATTTCAGACCATCAGCGTTATCTATCTCAATTTTAAAATTATGAAATCCTATATAAGCTATACCGCTGACTTCTATTTTATCATTGCCACTTTCTGTTTTTGCTATCTTAACAGGTATTTTAATGCAGTTCTCATCAAATTTAAACAATGTGAATCCTCTATTATTCATAGGGTTAACTATAGTATCATTTAAATCTATTTCTGTTGTATCTACAACTTCAAACTCCATTGGATTTCCATCAATGTCAAATACACCTTCCAATTCCGTGGTAATCGGTGTAGATTCATCTATCGTTAAAAATTCAAATGCCTCATCCAACGACATCGGCTCAATCTCAACTATTATCTTGTCGGTCTTCCTAACAGTTTTCACATTAGCCAACACACCATACGGAGTCTTATCCGTTACAGGAATAAAGATGTGTTCATTCACTTTTGGCATAAGTTCCTCTGGCATACTCGCGTCAAAAAATATTAACGAGTCGCCTAAAAATACATCACCTATGTAGTGAATGACATCTTCGGAATATATATTAATACCATCATTCATCTGAAATTCCGGATTCTGCCCGTCATCAGGATCTGGCTTGCATGAATTTAAAACTGAAACGCTGACGAAAATCACAGCCAGCAACAAAAAAGATAACTTTTTCATATTGTATTATTTTTAATTAATTTCTAAGTTGGAAAAGCAAAGGTAGTCTGTGTAGTCATTCAAGCATGCAAGTTTACGAATTATTTCAATGCAATATCAAAATCACAGAAAATAAATTTTCGCAACAGGGAGGGTAAAAACATGATTGTCAATTGATTAGAAAACACTACAATTATCACTCTGCATTATGCTAACAATTTCAGGCTAAAATATCGTAAAAAAATATCACGGAAGTTAAAAAGTCACAAGGTTACGGTCTTTATGACTCTGAGTCCCTACGGCTTTTATTTCCCAACTTTAAACTTTAAACAAATATTGTGGACAAAGTCTGTTGACTGTTGTCCGTTGTCCGTTGACCGACACTCACTCCTCGTAAAACTCTTTCGCCATCTGAATCCATTGCGGGTCGATGCCGAGACTTTCTGCTATGTTGAGGGCTTCGTGCGGGACTTCACCTTCGTGGGTCTCTATCAGCTCGTAATTCATCTTGCCGTCGATGAGTCCTTTCACACGAAGACATTTGTTGTTATAAGTCTTTATGTTATAATGTGTCACGATAACAAGACTCATCTCTTTATCTTGAAGTAATTTCACTAATGATGATACCAATGCCGTTCCTTCAGTTGGATTGGTGGTGCGGGCAGGTTCGTCGATCAAAGCGAGAATCTTCTTGTCGTGTTGCGATGCTTTTATTACAGCGTCTATGTTTTTCATCTCTGCCGCAAATGAGGACAGTCCTTTGTTGATGGATTGGTCGTCGGTGGTGAGACAGAATATCTCGTCATAAATCATCATGTCGGCAACTGTGGCAGGAACACCGAATCCGAACTGTAGCAGATATTGACACATCGCTAATGTCTTGAGGACGATAGTCTTTCCTCCCATGTTCGCACCCATGATGATAATCGGCTTCAAGCCAAAAGTGATGTCAACTTTCTGATATTCTCTCTTTTCTTTTTCAAGAATATGCTTTACCTCCGGGTGGAAAATCCCTTTGTAAGACGCTACTTTATCTGATGACAATGTCGGGAAACAAAGTCGCATCTCTTTAATCTGTAACGCTTTGGCGAGATTCAAATCAACGTCAGCAATGACATTCAAGGTCTTACATAAAAGTGATGCAAATGGTTTCAGTTCTTCCGAGAGTTTCGCTCTTATCTCGTCTTCTATTTCTGATACTCTATTGTAAATTTCTTCTTGGTAAAAGTCTTTATTTTTCAATTCCTTACGAAGCGAAGCGAGTTCTTCTGAATAGGAATCGTAGATATAAAAAGTGGCGATACGAAGTCCGTCGGGATCTAAAATCTTGACGACATCTTCGAGATCAGGAATTTCAATGATTTTATCTAAAGAAATCTTTTCTAAAATATTTTTAACATCAGCGGAGAGAAGCGCGAGATTCTTGACTTCAAAAAGTTCAATGTCATCGATGACCGCCGACGAAGCGAGACGAGATATTGTATTGTTAATATCTTTCAGATTACAAAGCTTGAATTGCAGAGTCTGAATTATGTTTTTATTCTCGTCATTTTCAACAACATGATAAAACTCTCTCAAAACAGAATATGACTTCTCAATAGAATTTTTATCGTACATCATCGTGCTTTCAAGCAGAAGTCTTCTTGAATAACTTGAATGAGTGCAGAGATTGTCGATCATGAATCGCAATCCGCATGGTGAATCTAAGAGTTTTCTCAGTTGCATCTTTTTAATTTTATGAACGGCAAATATAAGGAGAATTTGTTAATGATTTTGAGGTGGGAAATCAATATTTATTGTAACTCGGGATGTAATTCCAAATACATATTACGCAAGGGTAAACTCAACACAAAACACACTTCATTCATTGTAATAACATAGTCTTTTTCGATGCCATCAACAAGAATTTTACGAGGCGAACTATTATAGACCCAGTTTTTCATTCCAATAAACATATCATTATCCATAAGTGTAAAAAGAACTGCCAAAGCCGATTCTTCAACATCAAATGCAGTCTTCGGATTCTTATCATCTATACTCTTAATCAGTATTTCTTTATTTTTTATCAGGAACTCTTCACCTTTGATGTCATTGAACAATTTAACACCCGCTTCGTTAAGTTCTCTCGGACTGTTCTTATGTGAGAAAGAGCTCTCAACTATAGGACTTTTTATGGTAAGAATAGTGCGTATTTCAACCAACTGTTCTCTTATATCACGAAACAGATTTTCATGTTTAGAACAAGGCAAAACATTCACCTTTTCTTCATTTTTCACAATACGATGATATAAATCGTCATGTTTTTCACATGGCAAATCTCCCACTTTCTCCTCAACTTTCATAAAACGATGATACCATTTCGACAAGAAAAAACCAAACAACACTCCCATAAACACCAATGCAATTATAGGACTCTTCTCCAACAAATAACCTAATACCTCTTCCATTATATCATCCTTTCTTTTATTGTTAGTTCGTTACAAAATTAAATATTATTTCAAGAACAAATATCCTGTTTTTAAAAAAAAATCATAGTTTAAGTAAAAAAAATACAATCCGATACAATTTTTAGGATTTTATGTTAATTTCCATTTAGAATTGCATAAAATATCGAATTATTTTTTCATCATCAACAGACTTTCGTCTTTAGACTTTTTTCTTTTGTCTTTAGTCTCTCTTCAAATCATAAACCGGAAGATTGATGGCTTCTGACAATGTTTTGCATAATTTCTCAGAATCTAAAACGATTCCGTTTGGCGATGTCGGATTTACGCAGACTGCAATGAGCTTGCTTTTCTGCAAGACAGTAATCTTACGTTTTCCGTTGACGAAAGTATTGTATGTCATTGGTGTGAGGAAAATCTTCGTAAAGTCGCGGACTACAATCTCCGTCTCGTTGAAGATTTTATTCTGTCTGATATGATTGACGAAGTTATCCGTCAAGGCGCCACTCACATAAAGAGTCTTACATTTTTTCAGACCATCGGTATTGATATTAATCGACAAAGACGAAGCCACCTTCAAATCAACCAAATTAACCTCTTTCCCAGTTCCTCGTTCCCCGTTCCCTGTCCCCTGTTCCCAGTTTCCCGTTCCCCGTTCCCCATTCCCAGTCCCCTCATCAATCGCCCATACTCCACTGTTAATATCAATAAAGGTATCGTAATTTTCTTGTGAGGTGAGTTCCAAGTTTATCATCTGCACCACGAAAGCCGTCTTCTGCACCAAGGTGTTGATATTAGCGGAATAAGCGGCTCCTGTTGCAAGTATCATCGACTCGCTCACGGCTGGCGACGCGAGACTCAAACGCGACAAGGCTCCGTCAATTATCGTGAGGTCGATGTCGTATTTTCGCATCTCTTTCATCCAGCGACGTAACCCGTTGGTTGATGACGGTCCCGACAGCAGCAGCTTTCCTGGAGTGAGCGCCTTCCCTATCACTATGTTACCGAGCGAGGTGTTTTCGTCGCTTATCTCAAGGAGTTCGGAAGTGAGCAGTTTTGTGAGATAATGTTTCTCCGACGTACCGAAATATACGCCTTCTCTCAGGAATATCTCAGGTTTCGCGGTTTTGGTAACTTGGTCTGTCGTCTCGCCGTCGA
>SUWT01000106.1 GCA_015061335.1 Lentimicrobiaceae bacterium | reverse complement strand
AGTTGCTTATCGCGTAGTTCATTCCATAAGAAAAGTATCCGGTCATCTCATAGATTGCAGACATCTGCTGAAGGAACGGACGCTTCTTCGTTGTGACTTCCTGATGCAGTTTCTGTACCTCAGATGCTGCCCATGAAGTCTCCGTATCCCCTCCTATAGGTATAGAAGCCTGAGCCATTTCACACAAAGAATGACTGAGGCTATTTATGATAGCCTGCTGATTTTCTTTCTTGATGAGAGGGAACGAATCCTCTGCATACGAAGAACAGGATGGACTTACTAAAGAAATTATCGCAAGTGCAATAAGCCATTTACTTAGTCGTGGAGTTTCAAACTCCTGTGCAACAGCATTTTCATTTTCTGGCATAATTGTAAAATTTAAATGCTAATAATTATTAATTGGACTATAATTTGTCCATATATTTCTTCCAATCATTATACATTCTACGCATCATTATTAATGATACACATAATATGACAGGTAATGTACTTAATGATAAAAGTACAATTATTAATATAATGTCAAAGATTGTTTCCATGTTTATACATATTTTAATTATTCTATATCTATTCCACACACCGGATATTCCATCATAAACCATAGTTGGATATGATTACTCCAACCAGCCTCTTCAGGATCCTCGTAATGCAGATGAAATGAGCGGGTAATCTCATAAAATCCCAATCTTGTCTCCAGATATCTAAGGGACAATGAAATATCAGTAGCCTCTTTTTTAATAATGCGATAAGCGTCATCGAACTGATTTCTGCGTATGCCCCTCTTCAACTCTCTCCATTCATTGGGGAGCCTCTCAAAGACATTTTCTGATATCAACTCCGGATACTCTACGACAGTCTTAAAATTATTCCAGACATACATCCTTTCTATTATCCTCATCCTTTTCAAAAGTTCATTTCGCTCCAAATCAAATGACGAATGTATATCTGCGGTTTCGCTGCATGAGGCCGCAAATACCCCAAGAGCAACGACACCCATCCATGTGACGATTCTTTCAAATCTTCTTAATTTCATAATCTTATGTGTTTTAAATGTTTCTGGCGCAAATGTAAATTGCCATTACGAAGTCTAATTTCGCATAATACACTCGCTAGTTAGTTCTTACGTATTTGCTTAAGCTGTGAATCTATTCAGAATTCATCTATAGATGTTGCTTGTTAGGGACAAGAGTATAAAGCGACATACACAAAATCAATATAACACACCAACTCATACCTTTGCGTTTAATGCAAAGATATCACATCAATCTGGGCGCTCGAAATTTCCGCAAGGCTTGCGAAGCTACAAAGATCTGTTTTTTAAATGCTCCAGCATTTGAATAACCTCGTATTCAAGGTTTGGCATTGCTACCAAATACGGCTCATCATAATCTGGATGAAGCACGAGAATCTTCATTGCAGAAATTTTGATACCATAGTTCTTCTCTAAAATGAACTTGTATATATTCTGCTGAAGAGCATATCGCCAATATGAGGTATCATGAATATGAGATATTGGTTTGTGTCCCATATGTCCCCAAGAGTTATAAGTTATAGGGTCTCCCGTATAATCCACTATTTTAGCACTTCGCTTCCAGTCGTAAATTTCGTACACATCATCAACCTTACATAGACAATCTATAGTACCCGCTACTCTATAATCGAGGTCACATATTGCCCATTCGGTTCGAAAAGGAGAGATGTTATGATTTTCAATATATAAATTGAAAAAATCTATTTCTTTCTGAATACTAATAATTTCTGTCTCTCCATTATAACCAAAATGACACTTGTCTTTATACGTCTTTCCTCTTATTATTTTTTCAATTTGCTGATGTAAAAATGTTCCAACCTCACGTGATAGACAGCCTTTACGGTCCCATAATTCAAGATAATGTTCCGGAGGTAAACCGTCACGTTTACCCATTCGTATGGCATTACCAATAGCATCAAACTTATCAAAAAATATTTCTATGATATTGCTAACAGCACGTAATTCTAACGTTCCATCATAGATATACGTGTGTTCCGTTGGCTCAAATGTTAAGTGCTTGTCATTGGCAAAGACAATTCTACTATGGTCTAGATTCGTCGACTTAACATTTGGAATAAAATGCGCCTTAATTTCTTTATAGGCCTCCCTTTCTGTTTGATTATGAAGAATGTCTATATTTTCTAATGACCTATTTTCAAGATTCCCAAAAGCCTCAATGCCCAGATATGATTCTCTGAAATTGTTCGCTGCCATTATTTTGGCTTCTATTTCGCTCCATCTCTTGTGATTTTTAATAGGAATTCTCAAACTCTCAGGTCTCTCATAGTCTGATATGATTTGATCAATCACTCTCGCAATATAGGCAAGACATTCATTAGGTGTCCTTACGATAGCTTCTTCACAGAATCTTATAACAACCCAGCCTGCAGATATGATATTCATATCACGAGTATAATCCCCGCAGCCAATATAGTGAGTTGGTTGTTTTGTTAACCCAGAATATGGCTCATCAATTTCAATATCAATTCGAATGTTGAAATTATTATCTTTTTCAATAATAGCAATATCCGGCTCATACGGACGACATCCTTCAGTTAACAAGATATTTGCGTCTCCGATTACATCAAATCTGTCTGATTCAAATTGTTTTCGAACCAATCCTTCAAAATAATCCTCCGTATATCCGCGTCGTGCCAATCTCCTTCTTCTATATGGAAAAACTATAGTTCCATGAGATGGATATCTTACGCATGGATATTGCCAATTATGCTCATTCTGTATTAAAACAGAGCCGGATACATTATAATTTATGTATGCCTTCTCTTGTTGAATTGATATACCTCTTGTATAAGAATTATCAAATTCACGAGATAATTCATTAATAGTTTCTGTAAGTTCGCCGTACCTGCATGATTGTTCTAATGTACTATTTCTGATTGTAGACTTAATTTGTGAAATCAGGTCTGCTTGCTTTTCTTCCTCCTCTTTTATCTGAGTCAATAAACTCCTTGAAATATCAATATGACTTCTGACAGTATCAAGATCGCCTACTGTTTGGGAGTCCTTAATAACTCTAACACTCTCTGATAAATCATTTTGTGCGGAACTTATCTTGTGTTGAGATGCAGTATATTGAGTATATAGACCTGTCCTGTAATTATTTTCTTCCTCCTCTATGAGACCCGAATTAGTTATAGTATCCAAGTCATTTTGTAAGTTAAAACGCTGTTGTACGATATTGTATCCATTCGGATAATTGCTTCTTATCTCATCGGCACGTAATTTTTCTTTCTCATGCTTAACAAGACTTTCTTCTTCCATTAACCAAAGAGTTTCAGATTGGTTGATAAGACTTTCCGTTTCTGATGTTAATGTCCAATCAGAAAATTCATCCGGCAAATTATGCTTTAATGAGCATTTAGGATATAACTCTTTGATATTTTCAAGTTTTAAATTGATTTGAGCAATATATTTCTTTCTTTTGCGTAGGGATATGAATGCTATTATTAATATAGATACTAATGATAGAAACAATCCACATTCAATATCGTGTAACCAATATGGCAGATTAATTTTGTCTAAAATGAGGTACCGTCCATCACTACCTTGTGGGTACGCATAAAATCTATCACTTTTTAGTGACAATATAGCTTCATTTATATGGGACCTGACTAAATTATGAATTTTTTCATCTGATGGTGGGAATATACAAATATGTTTCAAACTTGAATAATAGTTGTTAAAAAGTGATTGAGTGTCGATATCTTTCGCGGAAGAACGAAAGACCCCAACATATGTTGAATCTTCTTTTGATTTGAATGTAATAGTTTCGCCATTGTTAAGACAAATCTGCTTAACAAGTCCAGCATCGTTTAGTTTAACTGCTTTTACTATGCTTTTAGAGTTGTTTTCTGGCTTCAAATACACAGTTTTGCCAAATATCGTGCTTAGTGTTGGATCAAATACATGTGTGGAATAAAGCAAGAGAAAACGTTGCACAAAATTAGGTGAATCTATAAGTTGCCCTAATTCGCATCCGGCAACATTGCAAATTTGTTTAACTGCTATAAAATCCTTATCTGTATTACCCCATAAATGAGGACATCCAACTGTAAACTGCTTGTATGAATAATTTTTATAATCTCTATCAAAATGTTCGACTTGATGAGTTGGTATTTTAATGTATGTGTTATTCAAATAAATAGTATCAGCATGAAGATGCTGATCAAATACCATTGAGAACCTACTATCAAGATAATATTCTTTAGATTTACAATTGATAAACTCATTTTTGACTTTTGATCTAGTCTTTAGAGATATCATTAGGACGACAAGTATTCCTAAAGCACAGAGAGCGATACAGGTATAATGTAGTCTTAGTTTCATAATTACAGATTTCTTACAAAGTTAGAAATTTTGCCGACTCATTGCATTTTAACAAGCCTTGCGAAATCGTAAATTCTAAATAATTAAATTTATCTTTGTGGGAGTATTGTTCTGTTATGTATAAAGAGATAAAATTGAGAGACGGTTCATCATTCTCATGCGAGAAGGATGAAATCATATTTCTGGATGGGTACGATAAGGCTTTGACATATTTCATTGAGGATAATTTGCATAGACTCCAATCTATCCTTGTGGAACAAGGCGGTTCATTGGTGTATTTGCCTGATTTGACAAGAAAAATTCTTTGCAGCTCCAGCCCCCAGTATTATGCGCCTCAGATTAAGGGAAACATATCCTTTGATGATTTGACAAAATCTATGACAGAGCAACTTAAACAGGAAATAGCAGATGTGGACTTTAGTGCAATTCGAGGAGCATTTATTGGCTCAACAGACAACTGTTCCATGTTTTTATGCGTAGTGGAAGAGTGGAACAACCAACTCATAGAGAGTACGATTTTAGATTTTTTTGAGTTTTGTGGTAGTACACGAGTAATGTATTCCACAATAGGCCTGATTGACGATTACAAAGAAAAGAAACCCGAAGATTTTGCTGACGACAATTTTCATCATGCAATAAAAATACTATCTGATGAGATAAAATCAAAGGTAGAAGAACTCCGTTCATATGGAGTAAGCGAATATATCATTCAGTCGCTTTTTCAAGAAAAACAAAAAATCAGCCGTCTTGTTATAACATCCGACTACAAAATAATCCTGCCTGATTATAATGAGATGGAAATCAAGATGGAGCCCTTGCCAAAGGCAATATATATACTATTTCTCCGTCATCCGGGTGGAATCAGATTCAAAGATTTGCCAGACTATAGGGATGAACTCGCCTATATATATATGAATTTAACCAATCGACAGGACCTCTCCTCAATATACAAGAGCATAGAAAATGTTTTGGATCCGACAAAGAATTCCATTAACGAGAAATGCTCACGAATTCGAGAGGCTTTCATAAGTAGATTTGACGAAAGGCTCGCATCTCAGTATTATATCACAGGAATTGCTGGGAAGAAAAAAGGAGTCCTTCTTGATAGGGAGCATGTCGTATTTAAATTTTAGGAAGAAATCATGGAAAAGGTTAATCTGAAAATACTATCAGATATTCATTGCGAATTACACGTAGATTCGGAATTTGTTACAGATATCAAAAAAGACACTCTAGTCAAAATTCCGTTGCCCAAAGGAGAATACTTAATTACTCTAAGGTCAACGATAAATCCTCAAGTAAAGTTCGAGGGCACAATGTTACTATTATATGATAAAGTGTATAAAGCCAATTTCATTCCTACTATAAATTCTAATCCTGACCTAATAAGAGATTGTGACCTTGTGTTTTCAAGGACCCGTGGCACATATTATAATCTTCTTACTAATCAATATTTAGCTGGTGAATGGGACTTCGGTTTTCCATTCAGTGAAGGTCTTGCATGTGTTGTTAATAAAGAAAATAAAAGAGGATATATAGATAAAAATGGCAAGTTGATTATTGATTTTTTATGGTGCCATGAAGCGCAGCCTTTTCAAAACGGCAAGGCTTGCATAGGCTCTGGTGATTCTTGGAGTATTATAGACAATAGTGGTCAAGATGTGTTTCCTCATGAAGATGATACACATGTATACAGGTCTGTAACTTTCGTAGATAAGGATATAATATAT
>SUWT01000105.1 GCA_015061335.1 Lentimicrobiaceae bacterium | reverse complement strand
GCTGTTTTCAACTGTTGCAAGACCAGCACGTTTTGTGCCGAGATGTGAATGATAGTCAGTACCATAGAAGAGATCATAGATGCATGTTCTTTTTGATACTACTCCGAAAAATCCGCTCATTGTTTTTTTTTTTAATGTTTAAAATTTGATGACAAAAATAAAAATTTTAAAAAAAACTGCATATAGAAAAATCAATTTTTTTATCGTATATTTGCAAAAGTATGGTAAAACCGTAAATTATTTATAATCAATAAAATTTAAGTATGAAAAAGTATTTATTAAGTATTTTTATGTTTTTAGCTGTCTTCAATACACAGTTAAAAGCCGACGAAGGTATGTGGTTACCTTACAATCTAAGTAATCAAAGTTTGTATGAGATGCAACAACTTGGTTGTCAGCTCACAGCGGAACAGATCTTTAACTTGAACCAACCTAGTTTGAAGGATGCTATCGTTCAATTCGCAAACGGTTGTACAGGTGAACTCATCTCTCCAAAAGGTTTGCTTCTTACAAACCATCACTGCGGTCTTGGTTACGTACAAGCTCTCGCTTCTGTTGAACACGACTATCTCACAGATGGTTTCTGGGCTTTGGATATGAAAGAGGAACTTCCTTGCGAAGGTCTCTATGTCTCTTTCCTCGCTAATGTCGAAGACGTTACAGATAAAGTACTCGCTAACGTAACAAAAGAAAACAGAGAAGAAGTCATCAACGCTAATATTAAGGCTTTAGAAGAAGAAATCAAAGGCGACAGAGACGTAAGAATCGAAATCGTTCCTTTCTATAGCGGCAATCAATACATTATGTTTGAATATGATGTATATCGCGACGTACGTCTCGCAGCTTGCCCTCCATGGGGAATAGGCAAATATGGCGCTGACACCGACAACTGGACATGGCCTCGTCATAAAGGCGACTTCTGTATCTTCAGAGTTTATACCTCACCGGATGGAAAACCTGCTAAATACAGCGAAGAAAACATCCCAATGCAATCGAAACATTACTTACCTATTAATATAAAAGGTGTAGAACAAGGCGACTACGCCATGATTATGGGTTATCCTGGAAGTACCGACCGCTATTCAACAAGTCGTACAATCAGCAACATCATCAATGAAGAAGGTCCTGCTATCATCGAATGCCGTACAACAAAACTCAACGAATATCGTAAACACATGGATGCCGACCAAGAAGTTTTTATCAAATATGCTTCAAAACAAGCCAGCGTATCTAACTACTGGAAATATTATATCGGTCAGGTGAAACAATTGCAACGTAACCGCGTACACGACAAACGTCTCGTTCAAGAATATCAATTCGGAGCATGGGTGTTCTCTAACGAAAGCCGTAAAGCAGAATATGGTGATATATTCGAAGGCGTCGAAGCAAAGTGGGACATCTTAGACGACATCAACAAACCAATGACTTATCTCCGTGAAGCTGGTTGGAACGGCGGCGAAGCTATCTCTTTCTCACGCAGATTCATGAGACTCAATAATATGATTAATGAAAAGGCTGACAAAGAAGAAATCGCTGCTATGGCAGAAAAGATGAAAGCTAGTGCTGAGTCATTCTATAAAGATTATGACATGGCTTTGGATAAAGACGTTACCACAGCTTTGTTGAACCTTTTCTATAACAATATCGACAGATATGTCCCTACAATGATTACTGAAATCGGAACTGAAAACAATGGCGACTTCACAGCATGGGTTAACGATGCTTTCGAGAAATCAGTATTTGTTGATCAGACAAGACTTGAACAATGGTTGGCAAATCCTAAGTCTTTAGATAAAGATCCTATCTTCGCCTTGACAATGAACATCATTGAAATGTATAACGATGTCGTTATTCCTAAATATTTCGCAGCAGCAGAGGCTGGCGACGAAGCAGAACGTCTCTATATGAAAGGCTTGATGGAAATGCAGTCAGACCGTAACTTCTATCCTGACGCTAACTTCACAATGCGTCTCACTTACGGTACAGTTGAACCTTACAAAGGCGCTGACGCTGTCAACTACAACTACGTCACCACAATGGACGGCGTGATGGCAAAATATAAACCGGGCAACTGGGAATTCGACATCCCTCAAGATGTCAGAGATTTATATGAAGCAAAAGACTACGGTCGTTATGCTGACGAAAACGGCGATTTGATTGTCAACTTCATTACGACAAACGACATCACCGGCGGAAACTCTGGTTCTCCTGTCATCAACGGCAAAGGCGAACTCATCGGACTCGCTTTCGACGGCAACTGGGAAGCTATGAGCGGCGACCTCTCATTTGAACAAAAGGTACAACGTACAATCTGCATGGATGCACGTTACCTCTTATGGTGCATCGAGAAAGTCGGTAAGGCACAAAACCTCATCGATGAGCTTACAATTATTGACTAAAGACAAAAGTCTAAAGTATAAAGGAATAGAGCTGCTGTGAAAATGGCAGCTCTATTTTTTTAGTGAAGTGACGATGTGGGAAATAACATCATTCTCTCTCACTCGACATAATATTCAAAGAAATTGTAGTCTATAATTTTACAACAGATATAGACATCACTCTGTTATGTATATAAAGAACAGCGTCTCTGGTTTTTCAGAGATGCTGTTCTTTTTTCTATGGACAAAGTCTGTTATCTGTTGACTGTTGTCCGTCGTCATAGAAACTGCCTAAGCAGTTTTTATCATGCATTCTCCATAAGGAATCTCTCTACTTCCATACCGGCTGTCGCACCTGAACCAGCAGCGATAATAGCCTGACGGAACAATCTGTCTTGGCAGTCGCCAGCAGCAAAGATGCCAGGAACGCTTGTAGCTGTTGATTTAGGTTTTGTGATGATATAACCTGCTTCGTCCATTTCTAACTTATCTTTGAAGATAGCTGTGTTAGGAACGTTGCCGATTGCTTCGAAGAAACCGTCGATGTTGATTGTACGTTCTTCGTTTGTCTTGCTGTCGTAAAGAACTGCACCTTGCAATGTTGCCATGAAACCATCTATTTCACCGAACAATTCTTTTGTCTGTGTATTCCAAAGAACTTCGATGTTAGGAGTGTTGAGCACTCTATGTTGCATTGCCTTAGAAGCACGTAAAACATCACGACGTACTATCAAATAAACTTTGTTGCAGAGATGAGAGAGGTATGTAGCATCTTCGCAAGCTGTATCGCCGCCACCAACAACAGCAACGTCTCTTCCTCTGAAGAAGTAACCATCGCATGTAGCGCAAGCTGAAACGCCGCCGCCTTTGAATTGGTCTTCGCCTTTAACGCCAAGCCAACGTGCTGAAGCGCCTGTAGCAACAACAATGGTATCTGCTAATAATTCGTCACCTGAATCTGATTTTACTCTGAAAGGACGAGCTGTGGTATCTACTTCAACAATAGAACCCATGCGGAATTCAACACCGAAACGTTCTGCTTGCTGACGGATGTCTTGCATCATTTGTCCGCCATGAACGCCTTGTGGATAACCAGGGAAGTTCTCTATTTCTGTTGTCTGCATCAACTGACCACCTGTGATAGGACCTTCGTAGATGACAGTTTTAAGGTCGGCACGACATGTATAAATTGCTGTTGTGTATCCTGCAGGGCCTGAGCCGAGGATAAGACATTGTACTCTTTCTAAATTTTCACTCATGATTCTATATTTTATTAATGATTATTTCCTTTTGCAAAAATAATGTTTTTAGTGAAGTCTTTTATATGAGAAGAAAATTAATTTTTACGCATAACAATGTAGCATATTCTATTGAGAATTAATATAAGGGAAATATAATATGATTATTTCCTATTTTATTAGGGATACTATCAACAAAAAGTATTATCTTTGCACTCAAATATTTTGAGACACATCAATGCATATTATATTTAAGGTATCATTGATACATCTCTATCATAATTGTCAATTGTTAATTGTTAATTGTCAATTATCCTCGGGGTGTGGTGCAGTTGGCTAGCATTCTTGCATGGGGTGCAAGCGGTCGCCCGTTCGAGTCGGGCCACTCCGACTAAAGGTTGTCAGAAACGGCAACCTTTTTTTATTCAACACATGTTTGGACCTGTATCGCTACCCTAAAATATAAATATATAATATGATTTTACCAAAAGCATTTTGCAATAGACCTACATTGTAAATTGTCAATTGTAAATTGTACATTGTCTTGGGCGTTCCGGCTACGCCGTCGGGCTTTCCGCTATATCTTTGCTCGCTTAACTACCGCACCCCGCTCCCTGTCCCCCCACTCCCTGTCCCCCACTCTAAAATTCCGTCCCATGCACCCCGCTCCCCGTCCCCTCTCGCAAAGGATGCCGCTCCAATCCCTAACGCTTTGGGCGACGGGAAATGGGAACGGGGAATCCTGTAAAGGCGCGTCAATGCAACTTGCTATAAAACGCATTGACACGTCTCTTATTCCCCCCGAGACGTGTCAATGTTTTTTTATTTTTTTGCAGGATACATTGACGCGTCTCTACAAAATAAATACCGGCTTCGCCGGTATTTATTATTTCGTATGACGCCCGCACGGCTCTTAAATGCCGTGCGGAAATGAATCAAATGAATCAAATAAATCGAATGCGCTTCGCTTTTATTCTGAAACAGGGCGCACCGACCGACCGCGGCTGCGATCGTTGTAGCCCATGCCGTGACCACCACTACTGACGTTCAAGTACCATGCGCTATTGATACCGCCCTCGTCAGGAGTAGAACTCCAACAGTAACCGCGGCTTCCGACAAGGCTGAGCGAGGACCCGTTACGATAACCCGCAGCCGGGAGGAAGATACTGTTACCGTTAGTACCTGTCACCCTATAGCCGTTGACATTGTTCTGCGTAGTCCATTCCCATGTGCAATTGTTTATGAGTTCCTGTTGTTCCGCTTCCGTCGGCATCCTCCAGCTTCCGCCCCAGTTGGCTGTAGCGGCATCGTATTGCGCATTGCCTGAAATGTCACTCATTTGTTCTCCGTATGTTACACTATTTCCTACTGTGTATTCTGCTTTTGTTTCAGTCTCTCCCCATGCGTAATAATCTCCGTATTCATCCGGTGTTTCTGCTCCAACGTTGCAGGTAGCCCATTTCAAACCGCTTGGCAAGCCTAAGTCAACCCATTCGTGTCCGTTTATTGTACCTGTAGTAGGAACTTCGCTCCATTTCAAGGCTTCTGCTGTTGTGCCGTCTGTTCCTGTCTTAAAATATACCTTATTTGACTTAATGCCATTGTGGAATGTATAGGCGTAGGTCTGGTCGTTTTTCTTGCATTTTATTTTGCTCTCATCTTCTTCGTTTGGCAACAGAACAACGTATGAGATACCTGATGCGCTTTCCACGCTTATCCTTGCATTGCTGTCTTCCGTCACGAGAAGTTCATATTTATCCGTACCTTCATTATATTGTAAGGTATATTCCGTGCCTTTTATTGCGCTACCGTATAGTTCGCTAACACCGTTCAAATCGAGCAAGGCTATAGCAATCTGATGCTCTAATGTTCCATTAAGGTTCAAAATAACTTCTTCGTTTACTGTTTCCGCTGTAACAGTAGTTTTGGCTATATGGCAGTAGCCCAAATCTTCAAGTCTGCCGCTTTGATTGGCTATGCTGCCTGTGAGAGTGGTGCCTGTAAGTTCCACGAAAGGCTCGTCAAGCTGCTGCGAATGTCCGAAGTACCAGATGTCGTATTCCGTTCCGTCAGTGATGAGGCCTTTCGCTGCTTCGCCCTCAAACTCCAATTTGGAAGGGTTGCCGTCAGCCCATGACTTCAATTCTATGATGGTAGGTGTTGCACCATGTATCGCCAAATAAACACGTTCCCAGCCCTCGCTCCAGTTCACGGAGGCATCGGTCATTAGATTTGTGAAGTCAGATTTACCGTCGTCGCTCAGGGAAACGGTACAGCTTACCCTTACCTTCTCGCCCTCGTGTGTTTCAATAGGATCTTTTTCGCATGATGAAAATATCAATACCATCAATGCGAGAAGTAATGTTGTGAATTTTTTCATTGTTATTTAGTTTTGAGCCTTTAGCTGTGAGTTGTGAGTTGAGAGCCAAGGCAGGTTATTATTAAATTTTACTTTTTAAATCAATTTGAGCATTAAGGAAATAAAAGGAATAGACATTCCTA
>SUWT01000017.1 GCA_015061335.1 Lentimicrobiaceae bacterium | reverse complement strand
ATCAAGAAGATATACAGCGTCAATATAGTCTATTTTGATTTGGGACAGGGTAAGGATTATCTATATCACGGCAAGACGGAGTTTCTGGGAGTTAACACGGGCGAGGTGTTGAATCTCAGTCCATTCCAGCGGCAGAAGTTCAAGGTGGATGAGGTCAGCGAGCTATATCCGGAATATTATATTCTTAAAGTAAACGATTTTAAGGGCGAACCTGGCACTCCATTGGAAGAGTGGATATATTATCTGAGTACAGGAGATATACCTAAAGACTCGACCGCACCTGGATTGGAAGAGGCGAGGAAGAAACTGGAGCTAGCGCTGATGAGTAAGGAAGAGTTGTCGGCATATTATCGACATTTGGATAACACGGTGATATTGAAAGACAACATATACACATCCCGAGGAGAGGGTTTGCTTGAAGGCAGGGAGATGGGACGAAAGGAAGGGCTGCAAGAAGGCATACGTGAAGGCATGGAGAGAGGACGGAAGGAAGGAATAGAGAAAGGACGGAAGGAAGGAATGGAAGAAGGTATGAAAAAAGCCAAGAAGCAAATTGTAAAGAACCTTATGTTGTCAGGAGCGGATATAGATCTTGTGATGGAAGTCACGGGTATGACCAAGGAAGAGATTGAGAATCTGATAATTTGAGAATTCTTTTGAGACGCATCAAAGATTCCTATAAATTGGGAACGGAAATTTATGAACGGGAATTGCGAGCGGGAGCGGGTCACTGAGCTTGTCGAAGTGACTATCGTTTCGACAAGTTCAACTATCATAGTTCTCAGATTCCAAATCCCAGGTTTCAATTCTTAGTTCTCGGTAAAAAAAGCGTTAGGGATTGAAGCGGCATCCTTTTTGAGCGCAGCGAGAAAAGATATAGCGGAAAGCCCGACGGCGTAGCCGGAACGCCCAAGATAAATAAAGAGTTCTGAAAGTGAAAAATAATTCCTAATTCCAAACTTCAAATTCCTAATTTTTCTTATCTTTGCGTTTCTAATAAGAATTAAAATTTTACATCGATGAATAAAGATTTCGTAGAAGAATTACGTTGGCGCGGTATGCTTCACAGCATGACACCAGGCACTGAAGAACAACTCAGAAAAGAAATGACGACAGGCTACCTCGGTATCGACCCTACAGCCGACTCTCTCCATATAGGTCACCTCTGTGGCATCATGATGCTCCGCCATCTCCAGCATGCAGGTCATAAACCTCTCGCTCTCCTCGGCGGCGCGACAGGCATGATAGGCGACCCTTCAGGAAAATCGGCAGAACGTAACCTGCTCAACGACGAGACTCTCAACCATAACCAGGCTTGTATCAAGAAACAACTAGCCAAGTTCCTCGACTTCGAAAGCGACGCTCCTAACAAGGCTGAACTCGTCAATAACTACGACTGGATGAAAAATTATTCTTTCCTTAACTTCATCCGCGACATAGGAAAACATATCACCGTTAACTATATGATGGCGAAAGACAGCGTCAAGAAACGCTTCAGCGGTGAAGGCGAAGGAATGTCATTCACAGAATTCAGTTATCAGCTCGTTCAAGGTTACGACTTCTTGTATCTTTACCAAAATAAAAACTGTAAGCTCCAACTCGGCGGCTCCGACCAATGGGGTAACATCACTACAGGTACAGAATTGATACGCCGTAAACTCGGTGCTGATGAGACAGCTTACGCTCTTACATGTCCGCTCATCACAAAAGCTGACGGAGGTAAATTCGGCAAGACAGAAAAAGGTAACATCTGGCTCGACCCGGCTAAGACATCACCATATGCATTCTATCAATTCTGGATGAACTGTTCCGATGACGACGCTGCAAAATATATCAAGATCTTCACATTGTTGAGCAAAGAAGAAATAGACGCCCTCATAGAACGTCATGCCGCTGAGCCACATCTCCGTGAACTCCAACGTACTCTCGCCCGTGAACTCACCATCATAGTTCACTCAAAAGAAGACTTGGAAATGGCAGAAGAAGCAACACAGATTCTCTTCGGCAAAGGTACTTCAGAAGCTCTTCATAAATTCGACGAGGCAACATTGTTGAGCATATTCGAAGGCGTGCCACAAGCTAATGTCTCAAAAGCAGCCATCGAAGAAGGAATGCCGATAATAGAGTTCCTCACACAGACTAATGTCTTCCCTTCAAAAGGTGAAGCACGTAAAATGTTGCAAGGCAATGGCGTAGCTATCAATAAGGAAAAAGTCGCTGACACAAAAATCATCGGCAGAGAAGATCTGCTTAACGATAAATACATACTCGTACAAAAAGGTAAGAAAAATTATTATCTCATCATAGCAGAATGATTATGAGCATGTTCTTTTATATCTTGATTCCCGCAATAGTGATAATGGCGGTGGTTTTTATCGGCATCGGCATCAAGATGTTTGTGAAAAAAGACGGACAGTTTGAACGTAAATGCGCTCATTCTCTCGACCCTGACGCCAAATGTATATGCGGAGGCAAAGGCGACGGCAATTGTAAGAGAAATAAGACCAATAATTAATTGTAGAGACGCGTCAATGACACCATTAAAAATCAACAAGATGTCATTGACACGTCTCAGTTTTTTTTTGAGGTGTCATTGACACGTCTCAGTTTTTTTTTGAGATGTCATTGACATGTCTCAGTTTTTTTTGAGATGTCATTGACATGTCTCAGTTTTTTTTGAGGTGTCATTGACATGTCTCAGTTTTTTTTGAGGTGTCATTGACACGTCTCAGTTTTTTTGAGGTGTCATTGACATGTTTTGTCTGCTGTTTGTGACAATAATAGTTTCTTGCAAAAAAATACTTGAAATTTGTTTTCTTTTAAAAAAGTTTTCTAATTTTGTAGGAAAATATCATTGTTATGAAAAAGGTTGTATTTTATTTCGGCTTGCTAATGCTGTTAATGTTTACATCATGTTCTTCATCCAAGAAGTTAGCGTCAGATATAAAGCTTTATTCCGTTGAGACAATGGGTGTCGGCATTGATGGAACGTACCTTATCAAGGTTACGGATTATTTTAAAACCACTGATGAGAGTGTTTATCTTGACGGCTTGAAAAAAGATGCCGTACATTGTGTCATTTATAATGGAATACCTGCTGGTAATGGCTCTATCAAACAACCGGCTCTCCTTAATAATGACACCCGTATTGAAGGTAATGAACAAGCGTTTGATGACTTTTTTAACCAAAAGAAATACAATAACTTTATAAATACTGTCGTAAACAGTTCAAAAGAGATTACAAAAATTAAAAACTCTAAGGAATATAAAATTAGTGCTACAATCTCTGTCAATAAAGATGATTTGCGTAATTATCTTATTGATAATAAAATGATTAAATCATTAAATAGTATATTCTAGCCTTTAATAATATGAGAAATATATCTTTCCTTGTTATATTTGTATTGTTATCATTATATCTAGATGCTCAAAATATTGATGATCAGTATGATAAGTCTGATTATTTTCGTTCTTCATGGCATAATATCCTAGTTCATCATTCTGATCAGAAATATGCTGATGAGATTATTTATACGTATAATATAAGACCAAGGACTGATAAATTTAATGATCATTCCATTTCGGCCGATCTCATTGCCGTTTCTGGTAAGGATTATGTGAAGTTGGCAAAAATAGATAAATATATTGAGACAAATGATGTGGCTAAAGAACTGGTTGCCAAGTGGTTTAATAGAAATGAGGAGGATGGATGCTGTGATATGGGTTTAATTTATCGTAGAGGTATTGAAGGCGCAACTACTGAAAATATAGAGACATCGGAGCTTACTAAACGTGGTAGATCTATACTTCAGGATTGTGGAACTGATCTTATTGGAAATACATTCGTTTTGGTTCATGATATAATATATATCGACAAAGCGGAAAGAAATAAAAAGACAGCTGAAGGTATAGGTGTGGTCGGCAGTCTCTTGAAAGATCTGGGTGAAGTCGTGGCAGAGGTGACGGGTGAAGAGGCTTTTGAGGACTTGGGATCGGCTTTTGATGATCTTTCTAAAACGACAGCAGATATGGTGGATGATTTTGAAGGCTTTCGTGTCAAGATACAAACTCATCTATACAGACTGGATTGGCAGCCATCATATAGTGACATTTTCTTTGAAAATTATTATCTTGATGCGAATTATTACGATGAAGATAAATATAAATCATGGGAAAATGCTGAATATCAGTTGGTTTATATTGGAACACAAGAAGCTGTTTGTGGCAAAACCGTACTCGCTGGTATTTATAACCAGTCGGATCTTATTAAAAAGGTTATTTATCGTACCCTTGATGAGAGTATAGTTAAACTTCAGAAAAATTATGAGGTGTTTAGAATAAAAGAACCAATATATAGTATTGATAGTGAAGGTAATGTGATAGCTAAGATCGGTCTCAAAGAAGGTATATCAGATAATTCCAAATTTGAGGTCATTGAAAGAATAGAGGCATCGGATGGTACAATCAAATATAAGAGACTAGGTGTTATTCAGCCAAATCCTGATAAGATTTGGGATAATCGTTATATGGCAGTGGAAGAAGGTGCTGTCAATGCCGACTTGGAAGGAACTACATTTTCTGTTGTAAGTGGTCATGGCTTTTATCCGGGATTATTGATTAGAGAAATTAGATTTTAATGCGTATATCATTAGTTTTTATAGTTCTATGTTTCTTTATGATAGGATGTGATACCGTAGAGAAACAACATTTTATGGGTAGTACACAGGGCTCATACTACTCTATTATTTATTTTGATGAACAAAATCGTGACTTGCATCATGAGTTTGATTCTATCTTTGAGGAGGTGGAGTCCTCGCTTTCTTTGTGGGATGAGAATTCCATCATAAGAAGAGTGAACCGTAATGATTCCACTGTCGTCTTAAATAAGATCTTCATAGATAATTTTAATTACGCTATGAAAGCAGCCGAGTTGTCGGATGGATATTTCGATCCTACCGTCGGACCTCTAGTCTCGGCTTGGGGCTTCCATTACAAGGAAGGAATTCAGATGACAGCAGAGATCGTCGATTCTCTGAAACAGCTTGTCGGCTATCGTAAGGTCAAGCTTGAAAATGATAAGATAATAAAGGAAAATCCTAATATGACATTGGATTTTAACGCTGTGGCTCAGGGATATACTACAGATATGATAGCTGATTTCCTGGTTTCAAAAGGTATAGAGAACTTCCTCGTTGATGTCGGCGGTGAGATACTTGCCAAAGGTACTAAACCCAAAGGAGAACCATGGAAAGTGGGAATAGAGAAACCCGCCCATGACAAAGACTCCGACAGAATTGTACAAGAAATAGTTGAAATAAAAGATAAAAGCATCGTCACCTCGGGTAACTATAGAAAATATGTCGAAAAAAACGGAAAACGTTATTCCCATAGTATCAACCCTATGACAGGCTTCCCCGCAGAAAATAATATGCTCAGCGCAACAATAATCTGCGATAATACAGCATGGGCTGACTGCCTCGCCTCTGTATGTATGCTCGTAGGTATCGAAAAAGCTATGGAAATACTGGAAACACAAAACGACGTCAAAGCATTCTTTATATTTGAAGAAAATGGAACGCCTTGTACAAAATCATACTGAATAAAACCATAAACTTTATATATTGTTATTCATTAAAATTAAAAATATGAAAAATTATCAACTCAACATTACAGCTAAACAACAAAATAAACTGAAACTCATAGCTCATAGCTCACAAGTGTTGGCTATATTGTCCTTGCTGTTTCTGGCAACATCTCTTAAAGCACAACAATTACAATCATACGACGATAAAAACTATAACGACATCGTTCATACCGTTCTCCTACATCCTGCCGATGATTCTCTTGCTAAGCCTATCATAAATCTTAACAATATGATGGGAAGACTGCATCTGCAATTCGACGTGTTTTCCAATGATGCTCCTTATATGTATTATACCTTTATCCATTGTAATAACGATTGGTCTAAACAGTCGGATATCCAACAGATAGAATATCTCAACGGCTTCGATTCAGATGATATTGAAAACTATTCTTTCTCGCTAAATACAATGGTCGATTATGTGCATTACGATCTGCTGTTCCCAACAGAAGATATGATACCTAAAATCTCAGGTAATTATATTCTCGTTGTCTATGAAAATGAGCTAACACCAGAAAACATATATTTCACCCGCCGATTTATGATAGTTGATGATCGTTCTGTTATCAATACCAGAATACCTCGTTATCCCTTTGATCTAAACCTTGGTACAGATAATCAACAGATTGAAATGATAATATCATATCCTAATCTGTTCAACTCATTGGCATCTCAATATTCTAATGTTACTATACAACAGAATGGACGTTGGGATAATGCTATTATGGGACTGAAACCTACATACGTATATCCTGACTCTCTCTCATACGAAAATAATCCTCAGACAGTATTCCGTTCAGGTAATCAATACCGTAGAATCAATACAAGTAACCTTAACAACAGACCTGAACAGACCCGTTCTGTAGAGATGTCCAAAGATTATTATGTAGTGAGCCTATATCCTGATACAAAACGTAATACGGTGGCTTATATCGATGATACAGATTTGTTTGGAGAGAAAGTGATTTATCTTGAACGTGACGATAGAGATGCTAGTACAGAAGCAGATTATGTTATGGTGGAATTTTTCCTGGAATGGGCTCCAGAAATGCAAAATCAGGATGTTTATATAATGGGTGCCATAACGAATTGGAATCTGGATGAGAAAAGTAAGATGACATACGACAATAATCGCAAGGGCTATGCTCTTAACCTCTTGTTGAAACAAGGATATTACGACTATATCTATGCCGTCAGAGAAAAAGGTCAGAAAGTCGCTGATGTCTCCGTCGTAGCAGGCAACTTCTGGGAAACCCGTAACGAATATACCATCTATCTCTATCTCTTCGACCCAACACTGAATTATGACCAGCTTATAGGTGTCAAGACCATAGTCTCTTATTGAAATAAATGCTATGCAGGAAGAGAGAATAACATTGTTTGCTGATATATTGCTGCCCGTACCTGTCCCAGGAACTTTCACATACAGAATACCTTATGGATTAAATAATGTGGTTAAAGTGGGACAGCGTGCTGTGGTGCAGTTCGGTAAACTGAAAATAATGTCAGGACTGATCTTGGCAATAACAGATAAGGTGCCTGATTGTGATAATGTTAAATATATCCTCGATATACTTGATGATGAACCCGTAGTAAATTATAATCAACTTAAACTTTGGGACTGGATAAGTTCTTATTATCTTTCATATCCTGGTGAGGTGATGCAAGCGGCTCTTCCTTCAGCATTGAAACTCTCAAGTGAATCTAAGATTTCCCTTTCTGAAGATTATATTATTGATAATGAATTGCTCAACGATTATGAGTATCTTATAGTAGAAGCTCTTCAGATTCAGACTCAACTTACTATTACTGAGGTAAGTAAAATAATAGGATATAAGAAGATAATGCCTCTTATTAAGACAATGATAGAGAAAAAAATCATTATCATGCAAGAGGAATTACAACAGAAATATAAGGCGAAATATGAGAGATATGTCAGATTATCAAATACTTATCGTGATGAAGATAAAATGCATGAACTGATGGATAATCTTTCTAAGCGGGCTTATAAGCAATTAGAGATGCTGATGGCTTTCTATGTGCTTGGTGGAACCGTCGATAATGACGTCCTGGCTTCTGATCTGTTAAAAAAATCTAATGCTTCTTCATCTATATTATCGTCTTTAGTGGAAAAAGGTGTTTTTGAGACCTATCAGAAAAGAGTCAGCCGATTGAGAGATTATGAAGCTCTTACTGATGTGGAAAGTATTTTGTTGACAGAGAAACAATATGAGGCTTTTGAAGGAATACATCAAGGTTTCGAGATGGAAAAACCTGTCTTGCTGCACGGCGTCACCTCAAGTGGTAAGACCGAGATATATATAAAATTGATTAAAGAAGCTATTGACGAAGGAAAGCAAGTCTTGTATCTTCTCCCTGAAATTGCTCTTACAGAACAGATTATCAATAGACTAAGAAAATATTTTGGTGATAGGGTAGGAGTCTATCATTCTAAATATGATAATAATGAGAGAGTAGAGATATGGCATCAGCTTATGAATTTCAGGAATTCTGGAGATGATGTTTGTCGGCACTCAGCACTTCATGCTTCAAAATATCAAATCATCATAGGCTCTCGTTCTGCTGTGTTTCTTCCATTTACCGACCTGGGACTGATAATCGTCGATGAGGAACATGATTCTTCTTATAAGCAAACTGATCCTGCGCCGCGTTACTCGGCTCGCGACCTCGCTGTCGTTATGGCAAAACTGTTCCACGCTCGCCTTATACTAGGATCTGCAACTCCTTCCTTCGAATCTTATTTTAACGCTAAAAATAATAAATATCACCTCGTAACTCTAAACCAAAGATTCGCTAAAATCGAAATGCCTGAGATCATCGTCGATGACCTTAAAATCGAAACACGACGTAAAACCATGCAGGCAAATTTCGGAAAAACTCTCGTCGAGGCAATAAAACAAACCCTCCAAGAGAAAAATCAGATTATCCTATTCCAAAACCGCCGCGGATTCTCCTTGAGAATAGAATGCGACCATTGTAAATATATTCCCTATTGTATCAACTGCGACGTTAGCCTGACTTATCATAAAAATCAAAATATCCTTAAATGTCACTACTGCGGCTATACATGCAGCCTCCCTGCCGAATGTCCTTCATGCCATAGCACCGACCTTAAAATGCAAGGCTTCGGAACAGAAAGAATAGAAGATGACATCCAAATATTATTCCCCGACGCCCGCACAGCTCGTCTAGACCTCGATACCACCAGATCTAAAAATAGCTACCAGTATATACTCGAACAATTCCAAAATAAAGAAACTGATATTCTCGTAGGAACACAGATGGTCACTAAAGGACTCGACTTTAACGACGTTAAAACCGTCGGAGTGCTGAACGCCGATAACTTGCTGTCTTATCCCGATTTTAGAGCCTTCGAACGCGCCTTCCAACTAATGGAACAAGTGAGCGGACGTGCAGGACGTAAAAATACCAAAGGGAAAGTCATTATCCAAACATATCAACCTCAACATCCTGTGATACTTAATGTTATAAATCATGACTACCAGAAATTCTACGAAGAACAAATGCCAATACGTCGCCAATTCAACTATCCTCCATACTCACGCTTGATATTAATTCGACTAAAAGACCGAGAAGTGAATAAACTTAATGATGCAGCCAACGAACTGGCAAAATTATTACGTCAGGCATTTAAAAATAATCTCTTAGGACCAGAATATCCAGTAATTTCTAGAGTTAAAAATCTTTATATAAAACAAATGATGATAAAGATAAATAAAGAGCTTAACTCAACAAAAGCTAAAGCGTTTATCAAAAATACAATAGAAAACTTTAAACATATTAACGAATTTAAGTCAGTTAAAATACAAATCGATGTTGACCCTTGATGAAAATTCCAAGTGCTAATTCTTTGTATCTCCTTGACCTCTCCTAAACTTATTTTTTTACCATTTCAAAATACTTATTTGATCTTGCTGGCACAAAATTTGCTATTTGCAGCGTTGAAAAACGACTACTTTATAGATATTTTTATTATGAAGAAATTTACATTACTTTGGATACTTCTGGTATCATTGTTTTCCTCTTTTGATCTTATGGCATCAGAAATGGAGTCTGATAATCCTTTAGAGGCAGAAATTAAAGGCTTTGTTATTGATTATGAGACTGATGGTCCATTGGAATATGCTACGGTGAGCCTTTTCCGTTCTCAAGATTCTACACTTGTTACTGGAGTTATCACCGATACCAGAGGTGGCTTCTCTCTGAAAACAATGCCTGGAAAATATTATGTCGTTGTACAGTTTATGGGCTATAAAGACCTGTCAATCAATATTAATGTTCATGAACCTAGAGAAATTATTAATCTTGGCAATATAGTGATGAGCCCTGATTCTGCTATGCTTGAAGAAGTTGAGGTCGTGGCAGAGAAAAGTACCATGACGATGGCTCTCGATAAACGTGTTTTCAATGTGGGAAAAGATGTTAGCAGTACGGCAGGTAACGCCATTGAAGTGCTCGACAACATTCCGTCCGTTAACGTTGACGTTGAAGGAAATGTGAGCCTTCGTGGTGATAGCGGCGTTCAGATCTTGGTCGATGGCAAGGTCTCCGGTCTCGCCGGCACAAGCACTCAAGACGCCCTTCGTAGTCTTCAGGCTGATATGATTGAAAAAATCGAAGTGGTGACAAACCCTTCTGTTCGTTACGACGCTGAAGGTACTGCAGGTATAATCAATATCGTCCTTAAAAAAGACAAACGCAAAGGCTTCAATGCCTCCGTTGACCTTAGAGGCGGTTTTCCGGTACAATGGGGAGAAAAATTCTTCAAAGAGGACTTTCCGTTCCAGACAGGATTAGGAGCTAGCTTCAACTATAGATTCAAGAAATTCAACGTATTCGCTAACTATAACTTCAACTACAGAGACGACATCAGCGACGGTTATACCAAAACAGAATATTACGACGATGTATTGTTTGACCCGATCCTGGGAAATCATGACGATGCGGAACAAATCACAGAACAATACACCTACCGTAACAGAAATAGAAAAGGTCATAATATTAGAGGTGGCTTCGACTATTATTTCACAGATAACGATATCCTTACCTTCAGTACAATGTATCGCCAGTCGAAAGGTCATAATACTCCTGCCGTAACTTATATCGACAACTTCCCTTTCGAAGGATTACAAAACTTCTCTAAACGTACCGAAGACTGGTTCAACGACAGACCTATGATGGAATATACACTTTCTTACGACAAATATTTCGGAGGTAAAGACAACTCATTAAAGGCATCAGTTCGTTACTTCCAAAATTCGGATACTGAATGGTCAGACATCGTTGATGCTGAATTCTTGACAGAAGAGGATCTGAATAACAACAATCCTTTCTACAGCATAAACCAAACAACTCATACACAAGAGAACCAGCAGAATCTTCAATCTACCGTCGATTTCGTGCATCATTACGGATTATCTACAGTGGAATTGGGAGGTAAATATACAGGTAGATGGATAAATAACAATATGTTGGTGACAGAAAACGACTCTATCCTTACAGATTATACTCACGACTTCGATTACAACCAGCAGGTGGCTGCTCTTTATGGTAGCTACGGAAGAGAACTCGGACGCTTCTCAGGACAGGTCGGTTTGCGTGGTGAGTTTACTCTCATCGATACCTATCTTAAAGGAACAGGACAAGGCAGCAACCAAAGATACTTGGACGTTTTCCCTACAGGTCACCTTAACTATTCTTTGACAGAGATAGACCAGATACAAGCCAGCTATGCACGTCGTATCCGCCGTCCTTGGTATGGTCAGATGGCTCCTTTCCATTCCTTCAACGACGACCGTAACATCAGAATGGGTAACCCGGACTTGAAGCCAATATATACCGACAGCTATGAAATGTCGTATCTCCGTTTCTGGGATAAAGGTAATATCAACTTCACGGTATATTATCGTCACAGCACCGACGTGATACGTAATTTCACTACCGTTGTCGGAGACATCTCATACAGCCGTCCCGAGAACTTCGGTATCAGCGACGACTACGGTATAGAACTCGTAGGTTCATTAGACATCTTCAAATGGTGGAACCTCAACGGTAGTATCAACTTCTTCAAATCGAATACCGTCGGCGACTGGAACGGCAGACATTATACCACAGACTCATATAACACATTCGCTCGTCTCGTGGCAAAATTCAGAGTGAAGAACGTTTGCGACTTCCAAATCACAGGACGTTATATGGGACCACGCGAAGAACCTCTCGGATATCGCGACGCTAACTATTGGTGCGACTTCGCAGCATCACGCGATGTGTTCAACAAAAATGCTACCATCTCTCTCAATATCCGCGACGTCTTCGGCAGCCGTCAAAACGGAGGAGAGTCATGGGGCGATAACTTCTGGCAATATAGCGAAAGCACATGGAGTACAACTTCAGTGACACTCAACTTCAACTATCGTATCAACCAACAACAGAAAAAGAGAATGCCGTCAAATGGAGACAACGGAGGCGATGCTTATGAAGGCAGCGAAGGAATGGAATATTGATTCTTAACTAGTTTAGAGTTTAGAGTTTATAGTTTAGAGTAGTTTTAAAGTTTAGAGTTTTTAAGTTTTTAAGTTTATTAATTCCTTAAGCCTTAAACCTTAAACTAAAAAAGCATACCCGAAATCTGTTGACTGTTGTCCGTTGTCTGTTGACTTAAAATAAATTAACAACTCTTCATGAGTTCAGATAGCGAGACAAATCAATACTACCATGATATCTTCTCACTGGGAAATTGGCAGATTGTTGCACTGAGATAGACATTTAATTATAAAACAACTGCCGCTCCAAGAAATCATCATTCCCCAGAGCGGCGATTGTTAGTTCTAACTAAGACTATGAACTATGACTATGACTATGAACTATGACTATGACTATGACTAAGACTATGAACTATGACTATGACTAAGACTATGAACTATGACTATGACTAAGACTATGAACTATGACTAAGACTATGAACTATGAACTATGACTATGACTAAGACTATGAACTATGAACTATGACTATGACTATGACTAAGACTACGTCCCCCCCCCGTTCCCCGTTCCCCGTCCCCCGTCCCCAATTCCCGTTCCCAATTTTTACTCTATCACAATCTCATCGCAGAAAATCCAGCCTGGCTCGCCAGCACCGACATGCCAGTCAGGACATGCGTCGATTTTCTTAGCGACCATCTTGATATATCTCGCTGACATTTTCTTGTTGATGTCAAACTCGTGAAGAACCGGCTCCTCTGTCTCTTGTGAAATATGATTCTTCACTACTCCAACCGACTTGAAGTTCTTGCCATCATTTGAAATAAAGAACTCAACTTGTTCTGGCATGAAAATCCATGACTTCTGATCTTGTAAAAAACTACCCGCTAATCTGTTGATTTCCTGTACTTCGCTTAAATCGACGGTGGCGATAAGGTCAACGCCATGATAGCCTTGCCATGTTCCTACGCGGAAATTATTGCTGCCTCTTTGGAAGTCGATGAGAGCGATGTCGCCTCCAGCTTCATATTGTGAGTTGTATCTGTTTTCAATCTTGACGGTTCTGCCAGCAGCGATCTTCTTGAAATTACCTTCAACAACATTGCTCTTACTGCCGTCTTTTATAGCAACGACTCTGACATCAGAGCTTTCGTTGATGGCGAATGGTTCTGTATAAAGTGTGCTGTTCTCTGTTGGAGTGCTGCCGTCTATCGTATAATAAATCTTAGCGTCTGCGTCTATATGACTTAATTCAACATTCATGGTCTCAAAGAAAACATCAGAAGGTACACTGATAACAGGTGTTGTTACGATGATAGGTTTTTCTATCTTTTGTTTCGGTGAGTTCTCTAACTCTGTAGCCCAGGTGGAATTACGTTTGTTTGTCATCTCAAACTCTAATTTCCCACCATTATATACTTCTTCAAAATAGATATAACTACGATCTAAATTCTTGCCATTCAACTTGACGGATTCGATGTAACGATTTTCTCTTGAGAGATTATTAGCTACTACAGTGAAAGTCTTCCCGTTTTCAAGATTAAGAACCATTTCTTCGAAGTGTGGCACACCAATTACGTAATAGCCGCTTGCCGGTGTGACAGGATAGAATCCCATAGCGCTCATCACATACCATGCCGACATCTGACCGCAGTCTTCGTTTCCGCATAATCCGTCTGCTTGGTCAGTATATAATTCATACATGATCTTATTTACAAGTTTCTGTGTCTTGGTCGGTTTTCCTAAATAATTATAAAGGTATGCCATGTGATGACTAGGCTCGTTGCCGTGAGCGTATTGTCCGATAAGACCGGTGATGTCAGACTGAACACGACCTGTCATCTCTGATGATGAGTTGAAGAGCTCGTTGAGTTTTCTGTCGTATGCTTTCTCTCCGCCCATCATATCAATGTGTGTGTTGATGTCTTGTGGTACAAAGAAATTATATTGCCATGTGTTAGCCTCTGTTAACATGAAATTGACCTGCGTAGGGTCGAATGGAGTTACGAAACAGCCATTTCTCTTTCCTCTGAAGAATTTTGTTGATGGGTCATATAAATTCTTATAATATTGAGCTCTTTGATAGAATTCGTCAGCGATATCTTGTTTGCCGAGAGCTTCCGCCAATCGTGCAATGCACCAGTCATCGTAGGCATATTCCAAAGTCTTTGATACTGATTCCCCTTCGCAATTAGATGGTATGAAACCATATTCTTTGTAGCAATTCAAACCAAAGATGTCTTGATTCGCACTATTAACCATAGCTTCAAGAGCTTTTTCATAGTCTATACCTTCTATCCCAGAGAAATACGCATCAGCTATAACAGGAATAGCATGATAACCAATCATACAGAAAGTCTCGTTAGCTGCAAGTTCCCAAACAGGGAGAAGTCCGCCTGTCTCGTAATTATTAATAAAGGTATTAATTATATCAACGCTTCGTTCTCTCTGAATAAGGTTAAGCAAAGGATGCTCCGTTCTGAAAGTATCCCATAAAGAGAAAATAGTATAACGTGGGCTGTCGCTTTGATATATCTTCTTATCATGAGCACGATAACGTCCATCAGCATCAGAAAAGAGATTAGGTACAATGAAACAATGATATAATGAGGTATAGAAAATATCTTTGTCATCTTCATTAACGACAGTATTGATTTGAATACGATTAAGTTCATCGTTCCAATAGTTATACGTATTCTGTGCCATTGCGTCAAAATCGAAATCTTTAACTTCGGAGACGAGATTTCTCTTTGCTCCTTCCACATCGACTGCTGAAGTCGCTACTCGCATAACTATAGGTTGACCGTCTGTGGCGTCGAAATCTAACCAGGCTTGAAGGTCTTTGCCTTCTGCGTGTTTCATATTAGGATATTCTACATTGTCTGAACATATTCCATAACCAGTGAAAGGTTTTGAGAACTCAGCGTAGAAATAAAGATATTGATCAGAAGCCCAATATCCTGTGCGACGGAAACCACTGATGGCATTGTCGCTTTCTATCGTGATGAACGATTCGTGAATGGTCTCAGCAGAGAGGTTGGACTCTTGTAATTCTATTATAAGGTGAGCCTCATCTGTCTGAGGAAAAGTATAACGTTGCATGGCAGCTCGCTCACTTGCCGTAAGTTCCACCTTAATATTATAGTCATCGAGAATTACAGAATAATATCCAGCTCTCGCAGACTCATTTTCATGTCTGAAAGATGAGCAATAATCTTTAGAATCAAAAGCAGGTTTTCCCGTTATAGGAACAAATCTGAAATCTCCATAGTCATTACATCCTGTTCCAGTGAGATGGGTAAGACTGAAACCTAAAATTGTAGTGTCGGAGATATGATAGCCCGAACAACCGTCCCATGAGTCCATGCGTGTGTCAGGACTATTTTGTATCATTCCAAAAGGAGCGACGGCACCAGGATATGTATGCCCATGACCTCCTGTGCCAATAAATGGTTTTACATATTGAGCTAAATCTTGTTTCTGATTAGATGCCTCTGAACAAGAGAACATCACAAAAACAATTGCTAAAACTGGTAATAGAACTCTTTTCTTCATTTTTTTTACGATTTTTGTACAACAAAGCTTTTCTGTCGTTAAATTATTTCACAAAGATAAGTTATTTTTTAATGCCATGTATGTTTTATTAAATTCAAAAAAAATGTAAAATTTCTTAGATTTGTTTTTGTTATAATTTTTTTATGTATATTTGCATTCTGATTTAGATAAAGAATTGAATAATTAACCTAATTAATTTATCATTTATGAAAAGATTATTTACATTGATCGTTGTGTTATCAATCGCTATCAGCGGTTTCGCACAAAGAAGCGTGTCATTAAAGAAATCAGCTGATATGACACCTGAAAAACAAATGGTTGTTACTGGCTTTGAGGATTTGCAAGCAAATTTCCCAGCATCAGAAAGAACCATTATCGCTAACCCAGTTGAAACAGAACTTGCACAGACATACTATGACTGGCAAACAAACATGGGTCCAAGAAACTTCACAGCAGTATGGCCTGATGGTTATGCAGTTGCATGTTACACACAAGCTTTATCAACAGATATGGCTGACCGTGGTACAGGTCTTTCAATCTATGATCCAGCAACAGGCGAATGGACATTCACAGATGGTCGCGTAGAACCTGAAAAAACAGGTTTCGGTTCAATCGCTCGTTATGGTGAAAACGGTCTCGTAGTAGCAGCTCACACATCTACAGCAGTTGGTATTTATGTTAATGAAAACTTCCGTAATGGTGGTGAGTGGTCAGAACCTATCTATCTTTCAGAAGAAATGGGCGGTGCATGGCCTGTAGTTACTTGTTCAGGTGAAAATAATGACATCATCCACGTATTTTATTGGATGGCTCAAGATTCAGAACTCAACGGTGTTATCGAATCAGGTTTGTATTCACGTATAGCTAACGGTAATGTTGAAGTTGAAGATATGCAACTTGAATTATTAGGCAGCGACTATTGCTCAGAATTAGGTTCAAATTCTGGTTATTTCATGCAATGGGATCCTGAAAAACCAAACCGCGTAGCTTTAATCATTAACGCAGCTTGGTCAGATGGTAAAGTTCTCATTTCTGAAGACAATGGCCAAACATGGTCAGAAAGAGTATTCTTTAAACATCCTAATATCAAAGGTGACTTCACAGATGGTTGGTTCTTCTATCCACGTTGGACTTCTGCAGCTTTCGACTCTGACGATAACTTACACCTCGTATATGAATACAACGCTACAACAGGTGTAGCTGGTGATGGTTCATACTATCCTGGTATCGGTGGTGTCGCTTATTGGAGCGAAGTTCTTCCTAAAAATGAATTATGCGTCGGTGGTATAGGTAACGTTGGCGAACCATTCGTAATGGACAGCTCTTACACATACAGCGACATCTACGCTTCTAACTGGTTCTGGGCAGACGCTATGCACGAAATCCTTCCAGAACATTTTGGTGTTCTCGAAGTCGTTGACGGCGACGGTAACGTTCTTCCACGTGAATCAGCAGAAGGTTATTGGCCAGTTCAAGACTCATGGGGTTCTCACGGTCTCTATAACTGCGGTACACAAGGTTTCGCAAGCATGTTCTACGACAATGGTACAATCTATTCAGTATGGTCACAAATCTGCGGTAGCTCAGAAGCTGGCGTATTCTTCGACGGTGTTAACCACTACTTCAGACTCTTCTGCAACGTATCATATGACAATGGTATGACATGGGAAGGTACAAAAGGTGTCCTCACTGACTTCATGAACATGTACGATGAAATGGTTTATCCAGTTATTATCCCTCATATCTATGAAGATGCTGACGGTAAATTCATCCAACTCGTTTACCAAAATGACCAAGAACCAGGTACATACGTACAATCTGATGAATCAACACCAGACAACTGCTTCTACAGAGCTGTCAGAATCGATGTTGACTTCATGGATGTAGAAGAAAACCAAATCGTTGAAAAAGTTGATATGAATATCTTCCCTAACCCAGTATCAGGTGAAGAAGTTACAATCCAAGTAAATAGCATGTCAACAGTAAGCATCTACAATGCTGTAGGTCAATTAGTTGAAACATTCAACTTCGATGGTCAAAAAACTATCAATGTTAGCGAATACGCTTCTGGCGTTTATTTCATCAAAGCTGACAACGGTAGCGCTATTACAACACAAAAAGTAGTTGTTAAATAAGTTATAAATTTATTTCATTTATATTTATAAAGAGAGCCCTAAGGCTCTCTTTATTTTTTACAATATAAAAAAAAACTTGTGTATTTGAAAAATAATTTGTTATTTTGCAAGTTAATTAAAATAGGACAAATTTATTTATTACTAACTTAAATTAAATTAAAATGAAAAAAGTTCTTTTACTTTCATTAGGTCTCGTAATGGGATTCAGTGCTTTTGCACAAAACAAAGTAGTGAAGGCAGAGAAAGCTTCTTTCACCGCTTCAGCAACAAAAACAGTTGTTGGCAATGAAATGACAAGTTCTACTGCTAATTTCGCTCCACAAAGCTCACAAAGTGTTGTAGTTAGTAGATATACTAACTTCGAAGAAGCTGAAACAATGTGGACAAACTACGACTTGCAATCAAATGCTTTCGTTTCAAACCGTATGTATCAATTAGACAACGGTTCAGTTGCTGTTACAGCTACTTTCTCACACGAAACAAACCAATCTGCTTCAGACCGTGGTACAGGTTATAACTTCTGTGCAAACGGTGACATGGGTTCATGGTTAGAAATGCCAGAAACACGTGCTGAAGCAAATGCAACAGGCAATGATTTAAGAACAGGTTGGCCAACAGTAGCTCCTTACGGCGCTAATGGTGAAATCCTCGTTGCTCACTCAGCAGGTCTTACATTCTGGACAAGAGAAACAGCTGGTGAAGGTCAATGGGATGGTCCTCACTCAATTCCTAATCCAACAGGTCTTGAAGGTCAAGCTTTAGACTTCCAATTATCATGGCCAAGAGTTGCTACATCAGGTGAAAACAACGATATTATCCATATTATCGCTGCAGCTCAAACACCAGATGCAACAGGTACAAACGTAACAGCTCAATTCTATATCCGTTCAACAGACGGCGGTGCTACATGGGAAGTAAATTGGGCTCCTCTCTTCGAAGAAAATGAACATATCGACGTTTATAGCGCTGATGACTATGCTATCTCAACAAACGGTAGCACTGTAGCTATCCTCTATACAGGTAGCTTACAAGGCCATGTTCTCATCTTCAAATCAACAGACGATGGTCAAACATGGGAAAGAAGAATCGTTTGGGAAAACCCTTACGCAGGTATCGACTGGAACGACCCAGCTTCAGTTTATACAGACACAATGTACGGTCCTGCTAACGGCTCAGTAGCTGTTGGTTATGATGGCATCGTTCACGTAGCTACATCAGTTTATGAATATCAACACTCTGAAGTAGGTGATACATATACAGTTTACAGAGGTTTATCATCAGACGGTATCGCTTATTGGAATGATACAAAAGAAGGTCCTATCACAGCTTTAAATGGTAACCCACACGATGCTTTGAGATTATGGGTTGGTTACGGCGATGACACAATGGGTCACAGAGTAGATGACTCAATCGCATTCTGCGGTTGGATCCCAGAAAATCCAGATGGAACATACTGGAACTCATTCGACTATAACTTACTCTATGGTGAAACTGATTATTTCTATGCAATGTATGGCGCTTCAGCATATCCATCACTCGCTGTTGACCCACAAGGTAATGTTGCTATGGCTTACTCATCACCAGACCTTACTCGTACAAACGGTGCTTTCTACTACAGAACAGTTTATGTAAGTTATAAAGACGCTGACTCAGACAAATGGAATATCGCTTCTGACAATATGTTCGAAGACTTTATCCACTTAATGGACGAAGGTACAGCTGTTAACGCTGTTGCAACACCAGTTAATAATAACGAATTCTGGTTCTCATGCCAATCTGACGATATGTTAGGTTTCTACTGGGGTAATGAAGCTTCACAACCTAACGCTTCAACAAACATTATTTATGTTTTCAAAGTTAGCTCAGAATATGTTGGTGCTGAAGAAACAATGGCTAAAGATGTTGTTTATAACGTATATCCAAACCCAGCTTCAGAATTCATCTGCATCCAATCATCAATGGATTCAAATGCAGTTGTTACATTCTCTAACTTAGCTGGTCAAACAGTTAAAGTCGTTAATATGGACTTAACAACAGGTGATAACAGCATCTCTATTACAGATCTCAACAGCGGTGTATATTTCTGCACAGTAAAAGCTAATGGCTACAGCCATACTTCAAAAGTTGTTGTTAAATAATTTAGATCTTTAATAATATAAAATGAGCGGTCTGGTTTCAGATCGCTCTTTTTTTTTAAAGAAGGGAGTGTAATGTGTAATGTATAATGTATAATGTATAATGTATAATGTATAATGTATAATGTGTAATGGAGAATGTATAATGGAGAATGATTAATGTGTAATGATGGATGGAGTATGAATTTTATGGTGTAAATATTATAATAAAGCGGAACAATTAAATATCAAATATTATGAGACCTAATATAATTTTAGATAAAAGTAAGGAATATGCATTAAGCATAATAGATTTATATAAATATTTAATAAATAAAAGGGAATATGTGCTTTCTAAGCAGATTTTACGTTCTGGTACAAGTATAGGCGCTAATGCAAAAGAAGCCTCTCTTGCGCAGTCTAAACGTGATTTCATAGCTAAACTATCAATATCATTAAAAGAAGCTGGAGAAACAGAATACTGGCTCGAACTTTTGTATAAAAGTGATTACATAAACAGAAACCAATTTGAAAATTATTACAATGCCAATGAAGAAATAATACGCATTATAACAACAATTTTAAAAACAGCTAAAAAAAATCTATAACCCCCTTCATTCTACATTCTACATTCTTCATTCTTCATTCTCCATTCTTCATTCTACATTCTTCATTCTTCATTCTTCATTCTCCATTCTCCATTCTCCATTCTCCATTCTTCATTCTCCATTCTACATTCTACATTCTTCATTCTTCATTCTTCATTCTACATTCTCCATTCTTCATTCTACATTCTACATTCTCCATTCTTCATTCTCCATTCTTCATTCTTCATTCTTCATTCTCCATTCTCCATTCTTCATTCTCCATTCTTCATTCTCCATTCTTCATTCTACATTCTTCATTCTCCATTCTTCATTCTACATTCTTCATTCTCCATTCTTCATTCTCCATTCTTCATTCTCCATTCTTCATTCTTCATTCTTCATTCTTCATTCTTCATTCTTCATTCTTCATTCATCATTCTACATTCTACATTCTACATTCTTCATTCTACATTCTTCATTCTACATTCTTCATTCATCATTCATCATTCTTCATTCTAAAAAAAAACCCCAGCATTTCTGCCAGGGATTTTTATATTTAATCAAGTAACTTGTAAATTATTGGCTGATTTTTTCGCCTTTACGTGCAGAGTAATTGATACGGAATGCACCACATTTACGGAGTTCTTGTTTAACATCGGTGACGAGACCCATTCTCACATCCTGATGAACTTTCAATGATGTTGTGAGGAGAGGGCGGTCAGCTTCGCTACGTGCCAAACGTTCAGCTTCTATATAAGGGATAACGTCAGTTATCTTTGAATATTGGTCATTAAGCTGAATACGTGACTCTGTACCATATACTTTAGCATTGGTAGGAGGTCCGATGTAGATGTAGCTAACTAAAGATTTCTTTTCTAATTTTTGAACTTCAGTTGCTTCTGGTAATATCATCTTTACCTTCAGAGATACTTCACGCATGGAAGTTGTAACCATGAAGAAGAATATCAACATGAAGATAATGTCTGACATTGAACCTGTAGCCATTGGCGGAACTTGCTTAGCTTCGTCTGATCTATATTTTGATGCCATATTAATATCTCCTATGTTATTTAATTTCTTCTGGTTCAGCCTCTGAAATACGGACAGGAACAGCTTTGTTGATAGCTTCGATTTTATCTTTATCTGTCAAGTCTGCAAAATGTTGTCCAAAGTATTTCATAGACATTTCGTCTCTTCGTTCATTGAAGGCTCTTGCCAATTCATTTTGAACGCTGATATACATGAGATAAGAAGTACCACGGTCATTTTTCAATGATACGACACCTTTACTCAACGTGACATTACCGAGAAGTTCAATTTCTTTAACTTCTGTTTCAGGGGCTTTTTCGTCATTTGGATTAGGTGTGATGAATTCTTTGGTCATTTCTTTTAAGGTTGTAAGATCACCTGGTTTTCCGTTGACCAATAATTTATCGTACTTATTAATCATGACGTTCATGATGTTTCTTTCTTTAACTTTGACATCCATTTCCGGATTTTCAACTGGTGGAGGAAGACGACGGGTTATACCGCTGTCAGTATCCATAGTTGTGGTAACAAGGAAGAATATCAACAGCAAAAAAGATATATCGGCCATTGAACCTGTAGTTAGATCCGGTACTTTCTTTTTTTGTTTAGCCATATTGATATTATCTTAATTTAATTTATTTAAAGAATTTTGCTATTGCTGAATATATAACTGAGGCAAATGTGCCGCCAAGCATAATATAAACGAACATCATGAGATAGTCGCATACTGCTTCAGATTTTGCTGTAACACCCATTGACTCTAAATATTCTGCGCTTAATGTTGCACCTGGAGAAATGAGATATGCTACTAATGCTATTATTGCGAATAAGCCTATAGCGATGCCTATTTTCTTAACGTTACCAGGATTAATAATAGCTCCGTAAATAGGAGAAAAGAGTATAGCTATAACGAGCAATATGACAAGTGTATATGTCACGTACATTTGGATGTCAGCACTTGATTCTCCTTTGAAGAAACAAATCGCAAGGATAACGACAATGATACCCATGAGACCCCAAAGCCCGTATTTACATAATTTTAATAATTTATCATCCATTGTTAACTGTTTTTAAGGTTAACGAAATAAATTAGTTTTTCTTTGAATATTCGTTCAAGATGTCCATGAAAGTGATTGTGCTTTCTTCCATGTCATTCAAAATACCTTCAATCTTGTTGAGGATGAAGTTATAAGCTACTTGGAGGATCATAGCGGTGATCAAACCGAAAACTGTTGTTAACAAAGCAACTTTCATACCTGATGCAACGATTGTTGGGCTGATGTCACCTGCTGCAGCGATGTCGTCGAAAGCTTGAACCATACCGATAACTGTACCAAAGAATCCCAAGTTAGGACCTAAAGCGATACATAATGTAATCCAGCTTGAACCGCTATTGAGGTTACCACTCATAACTGAACCGTAAGAAATCATAGCTTTTTCTACTTCGTCAAGACCATCGTTGTAGCGCATTAAACCTTGGTAGAAGATACTTGCGACAGGACCGCGTGTGTTACGGCAGAGATCCTTAGCTTTTTCAATACCGCCAGCTTTCAATGCTTCTTCTAAGTCAGCGCATAATTTCTTTGTGTTAGATGTGCTTAATGTTAAGTAAATGATTCTTTCGATTGAGATAGCCAAACCGAGAACTAAAACAATGAGAACGAGTGTCATGAAACCCCAACCACCATCGATGTATTGTTTCTTAAGTACTTCGTGGAATGTTGGTTCTTCTTCAACTTCTGTCATTGTTGTTGTAACAACTTCTTCTACTGGAGCTGCTTCTTCTACTGGAGCTGCTTCTTCAGCTGCTACTTCTTCTGTTGCGACTTGCTCTGTTTGAGCTGGTTGTTGTTCTTCTTGTGCAAGAACTGAATTGCTGATACCGAATGTCATAAAACCAGCAATTGTGAGTAAAGCAATTAATTTTTTCATAATTGGAAATGTTGATTACTACTTTTTAATTTGTTTGATTACTTATTAATTTTAATTGATGTTTAATTTTCTCTTTAATTTCTTGCTTTTCAATTCCTTGCGGAGAGAGCGGGATTCGAACCCGCGATACCCTTTTGGAGTATACACACTTTCCAGGCGTGCTCCTTCAACCACTCGGACATCTCTCCATACAATGGTCTTAAATTACGCCCCAAAGTTACATATTTTTTTATTAAAAACAGATTTTTTTTTAAAACATTATTTTCTTTTTTATTGAACACTTAAGTGTTTTTATATCAATGTTTTTATTGTTTATTTAACGATTGTTTTTTCTGATTATTACATTTTCTGTTTATTTCTAACTCTGTTTTTTTTCTTATTTTTATTACAAAATACTACTTTCTTTTCTTATTTTTATATACCTATTTAATATTAATGCTTATATTGTAATTTCTCCTCTGATGGGTATCTGTAATAATTCTTTCGTTTTCTCAACACTATATTTCTCACCTAAAAGGTACATCAGCTTGGCTATTGCCGACTCTGTAGTGATGTCGTGTCCGCTTATTACTCCTATCCTGTCAAGATCTAGACTTGTTTCATATCGTCCCATTTCTACAGATCCTGATTTACACTGTGTGACATTATAAACTATCAGCCCTCTGTCGATAGCGGCTTTAAGTTCTTCTATAAACCATGAGGCTGTCGGTGCATTGCCCGAACCGTATGTCTCTATTATAACAGCTCTTAGATTTGGTGTGTTAAGTGTATGTTTTACAAAGTCTTCTGTTATACCTGGAAATAATTTCAATATGGCTACATTATTATCTAACTTCTTGTGTACCTTTAGCTTCTTGAAGTTAGGCTTCATGATATATTCCTTATTGTACTTTATGCGAACTCCTACATCAGCTAATGACGGATAATTGCCTGAAACAAAAGCATTGAAGTGCTCTGCATTGTGCTTGGTGGTTCTGTTGCCTCTAAGAAGTTGATTTTCAAAAAATAAACTTACTTCTGGTACCATAGCCGTGTCTTGATCTTTCGCAGCTGCTATCTCTATTGATGCAATTATGTTCTCTCTGCCATCACTTCTTACCATGCCCATCGGCAATTGAGCCCCTGTAAATACAACAGGCTTGTTAAGATTCTCTAGCATAAAACTCAGTGCGGACGCACTATATGCCATGGTATCAGAGCCATGTAATACTACAAAACCATCATATTTCTCATAATTCTCTTCTATCTTCTCCGCTAATGAAACCCAAAAATCAGGTGTCATGTTTGATGAGTCAATCAAATTGTCAAAAGCATAGAAGTCTAACTGATAATCTAAGTTTTTTAAAACAGGTAGATGATCATATAAATTATCAAAATCGAAAGGTACTAAACTGCCGGTTTGTGGATCCTGCATCATTCCGATTGTACCTCCGGTGTAAAGTATTAATAATGATGTTTTTTCTCCTGTCATAGCTTTAATTTTTTATGTTATAATTTAAATAATTTTCTTGCGTTTTCAGATGTAGCCTTTGATACGGCATCGATATCCATTTGTTTGGTTTCAGCGATTTTTTTTGCTACCTCTATCATATATGATGGCTCGTTGCGTTTGCCTCTGTGTGGCACAGGAGGTAAATATGGGTCATCGGTTTCTAAAACAATATTTTCCAATGGTATTTTCTCTAAAAATGTCTTTACATCACAGTTTTTATATGTGATAACACCTCCTAATCCGAGATGAAAACCTAGAGCGATGGCTGTTCTTGCCTGTTCTTCATTTCCATTGAAACAATGAAAGACACCGTTTAATCTGCCATCTTGTTCGTTTTCAATTATTTTAAACATTAAGTCAAATGCCTCTCTGGTGTGTAAAGACACAGGAAGACTTAATTGTTTAGCCCATTGTAATTGTTCCTTTAATACTTCTATCTGTTGCTTTTCAAAAGTTTTGTCCCAATAAAGGTCAAGCCCGATTTCCCCGATGGCAATCCAGCAGTTCTTCTCCAACTCTTTTTCGATAACTTTGAGATGCCTTTTATAATCCTCTTTGACACCTTCTGGATGTAATCCCATCATGACTCTACAGTTATCTTTATGGTTTTCATAGAAGTCCATCATGGGCGTTATGGTAGTCTCATCTGTATTAGGAAGTAAAATCATATTGACACCTGTCATTAGTGCTCTTTGAAAGACTTCTTCTCTATCCTTATCGAAGGCATTGTCGTAAATATGTGAATGGGTGTCTATATACATGATTATCAATATAGGAAGTTATCGTATGGGTATCTGATGGCATGCATGTCTTTTATCTCTTTGTACAAAAGTTCTCTAAACTCTTGATAGTTATCTTTTTCAACTGCGGAAATAAATATGCAGGAATTGTTTTTTGCCATCCATGTCTTTTTCCAGTCTTCTATAGTATAATTACGTTTTGTGATAGGACTAAGATCATCATCGTCTTTCTCTTCGAATTTATATGCATCTATCTTGTTGAAAACCATGATGGTCTTTTTATCGCCTGCTCCAATTTCATTTAATGTGTTGTTGACGACCTCGATTTGGGCTTCGAAATCGGGGTGGGAGATGTCAACCACGTGCAGGAGTATGTCTGACTCTCTGACCTCGTCTAAAGTGGATTTAAACGATTCTACGAGTTGATGAGGTAGTTTTCTGATGAAACCGACAGTGTCGGAAAGTAAGAATGGCAGATTTTCGACCACGACTTTACGCACTGTTGTCTCTAATGTAGCGAAAAGTTTATTTTCTGCAAAGACATCCGATTTACTTAACAGATTCATTATTGTTGATTTGCCGACGTTGGTATAACCGACCAGAGCTACTCTTACAAGTTGACCTCGATTCTTTCTTTGGACGGTTTTTTGCATGTCGATCTCCTTAAGTCTTTCTTTAAGACTTGTGATCTTGTCGCGTATGATACGGCGGTCCGTCTCTATTTCTTTTTCGCCTGGACCTCTAAGTCCGATGCCACCTTTCTGACGTTCCAAGTGCGTCCACATACCTGTCAGTCGTGGTAACATATATTGATATTGTGCGAGCTCTACCTGTGTCTTGGCATGAGCTGTTCTGGCGTTTTTCGCAAAAATATCCAAGATTAGGTTCGTCCTGTCCAAAATCTTGCATTCAAGTTCTTTTTCAATATTACGAAGCTGTGTCGGTGATAACTCGTCATCGAATACTGCCATTGTAATATTTTCTGCTTTGATATATTCTCTAACTTCTTCAATTTTTCCGGAACCAAGGTAGGTTACACTATTGGGATGGTCAAGAGGTTGAATAAAACGCGCCACAGGAATTCCGCCAGCAGTCTCTATCAAGAAAGCGAGCTCGTCCAGATATTCCTCCGTCTTCTCCCTATTCTGCTGTTGGGTGCACACCGCAATCAACACTGCTGTCTCTTGCTTCTCCTCGTAAACTACAAACTTATCTGCCATATATTAAACTGAAAATTGAGAATTGAAAATTGAAAGTTGAAAGTTGAAAGTTGAAAGTTGAGAATTAATACCTTAAACCTTAAACTTTAAACCTTAAACCAATTAATTAGAAACTTCTAAATCCTATTATCTCTCTAACTTCTTTAATTGTCTTGCTAGCGCTTTCGTGAGCTTTTTCTGCGCCCATTCGAGCTACTTTTTTAATGTATTCGTCATTGCTTGCCAATTCGTTGATACGTTCGCGGAAAGGAGTGACAACTTGAATAATATCTTCAGCGAGTTGTTTTTTCATATCGCCATAACGAATGCTCATATTGTTGTAGGCATCATCGAAGAACTGCACTGTCTCTGGTTTTGAGACTATCTTCATAAGATTAAAGAGGTTTTGAATAGGTTCCGGCTTTGTCTGATTAGGTTCTGTAGGACCGCTATCAGTGACGGCGCGCATCACTTTCTTACGTATAGATTTGTCGTCTTCATATAAGAAGATAGCATTACCTTCGCCTTCAGATTTTCCCATCTTGCCGCTTCCATCAAGACCTGGAACTTTAATTAATTCGTTACCAAAGTTAAATCCCTGAGGAATAGGGAAATAATCGACACCGTATATACGATTGAAGCGTTCTGCGAAGTCGCGTGCTTTTTCTAGATTCTGCTCCTGATCCTTACCTACAGGTATATAATGTGATTTGTGAATTAAAATATCTGCAGCCATGAGCGTAGGGTAGGTGAGAAGTCCTGCATTGACGTTGTCAGGTTGTTTGCGTACCTTTTCTTTGAATGTTGTAACACGTTCTAACTCACCGATATATGCGTTCATATTCAAGAAAAGATATAATTCCACTACTTCCGGTACATCACTTTGGACATATAGAGTTGCTTTTTCAGGATCCAAACCTGCAGCCAAATATTCTACCAGAATCTGTTTTACTCTACCATGAAGATCATCAGGATGTGGATGTGTGGTAAGTGAATGATAATCAGCTATAAAGAAATAGCAGTTGTATTTATCCTGTAATTTTATAAAGTTTTGAACCGCACCATAATAATTTCCTAGGTGAAGATTTCCTGTAGGTCTTATACCGCTTAAAACAATCTCTTTCATATCTATAAATTAATACGCAAAGATACGAAATATATTCTATAACTTAGTAGTATAAGAAAAAAATATTAACTTTGCAGCCCAAAACGGAGCAGTTATTTCATTATTCAACAATTAAAGATTATTCATTTTTTATTATGGCTGGAACGAATACAGTTAACAAGGCTAAGAATAGCCGTAGGTTTTCCATTGATTTTAAACCACGTTTATTTTCTACCTTAAAGAATTACAACAAACAGATGTTTGCAAAAGATGCGATGGCAGGTATCATCGTTGGTATTGTGGCTATTCCATTGGCTATCGCCTTTGGTATCGCATCTGGTGTCGGTCCTACTGAAGGTCTTGTCACTGCTATCATGGCTGGTTTTATAATTTCTGCGTTAGGCGGATCTAAGGTACAGATAGGAGGTCCTACAGGTGCCTTCATCGTCATAATATATGGTATCATACAACAGCACGGATTGACGGGTCTGGCCATAGCGACCGTTTTGGCTGGTATAATGCAGATCCTTATGGGTGTCTTTAAATTAGGCAGTATCATCAAATTCATGCCTTATCCTATCATCGTGGGTTTTACGGGTGGTATTGCGATAACTATTTTTTCAACACAAATGAACGACCTTTTTGGTCTTGGCATCCAGGATGTTCCCGCTAACTTCATAGATAAATGGGGATGTTATTTCCAAAATTTCTCTAATGTCAACTGGTGGGCTTTATTAATAGGAATACTAAGTATCCTGATAATAATAATAACTCCAAAATTCTCAAAAAAGATACCAGGTTCCCTCTTGGCTATCATTGTCATGACTGCTATTACATGGATCTTAAAAAAATATGCGGGCATCGATTCTATCAAAACCATTGGTGATTTGTATGAGTTGCCATCTGGTTTGCCTTCATTCAGGATGCCGGCATTAACGGAAGGTGAGACATTCTTCTCCACAGCGCAAGCCGTTCTGCCTTCAGCTTTTACCATTGCAATGTTAGGTGCAATAGAATCATTATTATCCGCCATGGTAGCGGACGGTGTTATTAGCGACAGACATAACTCCAACACTGAGTTGATTGGCAATGGTATAGCCAATGTTGTCGTGCCTTTCTTCGGAGGTATCCCTGCCACAGGTGCTATCGCCCGTACAATGGCAAACATCAACAATGGCGGTCGTACACCTGTCGCAGGTATAGTACACACAGTGGTGTTATTATTGGTGTTGTTGTTCCTAGGCAGCCTGGTAGGTCTTATCCCGATGTCATGCCTGGCAGGTGTTCTTATCATCGTTTCATATAACATGAGCGGATGGAGAACTATAGTTTCAATGTGCAAACAATCAAGAAGCGATATCGCTGTTCTTTTTACAACATTATTGCTTACTGTAATATTCGACTTGACAATCGCTATTGAAATTGGTTTGGTCATGGCTGTTATCCTATTTATGAAACGTGTTATGGAAAGTACAAACATCTCTGTCATTCAAGATGAATTGGATGTACACCATGATGGTGAACAAGATGAGAAACTGATTATTCCATCCATGACAGAAGTATATGAAATTGAAGGACCTTTCTTTTTCGGTATCGCTAATAAGTTTGAAGAGTTATCATATCGTCATTCCGATAATATTATACGTATCATCAGAATGCGTAAGGTAAGTTTTATCGATGCTACAGGTATTCACAATCTTGAGATTTTTATCAAGTCGGCACAAGATGAAGGTCATATCATAATTTTGTCTGGTGTTAATCAGAATGTTCATGCCGCCATAAAACAAGCTGGCATAGTCGATATGGTTGGAGAAGAAAATGTACTCGACCACATACATAAGGCGCTCGCGAGAGCTGAACAGGTAGCGGCGACGATAAAATGAAAAATGAGGCTTTAAAGCCTCATTTTTCATTTTATGTTGTTTACATCCACCATTTTCTGTGATTGAAGAAATAAATTAATGCCGCACTTACTACAAGCATTACACTTATTATTATCCAAAACGCAACTTTTGTCGTGGTAATGAACGGGAAAACCACATTCATCCCGAAGAGTCCTGTGATAAAAGTAAGCGGAAGTATTATCGACGATAGCAAAGTGAGTGTCTTCATGATCTCGTTCGTCTTATTAGTCTGCATAGAATCGAAAGTTTTTGAGAGCCCTTCAATCAGATCCTCATGATCTTCTGTCATATCCCATACCTTTTGGTAATAGTCGAGGATATTACCCCAGTAGTCTTCCATAAACTCCACATCGCCGAAACCTCTGATCTGACCAGTCTCAAAGCTATGGAACATTCTCAATTGCGGTTTGAAAATTGTATTGATAGTTATAATATTTTTTCTTGTGATAGAGATCCTTTCAATGATTCTAACTTGCTTACTGCCAAAGAGTTCTTTGTTAAGCATTTCCAACTCAAAACCAATTTTCTTCAGAAGATATAGCGATTCCTTCATCAATTTCTCAATAATACGATAAAGAAGGATATCTGATGTGGGGAGTTCTTTTACCAATGATTCATCATCGCGTTCACTATATTCATTGAAAAGTTGACTTACATGCCAACGTTTTCTTTCCAAAGTGATGATATAATCCTTGCCCCAGAAAAGCTTCACTTCCTTAGGGAAGATAAATTTATCTTGTCTGTCGAAATCAGGATATTGTAAGATGAGAAAATAATAATCGTCGTAAATGTCTATCTTAGGACGCTGGTTTACAGACCTACAGTCTTCAATATCAAGGGGGTGAAAATGAAATTTTTCCTTTAATTCAACGAAATCCTCTTCCGTCGGGTCAGTTATATGATGCCATTTCAGTTTGCCTACTGTTAATGTTTCTATCATGGTTCCCCCTTTCTTAGATAATGAATACTATGTTATAAATCCTACATAAGATGTATTTGCAAAAAAAAATCCCGCAAATATAATAAAAAAGGATAATGATAAAAGATAAAAGGCAAAAGTTTTTTTTATCCTGAAATTTTAAATTGAAATCATTTCCATTGTGTGGTCTCTATAAGATGACGAATGTCATCGGTAATATAATCAATGACAGGTGCTAAAGAATCGTTATTGGTTCTGACATTAAAATACAAGGAACCTCTCATGAAATGATTTGTGCTGTCGGTAAGATAAAATTGAATCGATGATGCAACACCTTCTCCCTCAAGGAAATAAATCAAGCCATACACATCTCTTTCATGATTAACTATAAGGCTGTCACGTATTCCCATTGCTCTGGATATATGTTTCGACATCATGGAATAGGAGTCTTCAAGATATACATCAAGGTTGTCATTAACAGCTTTATAGCTGATATGGATTGTGGCTTTGTTTGCAGGATACTCGATATTAATCCAATCTTTCTCTTCTGGCGAGAAGAAATCAGGAGTTATTAAGCATTGTATAGGATATTCAAAACTATAATATCTCATAGAATCTAATGGAACATATTGTTTCTCAGGAAGATCTATTCTGAAATATGCACGTGGTTTAGGCTGATACTGTTTATTATCGCAGCTTATAAAAAAGATAATGGCAGATAATAATGTAAGATATTTGATATTTTTTTTAAGAAACTTTATCATCAGCAGAGATATTTTCGTTATTTGTAACCTTTATTCTGATAAGATGTTTCTTATCAGCTTCAGAAATTTCGAAGGTAAAATCCTTGAATGAACATTTGAAGCCTACTTCTGGAATGCGCCCTTCCTTTTCCAGTATCATTCCAGCTAATGTGTCTGATTCACCTTCCACATCTTCAAAATAATCATCGTTGATATTATAGAATTTACAAAAATCAACAATACTAATTTGAGCCTTAAAAATATAATTATTAGAATCTATTCTTTTATAATTTTCATTTTCAAGTTCTTTGTCAAATTCGTCACTGATGTCACCAACAATTTCTTCCACTATGTCTTCTAAAGTTACCAAGCCTGATGTCCCGCCATACTCATCGACCACAATAGCTATATGTATTTTCTTCATTCTAAAATCTTGGAACAAATCATTGATCTTTTTGTTTTCTGGAACGAAGAATGCCGGACGAATTAATTTGTGCCATGAGAAATTCTTATCATCAATATAAGGTAAAAGATCTTTCACATAAAGAACACCTTTCATATCGTCGAGATCCTTGTCATATACGGGAATTCTTGAGAAACCGTTGTCAATTATTTGAGGCATAAGTTCTTCGAAAGATGTATCCATTGATACGGAAAACATATTAACACGGGGTTTCATTATATCGCTGACTTCCTTGTCGCCAAAAGAAGCAATACCTTTAAGCATATTTTTCTCATCTTGCGATGAGCTATCCTCCGTTGTAATATCTACTGCTGTAGAAAGGTCGCTAAGTGAAATGTTCCCTGTCTTCTTTATCAATCTTTTGTCGATAAAAGATGTGGATGATACAAATAATTTGCTTAATGGTTTAAAGAATATTATGAGGATACGTAATATCGGAGCCATCATGATAGCTATATTTTTTGCTTTTTTTGATGCATAGACTTTAGGTATCATTTCACCTATTAATAATATAAGTGAAGTGACGACAATCACGTTAAGTATAAAGGCTGCAATTGGATTAACTGCCAAGTTAAACATCATATTCATGATGTAAGTAGAGAAAATAGTAATGGAAATATTTACTAAATTATTGGTTATCAATATCGTTACTAATAAGGTCTTTGGTTTTTGTTTAATTTCAACAACAAGTCTCTCATTGCGGTTGGACGAAGATTCCAGCTCATTGATGTCATTGGGTTGTAATGAAAAATATGCTGTTTCGCTTGATGATGCCAATGCGGAGCAGAGAAGCATCACGCACATGATTATTAAACAAATTACGACTTTAGCGGATATGCCGATAAAGAAAGGCTCTGCTGATGAGGCAGTTAATAAGCATATAAGAGGGTCTATTGAAGATAGTTCCAAAATGATAATATTTACAATTCGATTTGCAAAAATACAAAAAAAGACAAAAGGCTAAGGTGGAATACAAAGATTTTTTAGCCTTTTGTCTTTTGTTATTAGAATGGGAGGTCGTCGCCATCGTATCCAGGGTCAGGCATTGATGGCATTGATGGCAAAGGAGGCTGCTGATAGCTGCCTGCTGCCCGCTGATTGCTGATAGTTGCCTGCTGATAGCTGCCTGCTGCCTGCTGATAGCTATCATAAGAGGTGTTCGGTTGATCAGAAGCGTTCTGAGAACGACTTGTGCCTAAAATCATCATCTTATCAACGACGATCTCAGTGATGCTTTTGGTGATATTTTGATTGTCAACATATTGACGCGATTTTAACCTTCCTTCGACATACATCATATCTCCTTTTATATAATTACGTCTTTTTTCGGCTATATCAAGTGCAATATTACCCCAAGCAACCAAATTGTGCCAATCAGTTTGTTCAACCCAGTTACCATCGCGGTCACGATAACGCTCCGATGTGGCCAAAGAAACCGACATTCTTTTATTACCATTTTCGTATGTAATCACTTCGGGATCTCTTCCGAGACGACCTATAAGCATGACTTTATTTAGAGTTGCCATATTTTCATTGTTAAAAATTATTTACCAAAAATACATCTTTTTTTCATTTCATAGGGGTAAAAAGTAAAAAAAATCTGTGAAAAGTAAAATTTTAAAAAGCTATTTTACACATTTTTAATGCTTTTAGCAAAAAAAAATAATTTTTTTTGCAGTCTCTATCGAAAAAGTTTATAACTTTGCAACCTAAAAAAAATTATTTTTAATTCTAAAATCAAATAGATATGACAAAAGCAGAAATCGTAGCAAAAATTGCTGAAAAGACTGGTGTTGAGAAATCATGCACACAAGAAATCGTTGAAGCATTCATGGATATCGTTAAAGAAACAGTATCACAAGGTGAACCTGTTTATTTAAGAGGTTTCGGAAGCTTCATCAGAAAGACAAGAGCTGAAAAAGTTGGAAGAAATATCAAAGAAGATAAATCTATTATCATTCCAGAACACAACATTCCTGCTTTCAAGCCATCAAAAACTTTTGTTAATGAGGTTAAATAATAATAAATAAATTTTCACATTATGCCAAACGGTAAAAAACATAAAAGACACAAAATGTCAACACATAAACGTAAAAAACGTTTAAGAAAGGACAGACATAAGAAGAAATAATCTTCTTTTACTCAATCTAACATAACACAGCATTAGTGATTGCCATACTTGTTGACAAATCATAATGTTGTGTTATGCTTTTAATTATAAACCTTTGTAAATATTAGCTGAATGGAAGAAATACAAATTAACAGAGAACTCATCATCAGTTCTGATGTTTCAGAGGTTAATATTGTTTTGTTGGAAGACAAGCAGCTTGTAGAATTTCATAAAGAGAAGAAAAACAGTAATTTTGCGGTCGGTGATATTTATCTTGGGCGTATTAGAAAGATATTACCCGGATTAAATGCCGCATTCGTTGATATAGGCAATAAAAAAGACGCTTTTTTACATTATTTAGACCTTGGTCCACAATTACTTTCTCTTGTTAAACTGACAAGGATGGCCATGGAAGGCAAGACTGCTCAGTTAAGCATGGAGAACTTTAGTCTGGAAAATGATATTTCAAAATCGGGTAAAATATCAGAGTTCGTGGCAGTAGGTGATAAAATACCTGTTCAAATCGTCAAAGAGCCTATTAACACCAAAGGAGCTCGTATCTCATCAGACATCTCATTCGCAGGACGTTATATCGTTCTTGTCCCTTTCTCGAACAGAATCTCAGTATCACAGAAAATAAAAAGTAATGAAGAACGTAATAGGCTTAAACGTCTGATACAGAGTATAAAGCCTAATAATTTCGGTGTTATTATACGTACTGTCGCTGAAGGGAAAAAAGTAGCTGAGCTTGATGCAGACCTGAAATCTCTCCTAAAAAAATGGGACGATCTGTCTAAAGCATTGTGTCATATCAAGACACCATCTAAATTAATCAGCGAGTTAGACCGTACCTCAGTAGTTTTAAGAGATATTTTAAACGAATCCTTTAATAGTATCCTTACCGATGATAGTAATCTTTATGAAGATATTAGAAGCTTTATTCTCACTATAGCCCCGCAAAAAACCGATATCGTAAAATTATATAAAGGAAAAGAACCTATCTTTGAACATTATGGTATCAATAAACAAATAACGGGACTTTTTGGTAGGATAGTCACAATCAGAAATGGTGTTTACCTCATTATTGAACACACCGAAGCCATGCATGTCATTGACGTAAACAGCGGCCATCGGGTTAATAAAGAGAACACTCAGGAAGAAAATGCCTTGGCAGTCAACCTTGAAGCGGCTAAAGAAATAGCACGACTATTACGATTACGCGATATGGGCGGAATCATTATTGTGGATTTTATCGATATGCAGCTATCAGCTAACAGAAAAGAACTCTACAATAAACTTAAAGAAGAAATGTCAAAAGATCGTGCAAAACATAGTATATTGCCAGCTTCTAAATTCGGTCTCATACAAATAACACGTCAAAGAGTAAGACCTGAAACAGATCTAGCTGTAAATGAAGTATGTCCCACATGCAACGGATCAGGCACAATCAAATCTTCTGCCTTATTTATCGATGAGATAGCAAATAATCTAGAATACTTGCTCCTGGATCAGAATGAACATTATATTACACTGCAAGTACATCCCTTCATATACGCCTATCTCACAAAAGGCTTGTTCTCTATAAAAAGAAAATGGAATTGGAAATACAGAAAACATATTGAAATCAAGGAAGTTAAATCATTTAATATCACTCAATACAACTTCCTTAATAAAAACGGTGATGAAATTATTCTATAAAAATTAATAATTATGAATTACTACTGATGCAATAAATTTTTATTAAAATAATTTTAGTTCTTTGACATTTTGATTTTCGATTGTTGGTTGGTCTTTTGCGAGCAACTCTCGAATGGGTGTTTTAGCGAATACTGA
>SUWT01000016.1 GCA_015061335.1 Lentimicrobiaceae bacterium | reverse complement strand
AGTTTGAAGAACTTTATCTATTGGATAAAGAAAAAGGAAATAAGGTAAATATCTTGGAAGAAGATTATACTTTCATTGCAACGACAGCAGATGATGCAGAAAGATTTGTATTGTTGAAAAACAACGGACAACAGACAACAGACAATGGTCATTTTGCATACATATCTGGAGAAGACCTCATCATCAATGCAGAAGGTGCAGTTCAGATAATCGATATGATGGGAAGAGTTGTATATTCCATTGATGTCACGAGCGACAACAGCAGAATCAACGTGAGCGGATTTGACAACGCAGCGTATATTGTCAGAGTAGTTAATGAAGAAGGAGTTAAAGTTCAAAAAATAATAGTTTATTAATAGTTTAATGTTTAAGGTTTAAAGTTTAAGGTGAAAATCTCCATCTTAACTATTAAACCTTAAACCCCAAAAATGAATAAAAATGAAAAGATATATAATAATATTAGTTTTAGCATTAGGTTTAGGGTTTAATCTTAGTGCACAGAATGACGGTTTCTTTACATATAGCAACTATGATAATCGTCAAGATTCAGAATGGGGAGAAATGCCAGGATTACCACATTCTTATGGTTTGACAGACAACCAGTCGGCTCCTCTCGGCAGCGGATTCCTGATTTTAGGAGGTCTCGCTCTTGGATATGCAGTACGTAAGAAAAATAGAAATCCTGACTTGTCCTGACATAACTTTACTTTTTACGTAAACTTATTTCAGGACAAGTCATTGTAAAAAAAATCTCAGGTTTTCATTTTTTTTAATTCTCAGATTTTTTTATAAAAAAGTCTCTTTCATTTAAATAAAAATTATTATTTTAGCGAGCTAAATACTTTTAGAATAATATTAACTTTTAAAATAAAAAATATCATGCAAAACATTGAATGGTCAAAGCTCCCATTTGGTTATTTTCCAACAAATTACAATGTTCGTTGTTACTACAGAAACGGACAATGGGGAGAATTAGAAGTCAGTTCAGAAACAACAGTTAACATCCACATGGCTGCAACATGTTTGCACTATGGTCAAGAAGCATTCGAAGGTTTGAAGGCTTTCCGCGGTGTTGACGGTAAAGTTCGTATCTTCCGTTTGGATGAAAACGCAAAACGTTTGCAATCATCATGCGACGGTATCATGATGCCTCAATTCCCAATCGAGAAGTTCGAAGAAGCTATGAAGAAATGTGTTCAACTCAATGCTGAATTCATTCCTCCATACGAAAGCGGCGCATCATTATACCTCCGTCCATTGATCATCGGTACAGGCATCCGCGTTGGTGTTAGCCCAGCTGACGAATATTTATTCTTAGTTTTCGCAACACCAGTAGGTCCTTACTTCAAAGGTGGTTTCCAAGCTAACCCATACGTCATCACACGTAAATACGACCGTGCCGCTCCTCTTGGAACAGGTACTTACAAAGTCGGCGGCAACTACGCAGCAAGTATGCGCCCTCACGTAGAAGCATGTCACGGCGGTAAATACGCTTGCGAATTCTACTTAGACGCTAAAGAAAAATGTTATATCGACGAAGCCGGCGCAGCTAACTTCTTCGCTATTAAAGACAATACATACATCACTCCATTATCAACATCAATCCTTCCTTCAATCACAAATAAGAGTTTGATGTTCTTGGCAGAAAAAATGGGTATGAAAGTAGAACGTCGTCCAATCCACGTTGACGAACTCGCTACATTTGAAGAAGCAGGCGCATGCGGTACAGCAGCTGTTATCAGCCCAATCTCACGCATCGACGACTTAGACAACGACAAATCATACGTATTCGGTGACGGCAATCCTGGTCCAATGAGCGAAAAATTATACAACAAGCTCCGTGGCATCCAAACAGGTGCAGAACCAGACGAATACGGCTGGATCACTGAAGTTGAAATATAATTGATAATTAACAATGTAGAGACGCGTCAATGTTCCATAAAATAAAAATAAGAAACATTGACACGTCTTTATAGAAATAATAATAAATTCCAATAATTAATTTAGAAAACAAATGAAGAAATTATCTTTACTCGTAGTTGTGTTGTTAGCTTTTTTCATGCAAGTTAACGCACAGGAATTCGTCTCTACTACACCAGCAAACAGAAATGTGGTGTTAGAGGAATTTACAGGAAGAAACTGTGGCTATTGTCCTGATGGTCATGTTATTGCAAATCAATTGATGCATGATAACCCTGATAGAGTATGGGCTATCAATGTTCATGCTGGTGGTTTCTCACCGACTTCATATCCTAATTTAAATAATCCTGTAAGCCAAGCTATTTGCACTGCTTTCTCAGTGTCAAGTTTCCCTGCAGGTGTTGTTAATCGTTCAACAGCTACTTCACTTGGTCGTAACCAATGGTCAAGTTATACAGCACAGCAATTAGGTCAGGCAGCAGAATGTAATGTTGCAGGTCAGGTTGTTATCAATCCAGCTACACGCCTTGCTACAGTAACAGTAGAGGTTTATTATACAGCTAATAGCGCAGAATCAAGCAACTATCTTACAGTTTTCATGTTACAAGATAGTATCTTAGGTTCACAATCAGGCATGTCATCAAATCCTGCTCAGATAATTAATGGACAATACTGTCACATGCACGTACTTCGCGATGCTATCACTCCAACAATGGGTGACGAAATCAGTCCTACAACAGAAGGTACCTTGATTACAAAAACTTATACATACGAAATTCCTGAAATGATAGGTAATCCTAATGGTTGTGAAGTTGACATCGATAATGTACTTTTCATTGCTTTTGTTTCAGAAAAATATCAAGGTCAACCTACACGTCCTATCCTTAATGCAAATATGTTGACTACATTACAAGGAACAACTGATGCTATTTATCCTTATATTTCCGCTGTTACTCAAGCAGAAGGTGTTTCATGTTCAAATGAAAAATTATTTACAATGAACATTACAAATGGTGGTTTGGACGAACTTACATCTATTTTGTTTGAAATTGTAGTTGATGGTCAGGAAACTGTTGAATACGAATGGACAGGAACACTTGCTTCATACGCTTCAACAGCTGTTGATATAGCATTGAATGTTCCTTTTGGAGAACATAATGTAGATTTTAACATTGTTGGTGCAAACGGTGAAGATTTTGATTTCTCAAAATCAGCTACTGCTGTATGTGATGAGTGGATCACAATTGAAGATCCAGATGAAGAAGAAGAACTCACCATCGAGATTATGCAAGACAAATATGGTAATCAAATTACCTGGGAGCTCCTCGCTTCAGATATGACAGTCTTAGCTTCAGGTGGTCCATACGCAATGTTAACAGGAGGTTCAACAGGAACTCAATTACACGAAGAGACTGCTGTAGTACCTGCAGGCGAATGTGTTAAATTCGCTATTTATGATGCTGTTGGTAACGGTATATGCTGCAACTATGGAGAAGGTTATTATAAAATTTTCGACAGCAAAGGTAATTTAATTATTGATGGTGACGGTGAATTTGGCAGTGGCGCTTCTTGTATTCTTTCAGTCGGTGCTCCTGTAGCCGCTCAATGTCAAACAATGGAAGCTACTGATATAACAGAATATTCTGCAGTTCTCAATGGTACAATTACAGCTGGTAGTACATCAGTTGCAGGTTTCATGCTCAAGTTACAAGATGCAACAGAATGGGAAACATATAATGCTACAATAGACGGTGACAACTTTAGCTATGAAGCAACAGAACTCGTATCAGGTGCAACATACGTTTATAAAGCTTTTGTTGGTTCAGATCCTGCTTACGGAGAAGAGATGACATTTACAACAGAATGGGATAATGTCGCTGAATTAGGAGAAGTATCATATCAGATCTATCCAAATCCTGTCAAGAACACTCTTACAGTAAAAGGTGAAAATATGTTACAGATCTCTGTATATAACTCAGTAGGTCAATTAGTTAAAACAATAGAATGCAATTCACAGGAAGTTCTTATCGATGTTAACGACTTACAGGATGGTATGTACTTCATCAACATTATGAATAATAATGGTGAAAACACAACAAGCAAAGTTTCAGTTATGCATTGATAACTGATTTGATAAAAAAATAAAACCTCGGAAATTTATTTTCTGAGGTTTTATTTTTTTTATCAACAAGAGTTTTATTATAATAATTCGCTCATTTGTTTTTGTAATTTCCTTGCCTCTTCAGCGGCTTTCTCTGCGAAGTCTTTTTCTTTTGAAGCGTATATGATGCCTCTTGAAGAATTGACGATCAGACCACAATCTTTGTTCAATCCGAATTTAGCTACAGCTGCCAAGTCGCCGCCTTGTGCGCCAACGCCTGGAACTAACAGGAAGTGGTTTGGTAACATCTTTCTTATCTCGCCTAATTCTTCCGGATGTGTAGCTCCAACAACATACATCATCTTATTATCATCAGCCCATGTGCTTGATTTTGTAAGAACTTCTTTGTAAAGTTCATGGTCTTCTATGTTAAGATATTGGAAGTCTTTTGAACCTTTGTTTGAAGTTAATGCCAACAAGATAACCCATTTGTCTTCGAAGCCTAAGAATGGTTCAACAGAATCCAATCCCATGTAAGGAGCTACTGTGATAGCGTCGCTGTTCATTGTCTCGAAGAATGCTCTTGCGTAGTTGGCGGATGTATTTCCGATGTCGCCTCTCTTGGCGTCGGCGATGACGAGAATCTCCGGATAGTTAGCCTTGATGTATTTTATTGTCTTGTCTAAGCTTTCCCAACCTTTTGCTCCATATACTTCATAGAAAGCAGTGTTAGGTTTGTAAGCTATTGTGTATTGCGCTGTAGCGTCGATGATCTGTTTGTTGAATTCAAAGACAGGGTCTTCACATTCCAAAAGATGTTGTGGAATCTTGTTTATGTCGGTGTCTAAACCAACACAAAGAAATGATTTCTTTGCAAAGATTTGCTTTACTAATTCTTGCTTTTTCATATTTATATTTTTTTTGTCAACGGACTTGTTTAGTTTAAAGTTTATTTATTTTGTCAACAGACAACAGTCAACAGACAACAGTCTTTGTCCTTATTTTATTAATTAATAATTTTCAACTTTCAGATTCTCAATTTCTCGGATTTTCAGATTCTCAAATTCTATCATCCCTCATTCTTAAGTCTCTCGGCATTTTCAGCCATCTGCAGTTTTTCTATTATCTCGTTGATATCGCCGTCTATAATTGACTGCAGATTATAGATCGTCAGGTTGATACGATGGTCGGTAACGCGACCTTGAGGATAGTTGTATGTTCTGATCTTGGCTGAGCGGTCGCCGGTAGATACCATTGTCTTTCTTTGTGAGGCGATGCTTTCCAGATATTTGTTGTATTCTCTTTCATAGAGACGAGTTCTCAGTACTTTCATTGCAGTAGCGAGATTCTTGATTTGTGACTTCTCATCCTGACAAGAAACCACGATGCCGCTTGGGATGTGAGTCAGACGTACTGCAGAATATGTAGTGTTAACAGACTGTCCTCCAGGTCCTGAAGCGCAGAATGTCTCTTTACGGATGTCTTTCTCGTTAAGTTCAACGTCGAATTCTTCTGCTTCGGGGAGAACAACGACAGACGCTGCTGATGTGTGTATTCTGCCTTGAGTCTCTGTCTTAGGAACTCTTTGTACACGATGAACACCCGACTCGAATTTTAGCAATCCGTAAGCTCCTTCGCCTATAACATTAAAGACTATTTCTTTGAACCCGCCTGCTGTACCTTCATTCATATCAACGAGTTCAACTTTCCAGCCTTTTGTCTCACAATATCTTATGTACATTCTATATAAGTCACCAGCGAATATACTTGCTTCATCGCCACCTGTGCCGGCACGAACCTCAACAACGGCATTTTTGCAGTCAGTAGGATCCTTGGGAATGAGCATAAGGCGTATTTCTTCCTCAACCTTAACAACTTTTTCTTCTGCAATGTTGAGTTCTTCTTGAGCCATTTCTCGCATTTCCTCATCTTTTTCATTTTTCAGAAGTTCTTTGGCTTCATCGATATTAGAAAGAAGATTTTTATAATCTTTGAATGCTATGACAATAGGCTCGAGGTCTTTATAATCTTTATTGACTTTGACAAAACGCTTCATATCAGCGATGATGTCGGGGTCGTTAAGTTGTTCTCCTAATGTTTCCCATTTAGTTTTGATAGCCTCTAACTTATCGATAATTTCCATTTATAATCGGTATGTTATTAAAAATTAATATTTAAAAGTACCGAACTTACTATTGATGGTAAGTTGTTTCTTGTCGGATGCTTCTACATGACCAACGATCTGAGCTTCAATGTCAAAGCCTTTTGCGATATTAATCATTTCTTCAGCTGCTTTCTCGTTGGTATAAATTTCGAGACGATGACCCATGTTAAAGACTTTATACATTTCTTTCCAATCTGTTTCTGACGACTCTTGTATCATGCGGAATAGAGGAGGAAGTTCAAACATATTGTCTTTGATAATATGTAGTTTATCCACGAAATGTAGCACTTTTGTCTGGGCGCCTCCGCTGCAATGTATGATGCCGTTTATCTGTTTTCTAAACTCATCTAAAATAGGTACCATCATCGGGAGATATGTACGGGTAGGGGAGAGGATGAGTTTACCTACATCTACGCCTTCAATTTCTGTTGGTTCTGTCAATGTATGTGGACCTGAATAAATCAAGTCTTCCGGAATTGAATGGTCGTAGCTTTCTTCGTATTTTTCCGCAAGATAGTGACCTAATACATCATGGCGAGCTGATGTGAGTCCGTTGCTACCCATGCCGCCGTTGTAGCTGTCTTCGTAAGACGCTTTTCCTGATGAGGCGAAACCGACGATAACATCACCTGGCTGTATGTTGTTTTCAATAACTTCGTCTCTTCTCATGCGGGCTGTCACTGTGCTATCTACTATTACTGTTCTTACCAAGTCGCCGACATCAGCTGTCTCTCCTCCGGTGAGATAAATTCCTACTCCTAAAGAACGTAGCTTGGCGAGGAATTCTTCTGTTCCGTTGATGATAGCCGATATGACTTCACCAGGGATGAGGTTCTTGTTGCGTCCTATTGTAGATGAAAGTAACATATTGTCAGTAGCTCCAATACATAATAGATCATCGGTGTTCATGACGATAGCGTCTTGAGCGATACCGCTCCAGACAGATAAATCGCCTGTTTCTTTCCAATAAAGATATGCTAATGATGATTTAGTTCCTGCACCATCGGCATGCATGATGTTACAATACTCTTCGTTATTACCTAAAATATCAGGTATGATCTTGCAGAAGGCATTGGGATACAATCCTTTATCTAAATTTTTTATAGCGTTGTGAATGTCTTCCTTCTCTGCAGAGACACCACGAAGTTGATAACGTTTTTCTACTGACATGACTATTCTTTATTAAAAATGAGTTTCATATTGTTTGTGTCAAAATTAAAATCTCCAAATTGTTTGAGAGTTTTTTGACCTATCAACCAATCATACATTAAATTATTATATACTGTAACCTTAACGTTTTGTACGCTTCGGTCAGCGATACGCATCTCTTTGATAATGAATTCTGCACGGTCGGCTACGGCTCCAGTTGTGATGATCCTGTCGATGTTATCACCAATGAAATCATCCTTGGTAATGATACCATTTTTCAACAAAGCCATAACTTTTCTTTGTGAGACACCAAAGTCGAAATCTCTGTCGTATGTTACATTTTCTGTATAAGCGTTGATGACGGCTTCAAAAGAGAAGAAACCTTGTTTGTCTTGTGCAAAATCTACTTTATTGTCTTCTGGTCGCATGTTAACATGAGCCATTTGTTCGTCTCTGATATTTTCACGAGGGACATAATCCTTGCTGATCACTCTGAATTCGGTTCTACGATTCAACTGATGTGCATATTCTTTAATGGCATCGTCTGGTAAACTGTTGATATATTCTTCAGTGAGTTTAGTGCCTTCTTTGATGGTATATCCGTTATAGACATAGTCTCTATGTAATGTTCTTGGCACTCTTTCACCATAGCCTTTGGCTGTCAGACGATATGGGTCTATACCTCTTATAACCAGGTAGTCGCAGACAGATTGGGCGCGTCTTTGAGACAGGATATCATTTCTTTCATGAGTGTCTCTGCTGTCGGTATGAGATCCTAACTCTATAGTGATAGTAGGGTTGATTTGTAATGTCTCTATAAGTCCTTGTAATGAGTCTTCAAATTGAGGTTTTAATTCCCATTTTGCCAGATCGTATAAGATGTCAGGTAGGACAACAGGTTCATCAGGAATCATATTGATCATATAATCTTCGTTGAAATCTCTGCTAAACTCCAATCCTACGGTGCTTATAGTATCTGTAAAGGTGAAGTAATTAGCTTTATCAATAGTAAGGATGTATGTCTGGTTTAGTTCAATCTGACTATTTGTAAACATAAAAGCACCTGTTTCACTACTTCTTGTCGTGTAGTTGGAACCATCGCTTCCTACTATTTTAACGTTAGCGCCATCAACATATTGTAAACTGTTTTGATCTTTAATTGTGCCGGCTACTGTGAATAAGATAGGAGGTTCAATGAAGTAATAAAGATCGTCATCCAAACCGTTTTTGGTATCTCTGTTACTGATAAAGAAACCTCTTTCCTCTTCTGGGTGGAACATGATAGCGTAATCGTTGCCGATAGAGTTTATAGGTGATTTGAGATTTATTGGCAGGCTCCAATTTCCAAGACTATCCATTATACTCATGAAAATGTCTAAGCCTCCCATTCCGCCATGTCCGTTAGATGAGAAATATAATATGGTGTCATTTCTCATGAACGGATAGAGTTCATCGCCTTCAGTATTTATTTCAGCACCCAAGTTGATTGGGCGACCAAATTTTTCAGTTGTACTTTCTCTTGTGGCGACCCATAAGTCTTTGCCGCCCATGCCGTTACTGCGTTCGGAAGCAAAATATATGCTTAATTCGTCACTTGATAATGTTGGATGCCCAATAACATCTAATGTATCTATTGATGTTATTTCTACCATCACAGGGTCGCCCCAGCTACTTCCTGAACGTGTTGATTTCATTATCTGGCATCCGGATTCACGTTTCTTATGGTTTGGACAGCGTGTGAAATATAATGTTGAGAAAGACTTGTTCATGAAAGGTGTTCCTTCACTGCCTTCAGAGTTGATGCCTCCCTCGTCTGCCAATGTGGGCTCCTCCCATTCTCCTTGTTTATTCTGTCGTGCAATGTAAAAATCAGCAAAATTTTGTCCTGTAATGACATCTTTTTCTTTAGAGATGCCATCTTCCCTCGTTGAAGAAAAAATTACTTCGTTGAAATTATTTGATGTCCAAGTGATGCCGAAATCTGAAGCTCTGGAATTCAGTTCTTTAAGACGAGTCACCTCATATTTTGATGGATACTCCAACCATTCTTGTATATACTGAATATCTTCCAATGCGGCAAATCCTCTAGGATCTTCAGGTACCGTCTCATTATAGATGTTATAGTATATCGTAGCATCATCATATTTGCCGTTTCTCTTCAAAACATCGGCATAGTTTAGATATACTATCGGATTCGACTTCGGGAATTCCGTTTTTACAAGACGTTTGTATTGAGCTTCAGCAAGTTTTGTGGATTCTGTAAGCCTATAGCATTCCGCTAAACGATATGTTATGAATTCCCTTTCGTCTCGATATTTCTTTTTGCCTGTTTTCTTGTATGCTTTCTTATAGCGTTCGATGGCTACGTTATATTGTTTGCGTTCGAAAGCGATGTCGGCAGATTTGCTCGGGTTACGCTTCTGTGCATTAGCTGAAGCTATGCCTAAGATGGTGATAATGAGTATGAGAATGACTTTCTTAATCATAAATAAACCTTTTGTAAAGGATAACGTTAATTAACTTACAAAAGTATAAAAAAAAATGATTTGTCCTGAAACAAATTTACATTACCTAAACTTATTTCAGGATAAGTTTCCTTCGGCTGTCAACAGACAACAGTCAACAGACAACAGACTTTGTCCACGTTTTTTTTGTTGTGAACTATGAGCTGACTGCTGATAGCTGACGACTGACAGCTAATTTTCAGTTTTCATATTCTCAATTTTTATGATTCAATAAAAAAAGAGCTCCCAATTTCTTGAGAGCTCCTTACTTTAGTATTTAGACTTTCGTCTGAAATTATTTTCTTTTCTTATCAGCTACTTGTTCTAAGTGTGCATCGTATTCTTTTCCTTTGAATAAGGTGTATGCCAATGGAGAAGCGATGAACAATGATGAGAATGTACCTGCTAACATACCTACTAACAATGCGAAGACGAAGCCGCGGATTGTTTCACCACCGAAGATGAAGATAGCTAACAATACGACGATTGTTGTACCTGATGTGTTGATTGAACGTAACAATGTGCTGTTGTTTGCGCTGTTGAAACGTTCTTTCCAGCCTTTCTTAGGGAAGAGGTTGACGTTTTCACGTACACGGTCGAAGATAACCACTGTGTTGTTGATAGAATAACCGATAACTGTCAATACAGCAGCGATGAATGATTGGTTGACTTCCATTGTGAATGGCAATACATTATTGAATAATGAATACATACCAAGAACAATTAATGTATCGTGTGCCAAACAAACAACACTCGATAAACCATATTGCCATCTTCTGAAACGGATAGCGATGTATGCGAACATAACAACCAATGAGATGACAACAGCGATGATAGCCTTACGTGTTACATCGTCAGCTACTGTAGCACCAACTTTTTGTGAGCTCAAAATACCGAGCAATACGTTACTCTTGTCTGAGTCTGTTGTGAATTGGTCGTATGTCATTTCTGTGTTGTAGAGACCTTTAAGTGCGTCATAGATGAGACCTTGAATTTCTTGGTCAACTTCTGGATGATTGTCGTTGATCTTATAGTCTGTTGTTATCTTGACTTGACGGTTTGTACCGTATGTTTTTACTTCAGGGATGTTATTGAATTCTTCAACGTTAGCTAAAGCGTTACGTACTTCGTTAACTGTGACGTCTTTGTCGAAACGAACGACGTAGTTACGTCCACCTTTGAAGTCGATACCTAAGTTCAAACCGCGAACTGCCAAAGAACCGATGCTGATTACGATGAATACGCCGGCGATGATAGCAGCTTTCTTGCCGAAGTTGATGAAGTCGATAGAAGTATTCTTTAAGAAATTGCGTGTAGCGTTGTTTGAGAAGTTGATGTTCTTGTCTTTCTTCAACCAGCCTTCGAATATCAAACGTGTGATGAATAATGATGTGAACAATGATGTTGCGATACCGATCATCAATGTTGTAGCGAAGCCTTGAACAGGACCTGTACCGAATTCGAACAATACGAATGCTGTCAAGAATGTTGTGATGTTACCGTCGAGGATAGCTGAGTAAGCAGCTTTATAACCGTCGGCGATAGCTGTTCTCAAGCCTTTACCTGCGCGGATTTCTTCTTTGATACGTTCGAAGATGATGACGTTGGAGTCAACAGCCATACCGAGTGTCAAGACAATACCAGCGAGACCTGGCAATGTCAATACTGTTCCGAATGATGCTAATACACCGAACATGAAGAAGATGTTAACTATCAAAGCGAGGTCTGATGCGATACCAGCTTTGTTGTAGAAGAACATCATATAAATAAGTACTAAGATGAAGGCGATGATGAGTGACCAGAGACCTGAGTTAATAGCTTCTTGACCTAATGAAGGACCTACGACGTTTTCTTCGAGGATTCTTGCTGGAGCAGGTAATTTACCAGCTTTCAAGATGTTGGCTAAGTCTTGTGCTTCTTCAACTGTCATGTCGCCGCCAGAGATTGATGAACGTCCGCTTGGGATTTCATCGTTAACAACTGGATATGAATATACGTAGTCGTCGAGAACAATAGCTACTTGTCTTCCGATGTTTTCACCTGTCAAGCGTTTCCATGCTTTGGCGCCTTCGCTGTTCATTTGGATTGTAACTTCAACGCGTCCATTTGGATCGTAGTCTTGACGAGCGTCAACGATAACTTCACCACCGAGAGCTGCTTTATTGTCACGTGATGCTTTTAAAGCAACAAGGTCAATATATTCTTGTGTTTCATCGATGCCTTTAGTAGGTTTTACGCACCATGCAAATTTGACATTACGAGGAAATACGTTTTTAACTTGTTTGAGCATTCTGTTGATGTTAGCTGTATCTTTTACTAAAGCCATACCAACGCGTGCTGTTTGTGCAGGGAATGTTTGACCTGCTTCATTTTGGTAGTATGAAGGTGTTAAGTAGTTGTAGAGTGGATAGTTGGTTCTCATTTCTTCCAAAGCTTCTTCCTGAGCCATCTTTAATGAGTCTTCAGAACTCATTTGTGAGAGAAGAGCTGGTTCTTCTGTATCACCTTCTTTTGTATTATCTTCAGAAGCCTTGGCTTCGGTGTTTTCTTCTTCCATGCCTGCGTTAGCTTTATTTATTTCAGCAAGACGTGCATTGGCTTCATCGAAGTAACCATAAAGTTCTGTGAAATTGTATGTCTCCCAGAATTCGAGTTGTGCTGTACCTTGTAAAAGTTTACGTACACGTTTTGGATCTTTGATGCCAGGAAGTTCGACGAGGATACGTCCTGAGTTCTCTAATTTTTGGATGTTAGGCTGAGCAACGCCGAAACGGTCGATACGAGTTCTTAAGATTTGGTATGAACGGTCGATTGCGCTGTTTGTTTCTTCTTTGATAACGTCTAAGACTTCAGCGTTTGTTGAATTTACTGTGATACCTTTGTCTTTGAATTCGAACAAGAAGATAGGAGCTAATTTAGCGTTAGGGTCTAATTGTTGGAAAGCGTCACCGAACAAATCGACGTAATCTCTTTGTGAGTTGAGATGTTGTTCGTTAGCTATTCTGATAGCTTCGACGAATGTTGGGTCTGTGCTGTGACCTGAGAGCACGTTGATGATGTCTGGAACTGAGACTTCCATCATGACGTTCATACCGCCTTTGAGGTCGAGACCTAAGTTGATTTCCATTTCTTTTGCTTGACGATAAGTCTGTCCGAATACTGGATAAACCTTAACGGTGCTCATTGAGTCTAAGTAATAAGTTTCTCTTGCACCTTGAATTGAATCTAATAAGTAATCGTAAGCATTTTGATCACCTTTGGCAAGAATTTCTGCCATTTCCACTGATTCTGCACTTGTAGCATATTCAGCTGCTTTTTTCTCAACATTTCTTGTCACTACTGAGAATGACAATTGGTACAATGAGAAAACAGCTAAGATAACTGCTAAAAGTTTGATAACTCCTTTGTTTTGCATTGTAAATCTATTTTTTATAATTATTTAATTTTTAATCTTTTGTTAGAAGACATTTTTTGGGGTGCAAAAGTACGATATTTTTATTTTATATACAAATGTTTTTTTTCTAAAACTTGAAAAATATGAAAATAGGAGTTTTATGTCAACAGTCAACAGACAACAGACAACAGACTTTGTCCACGATTTTTTTTGCTATGAGCATCGAGCTGACTGCTGATAGCTGATGGCTGACAGCTAATTTTCAGATTTTCAATTCTACTTAACCCATTTCCCGCTCTCCAAAATCCTGCTCCCGTACTCGTTCCCGTTCCCAGTCCCCAACTCCCAAACATAAGTTCCTCTTTGCCAATTGGAAGCATCCACACTTGTAACATCATCCGTAATCTCTTGTTTATGAACCATTCTTCCTTGCATGTCATAAACCTGCAATGTGCAGTTGCGCAATGATGTTCTTATGTTCATCACATCACCACCCGGATTAGGATAAGCTACGGCAAGATGCAGGTTATGAGCGTGAACTTCTTCGATGTTGTCTGGATCAAAAGCTGATGCAGGGAATTTGGAAACTGCTGACCACCTATTACAAATATCACCTACATAATACGAATGTGTCACTAATAACAATCCGTCATCACTTGTTGCCTGAATGCTTACAACTTCAGTATGTATTTTTTCTCCATCATCATAAAAAAGTGTATATATTGTATCAAAATCAGAGTCGAGTTTTTCTATAATTACCCATGAATCTCCCTGCCTCATGGAACCATAGTTTAGAGTGTATGCAAAAAATATATCACCTTTACTTGTCATATCAAGTCCGCGAGAGGATGTTCTGTCGATTTCATTTGTCTCTCTCTCAGAATAACGCAAGACGGGTAGCACCTCAGTAGAATTATCCAAATTGTCATCAAACTCATATAATCTCACATTGTCATCACGCGATGGTATTGTTAAAGAACGAGAACCTGTTGAGACGTATGTCGTATTGTGATTGCTACGCATGATGCAATGTTCCCTGAAACCATTTTGATTGTAAGGAGGATGTCCTGGCATATTTACATATCTTGTATCGATGAAATTAAAGTTATTATCATAATATTCCACTCTACTATGATGATAGTCTGGATATGAAGACTCACTATTTCTGTAATAAACAATATAACCATTGTCGTTTTTTACCATCTGTTGGCGAAAGCAAGTAAGAGAGCTTTCATGGGTCTCATATCCTTTGTTTAATAACAGATTTCCATCAAAATCCATTTTGAAGAAAAAAACTGAATCATTTCCTCTTGGTTTTTCAGAATAGCTTACTTCCTTGGTATAAGATCCTGTTATGATTCCATTATCCTCAAAGGCAGAATATATGTTGATGTTACCACAAAGATGATTTGGATAAAGTGACCAGTATTCATTCTCAAGATCTTCAAATGTGTCAATTGGAAAGGGATGCTCATAGCTTTCCACTATATTAAGTGAAGAATCTAACTTATATAAACCAATGATAGCTTCAGTAGGAGGATTATCACTATTCTTAAAATAATTAACCGAATTTATATCATGATCTGGACTGTATGCTGTGAGAAAATATATCTCTTCATCTTTTTCAAACAGATACAAGCGAGACATTTCTTGATACCATGGTTTAAAGTATTCGTTTCTGCTTATTTCTTCTCCGTCAGAATAAATAAGAGATAATCCTGATTGCCTTGAAACAGCCTCTCCTGTATTATTCCCATGGTTAAATTCACTACATACAATGACATCCCCATTTAATAATTCAAGCGTTTCAAGATATTGAAAACCATCAAGATCTTCACCCAACATTATGCGCTCAACTATTCTCCATTCCTGGGAAAAAACTTTATCAATTCCGCTAAAAAGCAGAATTGATAGAGTTAGTAATATTCTCAATAATTTATTCATAGCTTGCCCATTGTAGTTTGGCGTATGTAACATCTGCACGGTGAAGTTTGACGCGTTCATGTTCATCCCGAACACGAAGACCATAATCGTAAGCAATAATTTTTTCATAAAAATTAAATTTGAAATTCTCCGCAAAAGTAGGGCATATAATAAGTGCTTAGAGACGCCTATGTGTCGTTTCCAAGTTTATTTGATGCTGATGAAAAGTTTCTTGCTTTAAACGCTTTGCTTATCAATGGTTTATGATGAGAGCGGTAGAGAGGGGATTTCTAAGTTTTTTTTTATGTCAACAGACAACGGACAACAGACTTTGTCCATGTTTTTTTGCTGTGAGCTATGAGCTGACTGCTGACTACTGATAGCTGATAGCTGACTGCTGACAGCTAATATAGTATTTCTCCAAAATGAAATCGCCGATATCGCTTCCGTAGCCTTCGGCTCCTATTTTCTTTCTGATGTTGGTGCGTGACTTGGCGACGGAGCTTTCGCCTAAGTCCATCAGATTGGCGATGTCGCGGCTGCTGAGCGGAAGCAACGACAATAGGAATACATTGTATTCGGTCTCGTTTAAGCTGCCGTAATTCTTCTTGATCATTGCGGGCAGTTTCGGATATGTGTTCTCAACCAAATCGACGGCGGCTTTAAGTCCGGTCTTGTTGAAGGAACCAAAAACAAGGCTCTTCAGCTCGTTGATGACACTCTTGTCGTCGTCTTTATGCTTCTTCTCCGCATTATGGACTTTTACAATAAGTTTGGCTCTTTGTTTCAGTATGTTATCGACAGACGACTTGATGCCGCTGTTCAGATCTTCAAGAAGATGGAATTCGTTTTTCAGATTGTTCATCTCTATGGCAATCTGCTCGTTCTTTCTTATAAGATATATCTCGTTTTTTTTCTTGCGTATGATGAGTAATGAAATCGTGATTATAAGAACGATGACAATAGTCAACATCATTATTATCAGTTTGAACTGGCTGTTGAGTTTTTTATGGTAATTGTTGCTGAGACGTTCGTAATCGTATTTCTTTTCAACTTCGTATATGTTCTGCTTCATATTGTCTTCCCTAATCTTGTCGATGATTCTCGTGAGCTTGTCCTGATAATATAAGGCGCTGTCGTTCATGTTGACCGATGAATAATAATCTGAAAGAAAACCATACGAGCTCGCCAAGAATGCCTTGTCGTTCACATTATCTGTTTTGTTTATTAGTAGGTGTGTATATCTTTTTGTAGAATCTTGTTCGCCTGTTTCAAGATATAATTCAGCTAAGTTCAGATAATATAATGATGTAGCCGATGAATCTTCATTTGTTTCCATTGACAGTCTCAGAAAATCCTTTGCTTCATCATATTTTTTACATTCTTTATAAATTACGTGTGCGATTTGATATACGTATGATAATAATTGTTTATTGTCGGTATCAGCAACAACATCCATGGCTTTGTCAATATAATAGATGGAACTGTCGTTGTTGAGAGAAATGAGATGTATTCTTGAGATGTTGGCGTAAGAACCGGCTAACTTTTCTTTGTCGTCTTTGTTTATATAGTTGATAGATTGCAGTTGTTTTTCTAAAGCCTTGTCGTAATAATCTTCTTTGCTGTATATGTTTGCTATGTAAGAGATGCTTCTGAACATCAAGAGAGAATCGTGTATGAGTTCAGCCGCATGGAAAGCATAGTTATATTCGTTTATAGCTTTGTCGTATTCCTGTCTTTCGTCATAAACGCAGCCGCTGTAGAGATAGCTATAGGCAATGAGCTTTGAGCTATGAGCCTTTCCTGTAAAATAGCGTTTTGCTTCAAAGATGATGGTGTCGTCTTTGATGTCTTTGTGGTTTTTATGTTTGGCTTGTACGTTGGTTATGATATATTCCATGTAGTTTTCTTTGCTGAGGAATTTCTCTGCCAAGAAGATGGAGTCTAAATACGACAATGCGCTGTCGGGTGCTGTCTCGACGCAGTTCTGCGCCTTCTCCAACAGACGCAAAGCTTCATTCCTGTGAGTACACGAAACCACTAACAGTAATAATACAATTGATAATATCTTTAGCACTTTATTCATTTCTCAGATTCTAAAAAAGAAGCATCTCTACAATTCATAATTCACAATTAAATAATTATGCATTATGCATTATGCATTATGAATTAATATTTCAGCCACTTCCAAATCTCTTTCAAATTTGGTTTCTTGCCGTACATCAGGATTCCGGTTCTGTAGATCTTGGCGGCAATCCAGGTGATGAAGACGAAGGTCAATACCAATATCAATAATGACACCACGACCTGCCAATATGGTACGCCGAAAGGTATTCTTATCATCATGGAGACAGGGGAGGTGAACGGTATCATTGAGAGCCATATTCCTAATCCGCTGTCGGGGTTGTTTATCATGGCTGTCGAGCATACGATGGCGACAATCAACGGCATTGAGAGTATCGTTACGAATTGATTGCTGTCGGTCTCGTTGTCAACCATGCCGCCTACTGCTGCGAAGAGTGCCGCGTATAATAAGAATCCGAATACGAAGTAGAATAAGAAAGTTATCAATATCGCCTTGAAGTTGATTGATTCTATCATACTTACGACTTCAAGCATAATGTCTTGTCCTTGTGTTGTATCCACAATCTGACTTATCTCTTCCGTCATGACAGTTCCCGATGGTGACATGATTTCAGGTCCTAAGATGATTCCATTTGCCACGAGATATATTCCTATCGTCAGGACTATCCATAATAAAAATTGCGTGAGACCTACCAATGCGATACCTATGATTTTTCCCATCATCAACTCAAATGGTTTCACCGAGCTGATGATGACTTCTATGATACGGTTGCTCTTCTCTTCGATGACGCCTCTCAAAACCTGATTGCTGAAGAGGAATATCACGAAATAAACAATTACAGCGAGTGCAAGCCCGATTATAGATTCTAACTCGGCGTAACTTGTTTTCTCTCCTTCTTCTTCGTCCATGCGAATGGTAGATATGTTGATGCTTGTGTTCACCGACTTTACTATCTTAGGGTCGATGCCGTGGGCGAGGAGCTTCCTGTGTTCTACTTCCTGCTTCATCTCACTCTTGATGTATGAACTCAACGACATAGGAATCTGCTTGTTGCTGTACAACTTAGCATTCGTAGGGACGTTCAATGATGTCGCTGGAATGTATAAGGCAGCATCGTAAATGCCTTCCAAGACAAATTTCTTCAGACTGTCGATGTCTTCGTTAATGTCGGTATATATGAATGTGTTTATGTCGGAACTCTCGAACTTGCCGTCGAACCAGCCGGTCTCATCTAAAACAGCGATGGTTTTCTTCGCTTCCATGCTGTCAGATTTCATCATCATCAAGGATGGAGCTATCATCAATGCGGCAAAGAATAAAGGTCCTAAGAATGTTATGATTAGGAAACTGCGTTTTTTTACTCTCGTTAAATATTCACGTTTTAATATTACACTAAAATTACTCATACCTTTTTATTTAAGTCAACAGACAACAGTCAACGGTCAACAGAATTTTTAAATCTGAAAAACTGAGAATCTGAAATTTTTTTATTACGTATTTTATAAACTTTTAAACTAAAAAACTATAAACTTTCAACTACTCTACACTCTACACTCTAAACCATTAACTTTATTAATAAAAATCTCATTCATAGAAGGAAGCAGTTCTCTATATGAAATGATTGTTCCTTTTTCTGAAAGATAATTAATCAAGACATTCGGATTTATGTCATTCTCGGCTTTTATGTTCAGAGTCATCTCGCCGTTAGAATCGATATTACTGTTAATTAACGTGAAACCTTCTGGTATAGATAATGTCTCTGCGCCCTTGAGACCTTGCGACTCTGCGACCTTAATCTTAACTTCAAAGCTGTTATCCTTGAAATCTTGTTTTATCTGATAGACGCTGCCTTCCAAGATTTTATTTCCTTTGTTGATAAGCATGATGTTGTCGCAGAGTTCTTCTACCGACGCCATGTTATGTGTGGAGAAGATTATCGTAGCGCCATTGTCGCGTAACTCTAATATTTCTTTTTTGAGGAGATTAACGTTTATAGGGTCGAAGCCTGAGAACGGTTCGTCGAAGATGAGAAGCTGCGGATTATGAATCACCGTGACGATGAACTGAATCTTCTGCTGCATACCTTTGCTCAGCTCTTCGACTTTCTTGTCCCACCAATTTAAGATGTCGAATTTCTTGAACCATTGTTTGAGGCGTTTCTCGGCTTCTTTCTGACTTACGCCTTTGAGTTGTGCGAGATATATCGCCTGTTCCCCGACTTTCATCGATTTGTACAGACCGCGTTCTTCAGGGAGATAACCTATTTGCGAGATGTGGCTTCGGTTTAGTTTCTCTCCGTTAAAGATTATCTCGCCTTCGTCGGGAGCGGTTATTTGGTTAAGCATCCTTATCAATGTGGTTTTGCCCGCACCGTTAGGACCGAGAAGTCCGTATATGCTCTGTTTCGGCACTCTGATACTTATGTTGTTCAGTGCTTTGTAGTTACCGTACGTCTTACTGACGTTGTTTATCTCGATGAAGTTGGTCATGATTTATTAGTTTATAGTTTAAAGTTAATAGTTTATTGTAGTTCAAAAGTTGAGAGTTGTTTGGTATAAAAGTTTATTGGAAATTTCGAACTAAAAAAATCAACTATAAACTTTCAACCATAAACTACATAACAACTATTAACTATAAACTATCAACTATAAACTTTATTACATTAACTAAAGAATTTCTTAAATTTCCTGAACGGACTTTTATCTTTGTCGGAAGAAGGGTTAATGTTCTCGCTTTCGAGTAACGATCTCATTATTTTCTCTTCTTCTTTGTTGAGTTTCTTAGGAGTCCAAACGTTGACATTGATGAGTATGTCGCCTCTGCCATAGCCGTTGAGTTCTGGTAATCCTTTTCCTCTGAGTTTTATGACTTCTCCGCTTTGAGTTCCAGCAGGGATCTTAACTTCCGCTGTTCCGTTTATGATAGGGACTTCTATTGTTGCGCCCAATGCAGCCTGTGGGAAACTGATGAAAAGTTCATGTATGAGGTCGTTGCCGTCTCTTTCGAAGTTCTTGTCTTTTTCTTCTTCAATGAGGATGATGAGGTCACCTGGCACGCCGTTTCTTGCGCCAGCGTTACCTTGTCCTCTTACCGACAGCTGCATTCCATCAGCTACACCGGCTGGGATGTTGAGTTCAATAATTTCTTCACTCTTTACAACGCCGTTGCCTTGACATTCAGGGCATTTGTTCTTTATGATTTTTCCTTCGCCGCCGCAGTTAGAACAAGTCGTCACTGTCTGCATCTGCCCGAAGATGGAGTTCTGTATTTTTACTGTCTGACCTCTTCCGTTACAAGTAGGGCAGGTCTCGAAGCTGTTGTCTTTGGCTCCGCTGCCGCCGCAGTGTTGACAAGGAACGAATTTGTTTACCTTTACTTTTTTCTTTACTCCTTCGTTGATCTCGCTGAGATTGAGTTTTACGCGAAGACGAAGGTTGCCGCCTCTGTTGACATGTCTTTGGGCTTGTCTTCCACCTCCAAAACCACCTCCAAAACCGCTGCTGAAACTAAATCCGCCTCCTCCTCCGAAGAGGTCGCTGAAGATGTCGCCGAAATGACTGAAGATGTCGTCCATTCCGCTGAAGCCTTGTTGTCCGTGCAAGCCTGCATGACCGAACTGGTCGTAACGAGAACGTTTGTCAGGGTTGCTCAGCACTTCGTATGCTTCGGCAGCTTCCTTGAATTTCTCTTCCGCATCCTTATCGTTTGGGTTTTTGTCAGGGTGATATTTTATAGCCATCTTACGATAGGCTTTCTTTATCTCATCGGCGGAGGCACCTTTTGGTACCTCAAGTACTTCGTAATAATCCCTTTTCTCCATTGTTTTTTATTTTAATATCAACCTCCTACAACGACGCGTGCGTAACGGATGACTTTGCCGTTGAGTTTATAACCTTTTTGAATTACATCCAAGACTTTGCCTTTCTGACTTTCGTCAGTGACAGGAACATTTGTCAGTGCTTCATGTTCGTCAGTGTCGAAGACAGCGTCTTTGGCATTGATTTCTTCCAAACCTTTTTGTTCTAAAACTCGTTTAAACTTGTTGTAAATCAATAAGACACCTTCATAATTGGCATCGGTATCCTTATTTTCCATGGTCTGAAGAGCACGCTCAAAATCATCAAGTATAGGTAATAAATCTACCATTATACCTTCTGAAGCAGTCTTCGATAATTCAATTTTTTCTTTAGCAGTACGTTTTCTATAATTGTCGAACTCTGAAAAAAGACGTAAATATTTGTCGTTCAACTCGTTATATTTATTCGTAAGCTCCTCGAATTGCTTGTCGTTCTTATTCTTCTTGTTTCTTCTGCCTTTCGACTCTTCTTGATGAATTTCTTGTTCTTTGTTGACATCTGTTTGATTATCATTGATGTTAACCTTGCCTTCTTCCATTTTTTCTTCCATGATTATATATGTTAATTATTATTTACATAGTTAGATTAACTTGATCTATATCAAAAAATTTGCCAGCAATTTATAAATGAATAATTTGACAAAATGTCATGATTTTTTTTAACTATGACTATGAACTATGACTATGAACTATGAACTATGACTATGAACTATGACTATGACTATGAACTATGACTATGACCATGAACTATGAACTATGACTATGACCTATGAACTTTATTGTACATTGTCAATTGATTCTATAGATCTCCGCTCCCAAAGCTCTTAATCTTTCGTCGATGTTCTGGTAGCCTCTGTCTATTTGTTCTATGTTTTCTATGATGCTTGTTCCGTTGGCTGATAAAGCGGCTATCAGCAATGCGACGCCGGCTCTGATGTCGGGAGAGACCATCTTGACGGCATGTAACTGTTGCGCTCTGTCTAAACCAACGACCGTAGCTCTGTGCGGGTCGCATAATATGATTTGCGCTCCCATGTCGATGAGTTTATCGACGAAGAAGAGTCGGCTCTCAAACATCTTCTGATGAATGAGTACCGTTCCTTTTGCCTGTGTCGCAACGACTAAGACGATACTTATCAGGTCGGGAGTGAAGCCTGGCCATGGTGCGTCGGCAACTGTCAGGATGCTTCCGTCCATGAAGCATTCAACTTCGTAATGTTCTTGAGCAGGAATATAGATGTCGTCGTCTCTGAATTCCATCTTGATGCCGAGACGGCGGAATACGTCAGGAATCATGCCGAGGTCTTTGATGCCGGCGTTCTTTATGGTGAGTTCTGAGCCTGTCATCGCTGCCATTCCTATGAAGCTGCCAACCTCAATCATATCGGCGAGAAGTCGGTGTGTTGTTCCGTTTAATCTTGAAACGCCTTCAATCTTGAGAAGGTTGGAACCAACGCCATCTATCTTGGCTCCCATGGAAACCAACATTCTGCATAGTTGTACGATATAAGGTTCGCAGGCTGCGTTGAATATTGTAGTCTCGCCTTTTGCCATCACGGCTGCCATTATGATGTTGGCGGTACCTGTCACTGAAGCTTCGTCGAGGAGCATGTATGTTCCTTTCAGTCCGTCGGATGGGGCGGAGGCTTTTTGATAGTTGTTGCAGTTCTCGAATGTCGCGCCTAACTTCTGCATTCCGATGATATGAGTGTCGAGACGGCGGCGTCCTATCTTGTCGCCTCCAGGCTTAGGTAAAAATCCTTTTCCGAAACGGGCGAGCATCGGACCTAATATCATCACGCTGCCTCTGAGACGAGTGGCTTTGTTGGAAAAATCTTCTTTCTCAAAATATGAGAAGTCGATGTCTTTGGCTTGTATCTCAACAGTATCTGTAGATGTTCTGTTGACTTCAACGCCCATTTCCTCCAACAAAGTGAGGAGATTGTTGATATCGACAATATCAGGCAAATTGGTGATGGTAACTTTCTCTTCAGTGAGAAGACAAGCGCAAATTATCTGCATAGCTTCATTCTTAGCTCCTTGCGGAACAATGCTACCTTGCAATTTGTTACCGCCAACAATTTTGAATTTTCCCATTTATTAAAGTTTAAGGTTTAAAGTTTAAAGTAGTTTTACAGTTGAAAGTTTTAAGTTTTAAAGTTTATCATATAGATGTCATATAATGGCGTCTTTAAACAAAAAAATCCTGCAAAACCATTAACCTTTTGTCTTTAGCCATTAGTCATACAAAGTACCGCAAAGGTAATGAATTTTTCAATACGAACTTGGCGGAATATAATGAACAATTAACAATTAACAATTAACAATTGAAGCGTCTCTCACGTAGAGGCACACGGACGTGTGACTTTAAATTGAAATCAAATGTTATTTAAATAACAGATAATCAATGATTTACCCCCCCCAATATGTTGTAAAAAATATTAAAAAAAGTTTGGATTTTTGAAAATAAATTATAAACTTTGCAGAACTGAAAAATATAAATCTTCAATCATGGGAATAATGCGGTTCTGCCCTCAATCGAAGAGAAGAATTTAATAAAATAGAACCCGCCTTAAATTGAAAATTGAAAGTTGAAAGTTGAAAATTGTGGACAAAATCTGTTGACCGTTGACTGTTGTCTGTTGACCAATTTAAAATTTAAACGATATGAAAAAAGTAATTCTATTTCTTGGTTTGTTCCTAATGATGGCAGCAACATCGAATGCGCAAGCCGATTTTTCATTTGGACCAAAGTTGGGATATAAAGCAAACAGTCTCTCTATCAATAGAGGTGATTTGATGCTTTACCCCAAAGGATATGTCACATTAGGAGTTTTCGGCAGGATAATGATAAAAGACTTTATCATCCAGCCAGAACTGATGTATAATTATTCTGAACTTTATGAGGGCAGCGTTACGGTTGTACTTAATAGCAACATACATCCAGGAGAAAGACACAATGCTGATACTGACAGGTTAAATACGTTTTCAATTACATTAGGATATAGATTCGGAAAATAAATATTATTAACAAATAAAAATATCATTATGAAACAGACTGCATTATTCCTTTCGCTTTTGATGATTGTATTCTCATCATGCAAGAAAGAAGACATCGACGGTGTTTATGATCCTAAGAAAAAGATTGACAGGATATACAAAGAAAACCTCAATGGCGAGAAATATCTCGTTGAACTCTGGAACTGGGACAAGAAACAGCTGAAAAGCATAGACCAATACGACTCTGACGGAAAAGTTTATAACACAGAGACATATTCTTATAATGACAATGGTCAGATAGAATCGGTTAGCGGTGACAAACATGATTGGACTGCATATTATCATTATAAAGATGATGTGCTTGATTATGTTGAGACATATTTTACTGATCTTGTTATACAGAATGAGATTGGTGATGTGGTTGATACATTGAAAAACATCCTTGCTTTTAGAGTTGACTGTTTCTATGACGGAGAATGTCTTTCTAAAGTTGAATTTACTGAATTTTCTTTGTTTGACAATCGTGGGATTATAACTGATGCTTCCTTTAATCCTTTGCGTTTCGTTTTGCCTGAGCGTACACTTGAAGCTGTAAAGACTGTCATGAAAAAAACATCCGAACGTTCATCATCCAAAGAAGACAGGGTTACGGTTTTAGAATTTGAATGGGAAGGCGAAAATATCAAGACGCAGAAATCATATACAAAAGGCAGCGAGACTGTAGAATATACTGAGACATATAAGTATGACGACAAAATAAATCCTTATTATAATTTATATGACAGTTGGTCTGCAAGCATTTATAAAAAATTCTCTAATAAAAATAACCTGACATATTCTTCATATAAACGAGAGAATGATTCGTCATCAGGTGAAATCCATCATCAATATGAATATAAGGGCGATTATCCTATAAAGAGAACTACCGGAGGTGACGTGCATCCTCCTATCGGAGTAGAGGTCGTTTTCAGTGGAACATATCATTATGAGTATAAATGATTAAACGGGAAATGGGAACGGGAAATGGGAACGGGGAACGGGATTCGGGAACGTGATTTTGGAGAGCGGGAAATGGGTTAAATAGAATTGAAAATTGAAAATTGAAAATTGGCTGTCAGCCATCAGCCATCAGCAGTCAGCTCGCTGCTCACAGCTCACAGCAAAATAATATGTGGACAAAGTCTGTTGTCTGTTGACTGTTGTCCGTTGACATTAAAAAAATAGTGGACAAAGTCTGTTGTCTGTTGACATAAAAAAATAAAACATCATGAAAAAACTGCTTTTAATAATCATCCTCTTGAATTGTTGCGTCGCTTTTTCGCAGAAGACTGTCGATGTCGAAATAAAACTCGTCAATGACAACGACGAGCCTTTGCAAAATGTAAGTGTCCGTACTGACGACGGTTATCTTATGGGCGTGTCGGATTGGCGTGGAGAACTGAAACTGCGTTCAGTGAAAACCGGCGATGTCATGAATTTCAGTCATGTGGCTTATCACGAGATGGAATATAAGATTACTGAAGAAGATATTAAAGACAAGTATTTTACGATCAAGATGTACATGAAGTTTTATGAACTTCCGGAAGTGACAGTAGTGGAAAACGTCCCTCATGTGGCGTATGATAATAAGGTGGTTAGCATCGCCGATTATGAGATGAATGAGCAGGGTATCTATCTGCTCGCTCATAGAATGCGAAATTATTCTCTTCTTCATCTGTCGTATGATTTCGACACTCTTGCGGAGATAGAGCTTCCTCGTAAGTTCGACCGTTTTTATAAAGATGTCTATGACCAGATTCATGTTTTGAGTCAGGATTCCGCTTATTGGGTAGGCACGATGAAACGTGGTGATGAATATGTCGGCATGGTTCTCACGATGGGAATCAGAATAGAACAATTCGATTATATCCACGCTCATGTCTCGGCAGCTACCGACCAGGTCATCATCACGCATTTATATACGAATAGGGGACAGGAACTTTATTATTTCGACATCGGTGAAAACGAAGAGAAGAAGATTGACACTACCGTTCTCGAACATATCAGATGGGAAGAAGGCTGTATGTTGATGGAGAACGTGAGGAAATTCGGTCCGATGGGATGGAGGGGCGAGGCGCAGGCACTTTTTGAAAAACCTATCTATGACCCTGTGTTTAATATGAATAACGAGATTTTTGTTTTTAATTTTGAAGATAATATCATCAATCATTACGACAACAGAGCTGAGAAACTTAACACGTTTCCGCTCACATTCCATAAACATAACAGCTGGAACAACAAAGTACGTCTCGTTGAAGGCTGGAACAAAAAGGTGCTTATGGACGAGCATAATTCATCGTTTTATGCAGTATTTCTAAATCAGGGAGTTACGACATTAAAGAAGATTGACGTGGCTCATGGAACGGTGAGCAACTTGGCTGTCTTCGGCGGATTCCCTTTCATAGAAAATCTGAAGATATACAATGGTAAGGCATATTTCTTATATGCCAACGATTATACGAATAACAAAAGATTGTACGAAGTAGCGATAGAATGAACTATGAGCAATGAGCCTTTCAGAAAAGCTCGCTGCTCATAGCTCACTGCAAAATAATATGTGGACAAAGTCTGTTGACCGTTGACATAAAAAAATAAAACATCATGAAAAAACTGCTTTTAATAATCATTCTCTTGAATTGTTGCGTCGCTTTTTCGCAGCAGAATTATTCCGTCGTTAAAGGAAATGTCGGAGAGAAGAATGTGAACATCTCTATTATCAATACTAATTTCGGAGTAAGTTCCGATGACAAAGGCGATTTCATGATGGCGTTGCCTAAGACTGAAAAGCAAGTCGGTTTGCTGTTTTCTTGTATCGGTTATGAAGATACTTTAGTGAGCGTGATTCCGAATCGCGATACTATATATCTTAACTTCAAGATGAAGGAAACGTATTATATGTTGGATGCTGTCGGCGTAAGTGTAGATAAGATAAAACGTTACAGCGAACCAAGTTATGTTATGTATGATTTCGAGATTTTTGATGACAAGGTTTTCGTTCTTCAAAGAAAAGGTAATACATTAAATGAATGTAGGATTCTAGTTCAAGATTTATGGCTCGACCCAATAGATACTATTAGCATTCCTAATCATATAAAACCGGAGAAATTATTTCTCGATTGTTTAGATTGTTGCCAGATGTTGGGACGAGATTCTGTTTATCAGATTGTCAGGGAAGATAATACGAATAACTATATTATAAATTATGCGACAGAGATCGCTCATTATGCAGAGGTGATGGATAAAATAATCTTCATGACACCAACGCACGTATTTTTTAAAAAGACCATGATGGACGGATATGTGGCTAAGTTTTACAGGATGGGATTTGAGTCTAAAAACATTGAGACGATAATAGTCTGCAATGATATGAAGTCGTATGATATGGTGAAGGATGAACGCGAATATCACGCGACTCACAAATTTTTCTTTCTTGGTAATCCATCCAATGATGACTGGGAGGAGTTTGTGAAGATGGCGTGGTTTCATCCCAAAGACTCACAACTTTATAAGGTTCAAGATAAAATATATTACTTCGACCATCTGAATAATAAGATAATAACATACGATTTTGATATGAATCAGCTTCACGAATGTGACATCACTTATCCTACGGAAGAGAATTTCTGGCGACACAGGATTTATAAGGATTCCGGATATGGAAGATTCTATACAGTATTCGGGACGAAGTTAAACGAGATAAATATCAATAATGGCAAGACAAAACCTCTGTTGAATATCAATACTTTCATGGCGGAAAAGATGGTGATACACAAAGGACATCTCTATTCTGTCACGAAAAGAAGAGATGCACTCCATGGTTTTGTTTCTTATATTGAAAGGATTGAAATTAATTAGGAATTAGGAATTAGGAATTAGGAAATAGTCTGTTGACCTAAAATAATAAACTATAAACTTAAAAACTCTCAACTATAAAACTACTTTAAACTTTAAACACTAAACTTTAAACTAAATAAATGTCTGTTGACCTAAAATAATAAACTATAAACTTAAAAACTCTCAACTATAAAACTACTTTAAACTTTAAACACTAAACTTTAAACTAAATAAATGTCTGTTGACTTAAATATAAACGATAACCTCTTTATGTTTTAAAAAGTTAATAAATGTTAATTTTGAAGAATGTGTAATTAGAATTTTTATCTTTGTAAAAAAAAATCAAAATGTTATGGAAGTTATCAAAATAATAGATGATGAGGAAGTTTTCCTTTTTGGTGCATCATTAAAAGATTTGGGTAAAAAATTATTTGCTTTTTCAAAACTGTATATGTCAAGTAAAATTTTATTAGATAAACTTGTTAATAATAAAACATCATGAAAAAACTGCTTTTAATAATCATCCTCTTGAATTGTTGCGTCGCTTTTTCGCAGCAGGAAAATGTAATTAAAGGCGTTTGTCTCGACGACAGAAACAAGGTTCTTGAAAATGTCGGCATTTATTCCATCGATTCTACTTTGCTGGCGGTGAGTGACGAACAGGGAATGTTTAAACTGTTTTTAACAAAAGAAGGCGATTCGATATTTGCAAGTCATCTTGCCTACGAGAATATATTTCATGTTGTTAAGAAACATGATTTTACTAATACGCTTGTAATAAAGATGAATGTTTTTTCAACGATGTTGCCGGAAGTTGAGATCGTTGGTAACGTTCCGCATGTGGCGTATGATAATAAGGTGATAAGCATTGAAGATTATGAGATTAACGAGAAAGGAATTTATATCATTGCCAAAAGAAGACGTAATGCGGCCTTGTTGCATCTTAACTTTAGCTGCGATACCTTAAAAGAAATTAAGATATCAAATAAGTTTTATAATCTCTTTAAGGACGTTTACGGTGAGATGCATCTCGTTTCTGCCAAGGAAGTTTGGCAAGTCGGGCATCTGTCGATGAATAACAAATTTCTCGAGATGCGACTATTGTATCATTCTACGCTTGAAAATTTCCTGAAGTCATTTTCTAATGTGGCGTGTACTACGGATAGCATCATCGTGACGGGAAATTATTTCTTTTATAACACGGAGCTTTATTACAATTTTTATAAGAATGACGGTAGTAAGAAACCGAATCTCTTGCGACATATCGTTGATAAAGAGGGTAGAGAACTTGCGATAAATATGAGTAAGTTCGGTGGATTTGAAAATGCCGGAGATATGTTTCAGCGACCGATTTATGATCCTATATTCAAGACGGACACGGCTTTGGTTTTGTTCTCTTTTGATGAAGGTAAGACGATAATTTACAATCATCTTGGAGAATATATTGTTGATAAACCTCTTGTGTTTCATAAATATAAACATTGGAACGGTAAGATGAAAGTCATCCAGAAATGGAATAAGAAAGTTATTCTTGACGAAGCGACTTCAATATTCTATACCACATTCGTTGAAGACGGGATTACCACGATTAAGAGAATCGATGTTGAAAATGGAACTGCTGAAACCGTTTCTGTCTTAGGAGGATTTCCTTTTATCGAGAATCTGAGAATCCACGGTGGCAAGGCTTATTTCCTGTTTGCCGATGATAATTCCAAAAATAAAAGATTGTATGAGGTTAATTTATATGACTGAGAATCTGAGAAATTGAAAATCTGAGAATTTGGTTTAAGGTTTAATGCTTAAGGTTTAAGGTTGGATTTAGATAAACTATTAAACTTAAAAACTCTCAACTATAAAACTACTTTAAACTTTAAACCTTAAACTTTAAACTAAAAAAAATGGACGAAGTCTGTTGTCTGTTGACTATTGACCGTTGACCTTTAAAATGTTAAAAACTTTTATGAATTTTTTTCTTGACGGATAGTGTTTTGTTTTATACTTTTGTGAAAAATCAAAATGTTATGAACGAAACAAATAAAATCGAGTATAAACTCGAATTCACTTCTGATATGGATATTGAAAAAGAAGTCATTGCATTCCTGAATTATAAAGAAGGTGGTTTTGTCTATATTGGCATCGACAAAGACGGAGATGTCGTCGGTGTTAATAATGTTGACGATTGTATGCTTAAAATTAAAGATCGTCTTAAAAACAATATTTCTCCATCAGCTTTGGGATTGTTTGATATTAGTCAAGAATATTGTTGCGGAGTTAAAATTATTAAGATAACGATAGCAAGCGGATTGCAAAAACCATATTATAAAACAAAATATGGAATGACAAGTAAAGGATGTTTTATAAGAGTCGGAACTGCTGCGGAGCCGATGTCGCAGACATTAATAGAGAAACAGTTTGCTCGTAGAGTTAGAAATTCAATTGGAGAAATAACATCAAGCAGGCAAGAATTGACTTTTGCGCAGCTTCGTATAGAGGAGTTCTTTACGGGAATATCTATTCCGAGAAACAGAGAGTTGATGAGAGTATTTCGTGATTTGGAGCTGGTAGAATCTCTTGGTTCGGGAATACCTCGTATATTGAAAGCATATAGCAGAGATTGTTTCGTTTTTATGGAAAACTTTACAAGAATTATACTTCCAATGGATAAGTCTTATGTGAAAACTGCCCAGAAAACTGCCCAGAAAACTGCCCAGAAAACTACCCAGAAAACTACCTAGAAGACTACCCAGAAAACTACCCAGAAAACCGATGATAAAATAGTGGAAATTATAAAGGATAATCCTTGTATAAGTAGAAAACAATTGTCTAAATTATGTGGTATAAGTCAAGATGGAATTAAATGGCAACTGAAAAATCTACAGAAAGAAAACAAAATTCGTCGTGTCGGTCCGGATAAAGGTGGCTATTGGGAAGTTGTTGATTAATCCTAAATTTATATAATATAAACGAAAACCAATCGTTAAATGAATTGTAATCTAATATCAGTTGTATGAAGAGAATTTCCTTGATTGGATCTGGAGATTATCATCTTTATGAATATGCTGAATTATACGACGAAGTACATCACCGACTTTACAGAACTTCATATTACGATCAAAAGAAATTCGACGAAAAGGTAAGGATTTATAAACCGAAACAATTGGAATCATGAAGGAAAGAAATCGGATTACCTGATAGCCGTTTTTTATAGCGTATGTTGCGGTCCGTGTTTGAGACATTTTGAAGAGACTTATTATCCTGCATTTACAAAATATCACGACAGCATAAATTTCTATTTCATATCTTCCTATATGTACTGATGAATATTGTCCGATATTTTAATTAACTCGAATTCGAGGCAATTATAATCAAAATCTGAAAACCTGAAAAATTGGAAATTTAGAAAAATATTTCGAGAAAAATTTTTCAGATTCTAAAAAAGGTAATGTTGCCAAAATTGATATACATTCTTTACAATAATTTTGCCAACCATTTTTGGCAATTATATCTAAGAAAAACTTCTCAGATTTTCAGATTCTCAGTTTCTCAGATTCTATAAAAAGTGTCAATTTTTCTTATTCGGTCTGTTTGGATTCGGTTGTTTCTTGGTAACTTGTTGCTTCTTTGCTTTTTTCTTTTTTGCCTGCTGAGGCTGTGCCACTAGAGCTTTAGGAATAATCTCACCTGTTGACATTAACTTTGTATCCATAGACATAATGATGTTTTCTCCTGATAATTTATATAAATCGTCAAGAATCAACAGGTCGTTGACGGTCTCACGGTTCCAGTTGAGGTAATCTCTCTTCATCTGATTGGCAGTAGCTATTAAAAGAGCCTCTTTCTTTGGACCATCTCCTATTTCATTTATTTTATTAAGAAATTCGGGAATATAATGACCGTAATGACCTTGTTTAATATCATTCTTATGATAACCAACATGTTCTGGTTTGGCTGCTATGACATCAGCTTGCGGTGGATCGAAAGGCCCATCTACATCCAATTTGTATTCTGATATTATATGCAAATGATCCCATAATTTATGAAGATAATCGTTAGATTCTTTGACCTGTGGGTTCATCTGAGCCATGATATTAACTATGAAATGTGCAGCATCTGTTCTTTTCTTTCTGTCTTCTATCTCTAAAAGATGCTTGATCATAATCTGTATATTACGCCCATATTCAGAAATTATTAGATTCTCACGTTCTGTATTATATTTTAAACCTTCTTTTTCCATTTATTATTGTTTTGAAAATAAAGTTATTAGCTATAAGATAGCTGTTTCTATTTTAGAATATTTAATTTTGCAAATTTAAGCATTAATTGCTTTGATCCACAATCGTCAAACATTACTGTCGCTTTTTTGTTCGGACCGATGCCTTCTACTTTCATCACGGTTCCCTGTCCGAACTTCTGATGCAGAACTCTCATGCCTTCGTCAATCTCGTCTGGTGTGGCAGCGACGAAGTCCGAATTGTTGTTCTTCGGTGTGTTGATAGGTGTGGCGCTGCTTGCTTGCGTCGTTCTCGTCTGGAATTCTTTTGTCGTGTTAGACGCCACTGGTGTGACGTCTCTACGTGTCTGAAAACTTTTTGAGAATGGATTGCTGAAGTTGATTCCTTCGTCAAAACTTGATGTTCCTCTGAAAGATGCTTTTCTTGTCCTCTCTATCAACGACTGGTCTATTTCTTCTATGAAACGTGACGGCTCGCTCAATGTGAGATTTCCCCAACGATAACGGCTCTCGGCATAACTGAGAACTAATTTCGTTTCGGCTCGCGTCAACGCTACGTAGAACAATCGTCTCTCTTCTTCCAGATCTTCGCGTGTGCTTAACGATTGAATGCCAGGGAAGAGATTCTCTTCAAGACCTACGATATAAACGTAAGGAAACTCCAAGCCTTTGGCACTGTGTATTGTCATCAAAGTGACGTAGTCGTCGTCTTCGTCGTTTTTCTTGTCCTGGTCGGTGAGAAGTGCAACGTCTTCCATGAATTTGTTCAATGTCACTTCGTTCTGTTCGCCTGTCACTTCATCGACTTGCTTGTCGGAGAATTCCATGATGGCGTTGAGAAGTTCTTCTATGTTTTGTACTCGAGCCAATCCTTCAGGAGTGTCGTCTTCTTTCAGGTCTTTTATTATGCCGACTGTATTGCATATATGTTTCGCGAGTTCGATGGCGTTCTGCTTGTTGAGAAGCGTCTGGAAACTCTTTATCATGGTGGCGAAATTACGTAGTTTGCTCACTGTGCCACTGTTGAAATCTTTTGGCATCGGTTCTTCGTCGGAAGCGATGACGTCCCATATGGCTTGCTTACGTTCGTCGGCAACGACCATCAGACGTTCTATCGTTGTCTTCCCGATTCCTCTTGCAGGATAATTTATGATACGTAACAATGCCTGCTCATCGTGCGGATTTATCACGACGCGGAAGTAGGCGAGGAGGTCTTTCACTTCTTTACGGTCGTAGAATGAAAGTCCGCCGTAGATCCTGTAACGTATGTCTTGTTTTCTGAGAGCTTCTTCCAAAGAACGTGATTGCGAGTTGGTACGATATAAGATGGCGAAATCCTTGTTGTTGAGTTGTCGCGACATCTTATATCCGAAGATGGAATTTGCTACGAGAGTGCCTTCTTCGTTGTCGGAAGTGGCGCGTAACACTGTGATGAGTTCGCCTTCTTCTTTATCAGACCATACCTTTTTCTTGATCTGGTCTTTGTTATGATCAATCACGCTGTTGGCTGCATTGACGATTGTCTTTGTCGAACGATAATTCTGTTCGAGACGGATGAGACGTTGCTCCGGATAATCGTTCTTGAAGTTAAGGATGTTCTGGATATTCGCGCCACGGAAACCGTAGATACTTTGTGCGTCATCACCGACAACACAGATGTTTTCTCTCATCGCCGCGATTCTTCTGATAATCAGATATTGTGCGTAGTTTGTATCTTGATACTCATCTACGAGGATGTATTCGAAACGTTGTTGGTATTTATAGAGAATCTCAGGGAAGTCGCGCAGCAATACGTTGGTATAAAATAATATGTCGTCGAAATCCATGGCGTTGGCGCGTTGCAGTCTGTTGTTATATGTCTTGAAAATCTCACCGATGAGCGGTTTGTTGGCTCTAACGTCCTGCTGTTGAATCTCGAAGTTGTTGCAATAATCTTCGGGAGTATATAAAGCCGACTTCGCCATAGAGATTCGATGTAAGATATATTTTGCAGGATAAGCCTTGGTGTCTAACTCGCGTTCTTTCAATATCGCATTGATGAGCTGTTTTGAGTCGTCGGTATCGTAAATTGTGAAATCAGGGGTGAAGCCGAGATGTTGAGCTTCTATTCTGAGGATACGAGCGAAGATGGAGTGGAAAGTTCCCATCCATACGTTACGGGCGGCGTGAGGATCGACGAGTTTCATGATACGATCCTTCATCTCTTTTGCTGCCTTGTTAGTAAAAGTAAGAGCCATGATAGAGAAAGGATTGATGCCTTCCTGTATCATGTAGGCGATGCGGTGGGTGAGGGCTTTCGTCTTGCCTGAGCCTGCACCAGCAATAACCATAACCGGACCCTCGACAGTTGTAACTGCTTCTTTTTGAGGGCTATTTAAACCATTTAAAATATCTGTCACTGTGAATAATATTATTTTGCAAATTTAATAAAAAATGCTTAGTGAAGGTATGGAAATTATCTTCTAAGTTAAAAGAAAATCTTCAATGTTTTTTGGTGTAACGATATGATAGTCTGAGTCAGGATATGCCTCGATAAATGATTTGGGGAATCTGACTTTCGCATTTTCATTCCATTTGAACTCGTATGTATGTAACTTTCCGTCGTATTCCTCGACATAATCAATTTCTTGCTGAGATTTTGTTCTCCAGAAGTATTTGTTACACCATCTGTTATTATATTCCGTGAATTTCATTCTTTCAGAAATCAAGAAGTTTTCCCATAAAGCACCAATGTCATTACGGTTTTCAATTTGCATAAAATTGGAAATTATAGCATTACGGATTCCGTTGTCGTAGAAATAAATCTTGCGCGAAGTCGTAAGTTCATTTCGCAGATTACGGCTAAATGAACCTAACCTGAAAATTATATAACACTTCTCAAGCACTTGGATGTATTTTTCTATGGTTTTTGCGTCAACACCTACAATTTGAGAAAGTTCGTTATATGATACCTGAGAACCAATCTGGTAAGCTAATGCTTGCAATAATTTCATCAGTTTATCTGACTTCTTTATATAATCTAAAGCAAGAACATCCTTATACAGATAACTGTCCGATAAAGATTTAAGTATCATTTTTTCATTTCCGGGATTGGTAACTACTTCAGGATAATATCCATACACCATGCGGTGAGGAATCAATCTTTTCTCAGTGACGAATCCATGATGCTCTACCATCTCCTGAAATGACAAAGGAAACATCTGATATTCCCACTTTCGTCCTGTCAGAGGTTCTTTGGTTTTGTCTGCAAGTTCAAATGCAGAACTTCCTGTGACAACTAATTGTAAATCATATATATTGTCTGTGATAAGCTTTAATTTAAGTCCGATATTGCTAATACGTTGAGCTTCATCTATTATAATGAGTTTTTTATTTCCAAAAATAATTTTCAGACGGTCTGAAGTTATTTCTTCAAAAAACGATTGTGTGTCATTGTCGTCACCGCTTAACCACAGCACATTATCATCGGAAGAGAATATCTCCTTTAGAGAAGTTGTTTTCCCAATTTGACGGCTTCCCATCAGTATTATAGCTTTGCCTTTAAATAATTGTTCTTTTATTTTAGAATTTATAATTCTTTTAATCATAAGAAATATTTTTTTTGCAAAAATAAAACTTTTTAGGAATTGATTCCTGATTTTTTGAAACTTTTTAGGAATGAAATCCGAAAAAGTAAAAAAACTTCGGATAAACTTTTCCGAATCTGATACGAACTTGATACGGACTTGGTACGAAGGATGTAATTGAAAATTGAAAATTAGCTGTCAGCCATCAGCTATCAGCTGTCAGCTATGAACGTTGAACTTTAAACCTTAGTTCAATAGCCATAGTTCAAAACCTTAGTTTATAAATTCAATCACTTGATAATCAACGATTTACCCCTCCAGATTTTATAAAAAAATATTTAAAAAAGTTTGGATTATTGAAATATAATTACAAAATTTGCAGAACGAAAAATGAAAGGAAACAATATGGAAAATAACATACAAATATTAGGCAAGAACAAGTTCATAGAACGTGTGTCTCGGTAAATGACATTTATCGGGAACGTTTTTTAAGAAATATATCAAACTACTGACGTGG